>CAZGIZ010000129.1:0-12972 GCA_964526655.1 uncultured Desulfobacteraceae bacterium | reverse complement strand
GAGCCCGTCCTCCGCAGTAGCACTGCTACGGAGGATGGACAATGACTCCTATGGCGTAGCCTCTGTTTCTTACTCCCGCATACCGGGGGTTTCTTACAATGAAATGAAATTGAAATTTGATCCCTTTATACCCTGTGCCCCACGCCTTTTCTGTGCACTCCAGGTCGGAAAGAACAAGGGCGATATAACACGTACATCCTGATTGTGGTTCGGGCTTCCATAGATCGCCGTCATAAATTTGGCAAGGCGGTCAAAAATAATCCCCCATGCCCGTCATATTGCGAATAATGTGCAATACTTTGAAATAACGATAAAAACGCAGCAGAGGAAATCATTATTATTTAGTGGCATGTTAATTGCATTTTCATCAAACAAAAGATTGGACATCATATACAGACTGTATGGCTGAAAATCAGGGCCTTGCAGGTGAGGATCTTGAAAAAATTCCCATGGACTCTCGAATTCCGAGCTGAAAAAAAAATTGATAAAAATACGCGCGAACTCTACCTGAACCTTCAAGAGCCATGGCCTCCCACCCATGGCTTTTATTTTGGAAATGACCCGATTGCAGGGGATGGGGAATTCCCGAAAGGCTTTAAAAAGAATCACCCAGGAGGCAAAAATGAATGAAAACGGCGCAAGGACTTTAGAGTACCATCTCAAGGAGGTAAAAGGAGGAAACAGGCGATTTGAAAACTCCTTTCAGAGTGTCGCCAGAATGATCCTCGAAGAAAAAGAATTAATTGAAAAGGTGGTCGTCCACAGTAAGAGCACATATGATTTCAGACTCTTCCGGAACGGCCAGAAACATGTCATCGGCATGTTTGACGAGATAAACAGCTTTGTGTCCTTTGTAAAGGACGCCGCCGAAGGAGGATCTTCAAAAGAGATGGCCTTTGTGCTCGTGGGCGAACCAGGGAATGGTAAGACCTTCTTTGTGGATTATCTATGCTCCCTCTATAGGAGCTTCCTCGCCAGGGAAGAGAATCGAAGATATACAATCAACTTCATGAATCTTGAAAAACTGAGCACCTATGGAAAGATCAACCAGATCCAGTCACAGACCTTTGAAGATCCGATGATTTTGGCCATGAATCTATTTGAGTCACGGGATCAGAATGTGACCTTCCTGGAGAAACATGGGGGATTCAAAAATGGAGAGGTAGAGACACTTTACGAGAACTACAGGCCCCTTGGGGCGTGCAGCGATTTCATCCTGAATGACATACGGGACCTTGCAGACGGCGACATTAAAAAGATGATGGATCATATTGAGGTAGTCCCTGTCCCCCTGAGCGAGAGCCTCGGCACGGTGACCGGCAAATACTCGGCCAAGGACAAGATCACCTCCTCCGCCGTGGACCTCCTGGGTGAAGAATCGATTCAGCGGCTGCTCCATATCTCAGACCAGAACAATCCCTATCGATTCGACTTAAGGAGGGGGGCCCTGGCAAGGGTCGCAGGAGGAGGGATCCACTTCAGCGATGAAATCTTCAAGAACAAGAAGGACCTCGTGCAAGTCTATTTAGGAGTAATCCAGAACAGGAACATAGAGATCGACGGGTTCAGGTGGCCCATAGACACACTGATTGTCGCCACAAGCAACAACTCCGAGTTCAACAGGTTCCTTGCCGAGAAGGAAGAGGCCCCCATAGTTGACAGGTGCAGGATCTGCTACGTGGCCCATAACACGGACTACAGGCTTCAGGATCAACTGACCAGCTACGCCATCGGCAATGAATCCAAATCGACCCTGACAAAGGAGCGCCTCCACAGGGACCCCAATCTCAATTACGCTGCGTCCGTGGCCGTGGTCCTGACGCGTCTCCCCAGGTCCGAGAAACTGACCCCCATCGAGACCATGAAGCTTTCCGCAGGGGAGGTAGCTGGCGAGAAGAGCATCAAGACACTGGCAGAGGTGATTGACGACCTCAATCACGAACCGGACATCACCAGGAGATACGGGCAAAAGGGGTTGGGCCAGAGGGACCTGGGAAGGGCCATCCAGCTGCTGATGGAGACCTCCGAGACCAACGAGGGCAAGTGCATGTTCGCCGAGGATGTATTCAAGGCACTGGAGAGAGTGATCCTCGACTATGTCTCAGAGGCGGACACAAGAAAAAAATATTTCGAGGACCTAAAGGTGGCCAAAGGACTATACCGCGAGAGGATAATGACTGAGATGTTTAACGCATACATGGACGAGCCCCACGCCATTCGAAAGGACGTCATGAGCTATGTGAACATGATTATCGGCATTGACGCTGAAAACCTGGGCCCGGATAAGATGTGGAAATACAAGGATCCCCAGACGGGCGAACTGAGGGCCCTGAAGATCGATGAAAAATATATACAGAGCGTTGAAGAAAGGCTCGGCCTCAAGACCAGGGAACAGTCCGAGACCTTCAGGACATCCATAAGAAAGATATACGGCCAGAAGATGTCCGTCAATTCGGAATACGACTTTATGGACAACATAGAGCTTGTCAAGGCCGTCACGGATGTGAGGCTGAAGTCTGACATCGCCGGGGCGGGCAGCCTTATTGGGGCCCTTGCCAACCGCACAAATGATGAAAACCAGAAATTATACGACCGCATGATCGATACCATGCTGAACAAGCTCGGGTACTGCAATACCTGCGCCCAGAAGACTATCGAGTATTTCTGCACCCAGAATGATGAAAACTAGCCATAGAAATCCAGGTCCCAAGCCTAAGTGCTCCTTTGACAACTGTAAGCGATAGTACAGCGGCACAGGGCGCAGGGCTAAAGGCGTAAGGGACAAGGATACGGGGAAAAAGCCAATTAAGTTATGAATATTAAAGCGTCTTCAGATATTGGGAGAAAAAATCTCGAACGAGGCTATGACCCTGTCCACCTTTGTCCTGAGGAGGAGACCCTATCACCAGGATCTACATCCATAGGCCCAGCTTTCCAGGGGGGCCTCTACGAGTATAGCGACCTGGAGCTGCAGCAATCCTCATCCCCGAGGCCCACATACCTGTCAGGCCTCAGCTCCATAGACGAATTGCTGGAGCGTGACAGGCAGCGTGAAGAGGACGGCTTTCCGAGGAAAATAAGGATCGGCAGGCTGATAAAGCCCGGGAGGGGGGAAAAGGACAAGATCATTATCGTACCCACCACCGTTGAAGAGAAATTCATCCACGACACCAGGAGCCCGTCCGATGAGAAGGAGCAATCATCAGGGGGGTCCGGGGAAGGTGAAGAGGGTGAAGTCATAGGTGAAGAGCAGGTTCACGGCACGGACGGTTCCGGCGCAGGAGGCGCGGGCCAGGGAACGGGCGGGGAGCATGAGATCGAGTCCAGCGCCTACGACCTGGGCAGGATACTGACGGATAAGTTCCAGTTGCCGAATCTCAAGGACAAGGGCAAGAAGCGATCGCTCACGAAATACACATACGACCTCACGGACAGGCACCAGGGCGCGGGCCAGATATTAGACAAAAAAGCGACCCTCCGGAAGATCATCGAGACGAATATCAATCTCCTGAACCTGCAGGATCCAGGAGCCATTGATCCTGCAAAACTCCTGGTCTCGCCCGCGGACAGGGTTTACCGGGTCCTCTCCAGGGAAAAGGACTATGAGGCCCAGGCCATGGTTTTCCTGCTGCGGGATTATTCGGGCTCCATGACGGGGAGACCCACTGAATTGATAGTCAGCCAGCATGTCCTCATATACAGCTGGCTCCTGTACCAGTATGAAAGGCAGGTCGAGACCCGTTTCATCCTCCATGACGAGGAGGCCAAAGAGGTGAGGGACTTTTACACATACTACAACTCATCGGTCGCAGGCGGGACAAGGGTGGCGTCAGCATTCAGGCTTGTAAACGAGATCGTGGAGGCCGAAAACCTGGCCAGGGATTATAACATATATGTCTTCCACGGCACGGACGGCGATGACTGGGATTCGGACGGTACCAACACAATCCCTGAAATAAAGAAGATGCTGACCTACTGCAGCAGGACCGGCATCACCATAGCCCGGACGGTATCCCAGACCGGGAGTTATGGAACCACGGTCGAAAAGTATCTAAACAACTCCAGGTTGCTGGAAGAATTCCCAAAGCTCATAAGGATGAACACGCTCGGTGAAAATGACACCGAGGAACGGCTGATCGCTGGCATCAAATACATGATATCCTGAGGAAAGGGCAGAGGGCCATGGACCTCGAACGCGGGAAAGGAATAATACAGATCAAGGTAATTTAAGATGGAACTGGTGGACCAGCACACAAAAAAGATAATGGAGGGGTGCAAGGAGAGGGCCCGGGCAGAGGGATTGAGATTCCAGGACGAGACCCTGGAATATATCGTGACCAACAGGGACCTCCTCGAACTCGGCCCGAAAAATATGATCCCTACCCTATACGACTACTGGGTCCATGACATTGAAGTGCTCAAGGAAAAGGGGAGGTATGAACTATATCCCAACAACCCCTATGAGACCGTGATCAACACCCATCCCCCGATCTCTTTCTACAATGACAATAACCCTGACTGGCTCAACGTGATGATCTTCTATCATGTCCTTGCCCACATCGATTTCTTTCAGAATAACATGCTGTTCAAGGAGACCTGGGACGACGATTTCGAGGGACAGGCATTGTCGGATAAGAGGTTGATAGCCAGGCTCAGGTCTGAAAAGGGCCGGGTGGTGGATTATGTCATTGAATTCGCGAGGGGGATAGACAATCTCGTGGGTTATTATCGCGAGCTGTCCAATTCCAATTACCCCTCAAATATGGAGACTTCAGGCAGGCTCGACTATTACTTTGACACCTTCCTCCAGACAGTCGCCCGGGTCAAGATGCACGACTACCAGAAAGAGATAGACCGCTACAATAAGACCTTGAAAGAGTTCGGGGAAATGGCGGAATCGGTCTTTTTTTCGGACATCCTGAAGAAATACCCGGAATTTGAAGCACTCTTTGACAAGCACAGGGAGAATAAAAAGGAAAGACCCAAGGACTTGATTCAATACCTCCAGGAGAGTTCCCCCGTCTTCAAGAAGGAAGGGAATGGGTGGATGAAGTCAGTGCTCCAGATCATCAGAAACAGCTCGCTCTTTTTTCAGCCCCAGATAAGGACCAAGATCCTCAATGAGGGATGGGCAAGCTACTGGCACGAGAAGCTGTTCCTGAAGGACGACCGGATCGAGGGCAATGAGGTGGGTTTTGCCAGGGTCAACGCCAAGGTCACTGCCCTTCCCCGTGTCGGCCTCAATCCCTACGCCCTCGGAATGAGGCTATTTGACCATGTCGAAGAGATGGCAGACAAGGGCAGGCTCTCCCACGAATTCCAGAAGCTGGAAAATCAGGACCTCCGGAAAAAGTTTGACATGAAGACCGGCGAAGGCAAGGACTTCGTCTTTCAGGTAAGGGAGGATTTCAGTGACTTCATGTTCATAAACAGGTTCATCGATCAGGATTTCGTGGACAAGCACAGGCTTTTTGTCACGGGGAGGCGGTTGAATCAGCAAAAGGGTACATGGGAATATTATGTGAAAAGCAGGAAGGCCGAAGAATACAGGCAGATGCTCCTGGACTTCCTCTACCACCCCCCTCACATAGAGATTGATGAGACCGGCACAAAAGGGGACTGCCTTTACCTGAACCACTGTTTTGAGGGCAAACCCCTTGTAAAAGAATACATATCCAATACCATGATGGGGATTGAATACCTGTGGGGAGGACCCGTCAAACTGGAGACTACCGAGATAGTGGATGAGCAATCCGGACCAGGGCAGGCGACCTTCTATTTTAACATGTTTAACGTCAGGAATGAATGGATCAAGCAAAAGGAATCCAAGCACCAGAGGGTTGTCTACACAATGGAAAAGAGAAATCTATCAAAGAGCGTCATGTAAACCCGGAAAAATGGAACAGACAAATAATATACTTACCAGCCTTTACCAGAATATTCGAGAAAAGGGACAGCACCCGCCCATAAGCTTTACGGAGTTTATGGCCCTTGCCGGCAAGAAACCGGATATGGTGTTACGGGATATCTTCAGGATCTTCTACGACATGATCTACAGCTACGTGGGGGACGGCTTTGACGAGTATCCCGATGATCCAGAGTCCATAAATTACGTCTACTACAACTGCAGCCGGTTGTTCGTCGAGGGAGCCGACCATCCCTTTTTCGCGGACAGGCTCTTCGCAAACAGGCTGATAAACCACGTGTCCTCCTTCAGGAGGGGAATACAGCAGAACAGGATCTACATCTTTGAAGGCCCACACGGGTGCGGGAAAAGCACCTTTCTCAACAACCTCCTGATGAAATTCGAGCAGTTTACAAAGACAGAAGAGGGCGCATGCTATGAAGCCATATGGCGACTCAACAAGGAAGAATTAGGCCTCAGCTCGGAACACGAGGCCCACGCTATATTGACCCAGTTAAGGAGCCTTGTTGACAGCTCCCCTTCGGCCTCCAGCGGCCAGCAGAGGGACAGGATCCTGGGAATGTCAGGCAAAGAATACCTGGAAGTCCCCTGCCCGAGCCACGATCACCCCCTGTTGCTTATTCCAAGGCCCTACAGGAAGGAACTGCTGGAAGACCTGATAAAAGACGAGGAGTTCAAGCAGAGACTCTTTTCCGAGAAGCAGTATGAATGGGTCTTCAGGGATAATCCCTGCACCATATGCATGTCCCTGTATCAGACCCTCCTGGACAGGCTTGAATCCCCCAGAAAGGTCTTTGGCATGGTCTTCGCGCGGCGATACCAGTTCAACAGGCGCTTAGGGGAGGGAATCAGCGTGTTCAATCCGGGAGACAGGAGCTCCAAGACCACGGTAATAACCAACCAGCTGTTGCAGAACCAGTTGAACGGCCTCCTCAGGGACAGCAACCGTGTGAGATATATATATTCGCGCTATGCAAAGACAAACAACGGCATATATTCCCTCATGGATATCAAGGCCCATAACAAGGAACGGTTCGAGAATCTTCACGGCATCATCAGCGAGGGGGTTCACAAGGTGGAAGATATTGAAGAGAACGTCAATTCCCTCTTTCTCGCCCTGATGAATCCCGAAGACCATGAAAACGTGACCGACGCCCTGTCATTTTCCGACAGGATAACATACATAAAAATCCCCTATGTCCTCGACTACAACACGGAGGTGAAAATATATCTGGACGCCTTTGGAAATCAGATTGAGAGGAATTTTCTCCCCAAAATCCTCCAGAACTTCGCCAAGGTCATTATATCCACCAGGCTCAAGACGAGATCGGAGGGACTGACAGAGTGGATCAATGAGCCTGAAAAATACCGGTTATATTGTGATATGAACCTCCAGCTCCTCAAAATGGATATATACTCGGGCCGCATTCCTGCCTGGCTCAGCGAGGAGGACAGAAAGAAATTCACGGCCAAGAGACGCAGGAGAATCATCGCGGAATCGGAACATGAGGGGGATTCAGGCTTTTCCGGAAGAGACTCCCTCAAGATCTTCAATGAGTTTTATTCAACCTACGCCAAAAACGGCAAACCCATTACCATGGCCATGGTATACAATTTTTTCAAGAAACACCGGAGCGACCTGGCACAGTCGGTCCCGGAAGGATTCCTGGATTCCCTGGTGCACCTCTATAACTATACCGTCCTGCAGGAAGTGAAAGAGGCCCTCTATTACTATAATGAGGACCGGATCTCCAGAGATATCCAGAACTACCTCTATGCCGTCAACTTTGAAGCCGGGGTCGTGGAAAGATGCGTGTACACGGGAGAGGAGCTGGAAATCAGCAATGACTTTTTCAGGGAAATCGAGCTAAGATTCCTTGGACCCAACGCCCAGGAGCCCCAGCGAATGAGATTCAGAGAGGACATACAGAACCAGTACACCTCTAAAACACTGACACAGGAAATGCTTCTGGAAGGCAAGAGATTATCAGATTCCGAGGTCTACAATTCCCTGCATGAACGGTATGTCCATAACCTGAAGGAGAAGGTCATGGACCCCTTTATCAATAATGTCAATTTCAGGAACGCGATAAAGGACTACGCCACGGAATCCTTCAGGGCCTATGACAAAAGGATAAGGGAAGAGGTGACCTTTTTGATGAAGAATCTTACCCGGAAATACGGGTACACGGAACAGGGCGCGAAAGAGGTCTGCATCTATGTGATAGACAATAATTTAGCGAAGGCGTTCCCGCAATAATCGAAGAGTAGAACTTGAATCGTAACTATTCAGGTTGTTTAGGCTATAGGCTAAAGACTGTTAGCTCTTACGCATTGATCGAAACTACATACAGCCTAAATGCCTACAGCCTATCTACCTGAGATTTTACCTTGAATTTAAAATTTCACGACCGTCTCGGCAAAATCCGGATCCGATAGGAGCTTCTTCGCGAACCTGATGTATTTAGCCACAATGGCCCTCACCGCAAGCTGCAGGGCGTATGCCTTGATCGGTTTTTCCAGCAGATGGGTTATGTTCGAGGCCACGCACATATTGACCACGTCATCGCTGGCATTTCCCGAGATCATGATTGTATCTTCATGGGCCATGGGGAATTTCTCGGATATCTTGTCGAGGAAGGTGAAACCTGTTGAATCGCCCAGAAAGACATCCAGGATAAAGATGGCCACACCCGATTCCTGGTCCCCGCAATAGGCGACGGCCTTCTCGAGGTCCGTAAAGGCGATCACTTCCCCCCAGGTATAGAAGCGTTTGACAACCTCAAAAATGACCTCGCATACCTTTGGATCATCATCAACTATTATGACGTTTAATCCCTCAGACATGTTCCCTCCCCTGCTGTTTCTCCCCCATAAACGAGACTAATCCCGAAACATTCCTATTATACACCCCGGGCAAAGGCCCTTCAACCCAAATTTCGGGCTCGGACCTTGAATCAGCCCTCCATATTCCGGCAGACAAGATCCCCGAATCCGGAGCAGGAGACCTCTTGCGCGCCCTCCATCAACCTTGCCAGGTCATAGGTGACTTTCCTTGAGGCAAAACTCTTTTCAAGACCCTTCTCTATTTTTTTAGCCGCTTCGGACCAGCCTATATGGTCGAGCATCAGGGCCCCGCTGAGTATAAGAGAGGAGGGATTCACCTTGTCAAGGCCGGCGTATTTGGGCGCCGTGCCGTGGGTGGCCTCAAAGAGGGCATAGCCATTTTCGAAGTTTATATTCGCCCCTGGAGCCATCCCGATCCCGCCCACCTGGGCCGCGAGGGCGTCGGAGATATAATCCCCGTTCAGGTTCATGGTGGCGATAACATCAAAATCCCCTGGCCTGGTAAGGGCCTGCTGAAAAAAGATATCGGCAATTGTGTCCTTGATCAGGACCTTTCCCTCCGGCCCTTCTCCTTGAACATCATCCCAGGCAACGGTCCTTTCAGGATAGGCCTCCTTTGCTAATTCGTATCCCCACTTTCTGAAGGCCCCTTCGGTGTATTTCTGGATGTTTCCCTTGTGGACCAGCGTAACGCTCTTTCTGTTGCGCGAAATAGCGAAGTCAATGGCCGCTCTGATGAGCCTCCTGCTTCCCGACCTGCTTATTGGTTTGACACCCAGGCCCGAGTCCGGACGAATTTTCCAGCCAAAGGTATTTCTGAGGTGTTCGATCAGGAGGCGGGTCTCCTCCTTGCCGGATTCCAGTTCAAGACCCGCATAGACATCCTCCGTATTTTCACGGAAGACTACCATGTCCACCCTGTGAGGCTCCTTTACCGGGCTTGGCACGGCCTGAAAATGCCTGACCGGACGCACGCAGGCGTAAAGGTCAAGCATCTGCCTCAGAGTCACGTTCAGGCTCCTGAATCCCCCGCCCACGGGGGTTGTAAGGGGTCCTTTGATGCCGATCCTGTATTTACGGAATGAGTCGATTGTATCCTGGGGGAGCCATTCTCCGGTCCGCTCAAAGGCCTTCTCTCCCGCAAGGATCTCCTTCCAGATAATCCGCCGTTTTCCCTGCCAGCATATCTCCAGGGCCCTGTCAATCACCTTTTTAGCCGCCCTCCAGATGTCAGGACCTATGCCGTCGCCTTCTATAAAGGGAATAACCGGCTTATCAGGGACTATAAGACCACCTTTATCAAAGGATATTATTCCATTTTCCAAAATATTATATCTCCCTCTTGAATATTGAAATTTTTTGAATAATTTTAGGATAGCATTTTTAGGACAGGGGTCAACCAATTCCTTGACTACTAATAGGAATTTTCCTATGCTCCAGCCCGTTGATTTGGACCACTTTCTCCCAGCCAGCCCTTCGCAATCACCCTGTGCCGTGACGGAGGGGGACTTGCTGAGAGGAAGAGATGTTATAAGAAATTCAAAACCATAAATATTTGAGAAAGAAGGGGAGAAGGATGTTAGATCTGAAAAAAGGAATTGATATTCTTTCGGAAATCGGGGGGATCAAGACCCTGTCCGAAGCAAAAAAAGTCTTTGAGAAAAAGTGCGACCGGGAAAACTCTAAAAAGCTGGCCCGTATCAAAAACGAGGAGGCACTCCTGAAGATCGCGAACTCCATTTCAATGACCGACCCGGACTCTGTCTTTGTAAATACGGGATCTGAATCCGATATACAGAGAGTCAGGGAAATGGCTATTGAAAAGGGCGAGGAGCGGCCCCTGACAATGAAAGGACATACCATACACTATGACCTCGCCCAGGAGCAGGCCCGAATCATTGATAGGACCTTCTACATAGTGAACGAAGACGAGGAAACCAGCGTCCTTGCCAAAAGGATCCTGAGGAGTGAGGCCCACGAGTACGTCAAAAAATACATGAGCGGAATAGGAAGGGGGATGGCCCTCCTGGTCGGGTTCTTCAGCAGGGGACCTGTTGGCGCTCCTGCCGCCATCCCCGCCCTTGAGATCACCACTTCCACATACGTTATGCACTCAGGCAATATACTCTACAGAAACGTCTATGACAGTTTTGATGAGGAGGCGAAAAGGAAGGGCTATATCCTGACCAATGTCCACAGCGAGGGTCCCAACAGGCCGGAGGACCTCCCCAACGCGAGGGTGTTCATGGACAGGAGCTGGCTTACGACCTTTTCCATGTTCTGTACCTACGCGGGCAACACCCTCCTGCTGAAAAAGGGGAATCACCGGTTCGCGGTCGATCTTGCCACATACTACGGCAGGGAGAAGGAACTCTCTGAGCACATGTTTATTACAGGATTAACAGGATCAGGAAGGAGAAAGACCTATTTTGCCGGCGCCGCTCCATCCGGATGCGGGAAGACTACCACGGCCATGGTGGGGACCGATTTTATCGGCGATGACCTGGCACAGCTATGGATCGCTGAAGACGGCACCCTGCGGGCCATCAACCCTGAATGCGGCATATTCGGGATCGTACAGGACGTAAACCGCGAGGGCGATCCCTTTCTGATGAAGTGCCTGAGGGAGGAGGGCACGGAAGTAATCTGGACCAATGTGCTTATAGATGAAAAGGGTGTGCCCCACTGGGTGGGAAACGGCGAAGAATCCCCCAAAAAGGGCTTCAACTTTCAGGGTGAATGGTGGGAGGGCAAGACCGATGAAAAGGGCAAACCAGTTCCCCTCTCACACCCCAATTCGAGATGCACACTTTCAAACAGCGCCATTGGAAACTATAATGAAAAGGCTGCGGAAGACCCCCAAGGGGTCAAGATCAAGGTGATAACATACAGCGGCCGCGACGCGGATACCATGCCCCCGGTCTGGGTCGCCAAGAATCCTGACCAGGGCGTGATCATCGGCGCCTCCGTGCTCTCCGCGGCGACCGCCACGGAGGTGGGCGCCAAGGGTGTGAGGCGGCAGCCATGGGCCAATGAGCCCTTTATCCCAGGGCCCCTGGCCGATTACATGGACGCCCAGTTCCTTTTCTTCAACTCGGACAAGCTGAAGGAGAAACCCATCATGGCGGGCCTCAACTACTTCCTGACCCATGGTGCCCGGGGGGGCGCGGGGGACAGGCTCCTCGGCGAAAAAAGGGACGTTAAGGTCTGGCTCGGATGGCTCGAACAACTGGCAAACGGGGATGTGAATGCCATCGAGACCCCCATCGGCCTTATCCCAAGGTATGGAGACCTGAAAAAGCTTTTCGACGGCATTGGAAAGGAGTACCCCAGAGAGATCTACGACAAGCAGTTTGCCTTTTATGTGGACAACATCGTCTCAAGGATTGACCTGCAGGAAGAGGCCTACAGGAAAGAGAAAAACATCCCTCCCAGGGTCTTTGAAATATACGGGGCCCAGAGAAAGGGCCTGGAGGCCCTTAAGGCCAAGTACGGGCCTATCGTGTCCGTTGAACAGCTCATTGAAGCGGCTGAGGGCGGTAAATAACTTTCAAAAACGGGGATCTCTTTCATGCCTATCATCGATCGATTGTCATCCTCACTCGGTATAAGGGATGATGTTCCCAACCAGGAACTGGCACAGGAGCTGGCTAAGACAGGCAACAGGGATGACCTCAACGAGCTGGCCCGCAATCTATTTAATAGGGACAAGGCCGTCCAGAGTGACTGCCTCAAGGTCCTCTATGAGACGGGCTACATCAGGCCGGAGCTCATCTCCCCCTATGCCTCCGACTTCCTGAAACTTTTAAAAAGCAGGAACAACCGCCTTGTCTGGGGGGCAATGATCGGCCTCTCAACCATAGCGGGCCTGGCGCCCGATATTATCTATAAAGGCCTGGATGTCGTGGTTAAAGCGATGGAAAAGGGCTCCGTGATCACGGTCGACAACGCAGTCTCGGTGCTTGCCAATGTATCTTGCGCCCGTCCCTCATACGAAAAGAGGATCCTGCCCCTTTTGGTTCGCCACCTTGAAACGTGCAGGCCCAAGGAGATCCCCCAGCATTCGGAGCGTTGTCTCGTGGCCGTGAACAGGAAAAACAGGGAGGAATTCAAGAGGGTCCTCCTGAAGCGGCTGGATGAACTGACCGGACCGCAGATGACCAGGGTGAACAGGGTCTTGAAAAAGATAGAGGAGATTT
>CAZGIZ010000128.1:0-13462 GCA_964526655.1 uncultured Desulfobacteraceae bacterium | reverse complement strand
TACGGGAAGGCGGACGCACGGTGGGTGCGGGCGTTATAAGTGAAATCATAGAATAAAGGGGAGCAAGGTGCGTTAACAGACGGGACCTGGATAAGGTTTCGCAAGGGATGGATATAAGCCGGGTATATAAACAATGGGAGACTTCAGAAAATGAGAGATATAATAACCCTCGCGTGTGAGAGTTGCAAAAACAGAAATTACACAACAACAAAAAATAAACGGAAAACTCCGGACAAATTGGCGTTTAAGAAATATTGTTCTTTTTGCAAGACCCATACTGTTCACAAGGAAACGAAGTAGGTTCTAAAAGAATGCAGGCCAGTAGCTCTAACGGCTAGAGCACCGGACTCCAAATCCGGGTGTTGGGGGTTCGAATCCCTCCTGGCCTGCCAATTTATGAAGAGAAATCAGTATTTTTATGAATATGACGGGGAGAAATGAAAGCAACTCAAAAAAGGAAGAAAAAAAAGGGGTCTCGCAAAACGAATCGTTCCAAGCCGGAACCCAAGGTCATTTTAAAACCTGATTCTGATATAAAAGAAAAGGATAATAAACAGAAGAGTCAAATAGCAATTCCTAAAAGGGGGGCCGAAAAAACAAAGGAGCCAAACGGTCAATTATTAGGATATATTGGCATAGCTACTCAGTTTCTAAGGGACGCCAAAATGGAGCTTAAAAAGGTCAAGTGGCCGACCCGCAAGGAGCTCCTGGCCTCAACCGCGATAGTGATTGTATTAGTGTTGATAGTATCCATTTTCCTCGGATTGATAGACTTCGGTCTCATTAAAATAATAAGAAAGATAATAGGTTAGCCTAAGCCCTCGAAGACTATGACAGAAGACCAAAAAGAGCAATTAAAATGGTATGTGGTGCACACCTATTCCGGGTTTGAACATAAGGTCAAGGCCAACCTGGAAGAAAGAATAAAGACGCTAAATCAAGAGGAACTTTTTGGAGATATCCTTGTCCCGACCGAGCAGGTGATAGAATTGAAAAAAGGCCAGAAAAAGACCTCTTCCAGAAAGTTTTATCCTGGGTATATTATGGTCCAGATGGTCTTGAACAAAGAGACCTGGCATACCGTTAGAAACACAGCCAAAGTCACAGGATTTTTAGGGGGTGGAAGCAATCCGTCCCCGGTCCCTAATGAAGAGGCCGAGAGAATTATTCGACAGATGGAGGAGGGCATTAGCAAGCCAAAACCGAGATACACCTTTGAAGAAGGTGATGAAGTTCGGGTAATTGACGGTCCTTTCAATAACTTTCAGGGTATAGTGGAAGAAGTAAAGCCTGATAAAGAGAAATTAAGGGTCCTGATTACAATTTTCGGGCGTGCAACTCCAGTTGAATTGGATTTCATACAGGTTAACAAGATATAGAAGAGGAAAAGAATGGCAAAAAAGATAATCGGAAGCATAAAATTGCAGGTTAAAGGGGGTCAGGCCAATCCCTCGCCTCCCATAGGTCCTGCTCTGGGACAGCATGGAGTAAATATCGCTGAATTCTGCAAGGCCTTCAACGCTCGGACTCAGGATCAGATGGGAACGGTGATACCGGTCGTAATAACTATCTATGCGGACAGGAGTTTTTCCTTTATTACCAAGACTCCCCCTGCTTCAGTGCTCCTGAAGCAGGCAGCCAAGATAGCGAAGGGTTCAGGTGAACCAAACAGGGAAAAGGTCGGGGAAGTTTCCAGACAACAGGTAGAGGAAATCGCAAAAACCAAATTCGAAGACCTGAATGCCTATGATCTCGAGGGTGCGGTAAAGATTATTGAAGGAACGGCCAGAAGTATGGGAATTACAATCACTCAATAATATATTAAAGAGAGTAGATGAAATGGTTTCAAAAGGCAAAAAATACAGAGACAGGATTCAAAAGATAGACAGATCAAAAAAATACAGTTTCAATGAGGCCGTTCAACTGGCGCTTGAAAGCACCTATGTGAAGTTTGATGAGACGGTTGATATTGCCGTTCGATTGGGCGTCGATCCCAGGCATGCCGATCAGATGGTACGCGGTACCGTGGCGTTGCCCAATGGTGTGGGGAAAGAGGTGCGTGTGTTGGTATTTGCCAAAGGAGAGAAAGAGAAAGAGGGTCTGGAAGCCGGTGCCGACTATGCGGGCTCTGATGATTATATAGAAAAGATTCAGAATGGATGGCTCGAATTTGATAAGACTATCGCGACTCCGGATATGATGAGTTCCGTGAGTAAACTGGGACGTATTTTGGGTCCCAGGGGCATGATGCCTAATGCCAAGTTAGGGACGGTCACCTTTGATATCGCTAAAGCAGTTCAGGAGATAAAGGCGGGAAAGATAGATTTTAAAGTTGAAAAGGCAGGTATAGTACATGCACCAATGGGAAAGGTTTCATTCGGATTGGATAAGCTCCTCCAAAACATCAGCGCTTTCATGGACACTATTCTCAGGCTAAAACCTCCAGCGAGTAAAGGTACCTATCTTAGAAGCATTGCCATTTCCACAACCATGGGTCCAGGAATCAAGATTGACCCTGTATATACGAAAGATCTGTTCGGGACATAGAAGGGGTTTTATCTTTAAAATCGGCCACATCCACCTTATAACATGTGACCCGGATAATGGATGCCCCAGTAAAATATCATGTTTTTACATGAGAGGAAAACCATATTTAATAAAGGCTGATCTTATTTCCTAAATAATTAATAGTCAGAGACAGTGGGTGCTGAACGATCCTGATCTGTAAGCCAGGATCGTGGAAGAGCTTAAATATTTCCTTCGAGCCTACCGAGACTGGAAATAGTTGACTTAAAATAACGCCTCTGGCTTTGACAAATGTATAAAGTCTGTCAAGAAGGAGGAGGTGATTGATATTTGGAAAAAAATGAAAAGGAACTCTTTGTAGCTGAAATGAACAGCCGGTTAAAAAGGGCCCAGGCGACTTTTTTGGTGGATTATCAGGGCATTGACGTAGAGTCCATGAACAGGATCAGGGGCGAACTCAAGAAGATTGGCGCGGAATTTCAGGTGGTAAAAAACAGGCTCTTAAAATTGGCTAGCCAGGATACTGGCTCTGAATCTATCAGGGACCAGTTTGTCGGTCCTTGCGCCCTTGCCATTACCTATGATGATATTGTCGCACCTGCCAAGACGCTAATGGATCTTAGCAAGGATATTGCCAAGTTAGAGTTGAAGGCTGGACAGATATCCGGTAAGCCTTTGGATATTGCCGCAATAAAGAGGCTGGCTCAACTTCCGGGGCGGGATCAGCTCATCTCACAAGTTCTGTCCGCAATGCAGGCAATTCCAACATCATTGGTCAGGGTCTTGAACGGTGTCATATTGAAACTTTTGTATGTCCTGAAGGCGATCGAGGACGGCAAGGTTCATGAAGGTCAAGCGCTTGATAGTAAAAATTAGAAATATACAACTTGAAGGAGGTTGAAATATAGATATGGCAGCAAATATCAGCAAGGAAGATGTTATAGAATTTATTTCAGGTATGACAGTTTTGGAGCTCTCTGATTTTGTAAAAGAGCTGGAAGAGAAATTCGGCGTAACGGCCGCTGCCCCTGTCGCGGTCGCTGCCGCGGCTCCGGCGGAGCAGGCAGAGGCGGCAGCAGAAAAGACCGAGTTTGATGTCATTTTGACCGAAGTGGGCGATAAAAAGATACAGGTTATTAAGGTTGTTCGCGCCGTAACCGGACTTGGTCTGAAAGAGGCCAAGGCCCTTGTAGATGGGGTGCCGGGGACAGTCAAGGAAGCCGTTCCCAAAGATGAGGCGGAGGGGATCAAGACCCAGTTGGAAGAGGCCGGAGCCAAGGTCGAGGTCAAATAGAATAGAGTCATTGTTTAGGAGTGTTTGAGATTTTATCAAGCAATTTCGGAAATCATTAATCCATATCTTAGATCTTTTTGATTTTGTTGTAAGGTGTCAATGATATTTAAGATATAAGGAGATCTAATGGAAGCAATGGATGGTGCCATACATCGTGTGAGAAGGAATTTCGGCAAGATAGGAAAAACCATTGATATACCAAATTTGATCGAGGTGCAGAAACAGTCCTATGAACGCTTTCTACAGAAGGACGAGTTGCCTGAGGAACGACAGGATATCGGTCTCCAGAGTCCATTCAAGAGCGTTTTCCCAATCAGTGATTTCAGCGGTACCTCATCACTTGAGTTTGTAAAATATACCTTTGAAAAGGCAAAATATGATGAGGATGAGTGCCTGAACAAGGGGATGACCTATGAAGCTCCGCTTCGATTGACCGCCCGTCTGCTCGTATTTGATTTAGACGTGGCAGATGGTACAAAGAGCATAAGGGATATTAAGGAGCAGGAGATATATTTCGGAACGATTCCGATGATGACCAAAAGGGGGACTTTTATAATCAATGGGACGGAGAGAGTAATAGTAAGTCAGTTGCATAGATCCCCCGGTGTATTTTTTGATCATGACAAGGGCAAGACCCATTCCAGTGGGAAATTATTATATTCAGCCCGAATAATTCCACTCAGAGGTTCCTGGCTTGATTTCGAGTTTGATCCAAAGGACCTTCTGTATGTACGCATCGATAGGAGAAGGAAATTCCCGGCCACTACCTTTCTCAAAGCCCTTGGTTATTCCTCAAAAGAACTTTTGGCCATTTTTTATGACACGGAGAAGATCAGGATAAGCAAAAAGGAGTGCTTCCGGGCAATCAATCTTGAGAATCTTTTCAGGCAAAGGATCACCAAGGATATAATCGCACCAAAGACGAAAAAGGTGCTGGCCAAACAAGGCGAAAAGTATACCAAAAGGCTCCACAGGAATCTCGAAGCCACAGGGATAAAAGAGATTCCCATTGCATTAGAGGATGTTGAAGGTAGAATTCTTGCTGACGATCTTGTGGATGAATCTACAGGTGAAGTCTTGGCCTCAGGTAATCAGCCACTGACCCTTGAGACCCTGGATCTGATCATCAAGAAGGGGATTTCCGAAATAGTTTGCCTTGTCCTGGATGCACCTGGAGTAAGTAATACCATCAGGGACACAATGCTTCTTGACAAGATAGATAACAGTGATGAGGCCAGGCTCGAGATCTATCGAAAGATGAGACCAAGTAGTCCGCCTACTCAGGAAGTCGCTAATAATTTCTTTAATGGACTCTTCTTTAATCTATCCTCCTTTGACCTTTCTCCGGTGGGAAGACTGAAGTTAAATTACAGGCTCAATCTGGAGAATATACCTATGGATCAGAGAACCTTGAGAGAGGAGGATATTATCGAGACAGTCAAAGAATTGATACGTCTTAAAAATTCCGAGGCCTCTGTGGATGATATTGATAATCTCGGAAATAGAAGGGTCAGGGCGGTCGGTGAGCTCCTTGAAAACCAGTACAGGATCGGTCTGGTGCGAATGGAGAGGGCGATAAAGGAAAGGATGAGCCTCCAAGAAGTTGAAACACTTATGCCCCATGATCTGATCAATTCAAAACCGGTTTCCGCTGTTGTTAAGGAATTCTTCGGAACCAGCCAGCTTTCGCAATTCATGGATCAAACAAACCCCATGTCAGAAGTGACCCATAAACGAAGGTTAAGCGCCCTTGGGCCAGGGGGATTGACGAGAGAGAGAGCGGGTTTTGAAGTCCGTGATGTACATCCCACCCATTACGGTCGGATTTGCCCCATTGAAACACCTGAAGGCCCGAATATCGGTTTGATTGTCTCCTTAAGTACTTTTGCAAGGGTAAACCAATACGGTTTTATAGAAACGCCATACCGTCATGTGGAAAATGGGAGAGTCACCAAGAATATCTCTTACCTGTCTGCCTTAGATGAAAGAAATTATCCCATTGCCCAGGCGAATGCGCCCATTGACAGCAAAGGTCTTTTTATAGGGAGTGAAGCGGCCGTGCGAATAGAAGGTGAAGCCAGCAGGGCTCCTGTAAAAGAGATAAAGTACATGGATGTATCGCCTGATCAGCTTGTCAGCGTATCCGCGTCCTTGATTCCGTTTTTGGAGCATGATGATGCCAACAGGGCCTTAATGGGCTCAAATATGCAGCGTCAGGCAGTTCCCCTTCTAAAGGCAAAAGCTCCCCTTATCGGAACGGGCATTGAAGGTGTGGTCGCCAGGGACTCGGGTGTCTCGGTGATAGCTACAAGTGATGGCGTTATTGAGGATGTGGATGCATCCCGCATCGTCATAAGATCTATAGGAGGGGATGATAGAGAAGAAGAGGTTGAGATCCATAAACTTGTAAAATATCAAAAATCTAATCAAAATACATGTTATAATCAGAGACCTATTGTGAGGAAGGGCGACATAGTCCATAGGGGTCAGATTATTGCCGACGGGCCTGCTACGGAACTTGGGGAATTGGCTCTTGGACAGAATGTGATGGTAGCATTCATGTCCTGGGGAGGATATAATTTCGAGGATTCCATTATAATCAGCGAGAGAATTGTCAAGGATGATATTTACACCTCTATACATATAGAGGAATTTGAGGTTGTTTCCAGGGACACCAAACTTGGAAAGGAGGAGATAACAAAGGATATACCTAACGTTGGTGAAGAGGCCTTACGAAACCTCGATGATAGCGGAGTAGTCAAGATAGGAGCTGAAGTAGAAGTGGGTGATATCCTGGTGGGGAAAATCACTCCCAAGGGTGAGACACAACTGTCCCCTGAAGAAAAGCTGCTGAGGGCGATATTCGGAGATAAAGCGGGTGATGTCAAGGATACATCCTTGAGGGTTCCTCCGGGGGTGGAAGGTACAGTAATAGATGTAAAAGTTTTTTCCAGAAGAGGGGTTGAAAAAGATCAACGAAGCCTGTCTATCGAAGAGAAGGAGAGGGAAAGGCTGGAAAAAGATAAGACAGATGAGATCGAGATAATTGAAAGAAGTGTTAGGCGAAGATTAAAGGAAATTCTTGTCGATAAAAAGGTGAAGACAAATCTCCGCAAGAAAAATTCAACAAAAGTCCTCTTGAGTACACGGAAGACGATAAGCGCCGAAGATATCGACCGGATTCCCGTAGAGGCCTGGGCCGGGGCAAATATTGCAGCATCAATGGATCTTATCGAAAAAATGGAAGCCATTGTGGAAAAATATAACAAGCGGATTGATCAGGTTAATATGGTTTTTGACGATAGGATTGAGAAGCTGAGTCTGGGCGATGAACTGGCGCCCGGCGTTATAAAAATGGTCAAGGTTTACGTGGCGGTAAAACGCAAACTGTCCGTAGGCGATAAAATGGCCGGCCGTCATGGAAACAAGGGCGTTCTATCAAGGGTGCTGCCGGTGGAGGACATGCCCTATTTTGCAGACGGAACCCCTGTCGATATTATTTTAAATCCATTGGGGGTGCCATCAAGGATGAATGTCGGTCAGGTGCTCGAGGCGCACATGGGATGGGCTTCTCTTGAATTGGGCAGGCATGTGGGAGAGTTAGTCGAGAGCGTAAAGGACACTGATCTATTAAAGAAACAGCTTAAAAATTCATTCTCAATCAAAGAATTTAACAAATATTTCAAGGATATCAGTGATGAGGACCTTATTGCCAGGGCAAGGCTGTTAAAAGACGGCATTCATATGGCATCCCCGGTTTTTGACGGCGCCACTGAAGAAGAGATTCAGAAATGCCTTGAAAAAGCCGGATTACCGATAACAGGCCAGGCAACACTTTATGACGGGAGAACAGGTGAACCCTTTGATCAGCAGATAACCGTGGGTGTAATGTATATAATGAAATTACATCACCTTGTTGATGATAAGATCCACGCACGTTCCATCGGTCCTTACTCCCTTGTTACGCAACAGCCTCTGGGCGGAAAGGCCCAATTTGGAGGCCAGAGATTGGGAGAAATGGAAGTATGGGCCATGGAGGCCTATGGAGCGGCCTATTCGCTACAGGAATTTCTGACGGTCAAATCCGATGACGTGGCTGGCAGGACCAGGATGTATGAAAGAATCGTGAAAGGCAATAATATACTCGAGGCCGGGCTACCGGAGTCCTTTAAGGTCCTCATAAAGGAGTTGCTGAGCCTTGGTCTCGAATTCCAGCTCCTGGAGGAAACTGAGACTTAAAGCATGCAGTTGTAGTTATATCGCTGTTCCCGAAAGAGGGAATGCTAATCATGATAAATAGCCCATAGATTAAAAAGAACTGATTTACGATTCTTGTAATTATTTCTCTAATCAATAAATAAGGAGAAGACATTGGAAGAATTATACAACTTTTTTACGAAACCGAAAGATCCGTCTAGCTATAATGCCGTTAGGATTTCATTATCGTCACCAGAAATGATTATGGAAAGGTCCTATGGTGAAGTCAAGAAACCCGAGACCATCAACTACCGGACCTTTAAGCCTGAAAGAGACGGCCTTTTTTGCTCAAAGATATTCGGTCCAATTAAAGACTATGAATGTAACTGCGGAAAATACAAAAGGATGAAACACCGAGGACTTGTATGCGAGAAATGCGGTGTAGAGGTGATACAGTCAAAGGTCCGCCGTGAAAGAATGGGGCATATTGTGCTGGCTGCACCCGTGGCCCACATATGGTTTTTAAAATGCTTACCTTCCAAAATCGGAAACCTGCTCGATCTCACGTTAAAGGACCTAGAGAGAGTTCTTTATTTTGAGAATTATATCGTCATAGATCCTAAAGACACTCCCTTGACAAAGGGCACGCTTCTGACTGATGAACAATTGTTCAGGGCAAGAGAGGATTACGGAGACCGATTTGAAGTGGGAGTGGGCGCTGAGGCAATCCAACATATGCTCAAGGAGCTGAACCTGGAAGAGTTATCAGCCGGTCTAAGAACCGAGATGTTGACCACAAGATCGGAAGCAAAACGTAAAAAGTTGGCAAAACGCCTTAAAGTGATTGACGCATTTAAGGAATCAAAGAACAGGCCGGAATGGACGATAATGGATATAATACCAGTCTTGCCGCCTGATCTTCGGCCCCTTGTTCCTCTTGACGGGGGAAGGTTTGCGACCTCAGATCTTAATGACCTCTATAGAAGGGTTATCAATCGAAACAACAGGTTAAAGAGGCTCCTTGAACTTAACGCGCCGGACATAATTGTCAGAAATGAGAAGAGGATGCTTCAGGAATCTGTTGATGTCCTCTTTGACAATGGAAGACGAGGAAAAGTAGTGACCGGCGCAAATAAAAGGCCCTTCAAATCCTTAAGCGATATGCTTAAGGGAAAGCAGGGGAGGTTTAGGCAAAATCTACTTGGGAAGCGTGTGGACTATTCAGGACGTTCCGTCATCGTGGTGGGGCCCGACCTGCGATTGCATCAGTGCGGTTTGCCCAAGAAGATGGCTCTGGAATTGTTTAAACCCTTTGTATACAATAAATTGGATGAAAAGGGCCTCGCAACAACAATAAAGTCAGCCAAAAAGATGGTGGAGAGAGAGACTTCCGAAGTCTGGGATGCCTTGGATGATGTGGTCAGGGAATACTGCATATTATTAAACCGGGCTCCCACATTGCATCGTTTGGGTATCCAGGCCTTCGAGCCTATTCTGATTGAAGGTAAGGCAATTCAACTCCATCCCCTTGTTTGTACAGCCTTTAACGCGGATTTTGACGGCGATCAGATGGCCGTACATGTACCCTTATCCATTGAGGCCCAGATTGAAGCAAGGGTCTTAATGATGTCCACAAATAATATACTTTCACCAGCAAATGGGGAACCTATCATAGTGCCGAGCCAGGATATCGTATTGGGAATCTATTATATGACCAGAGGCAAGGTTTTCAGCAAAGGTGAAGGAATGATATTCTCAGATCCCGATGAGGTAAGGATGGCCTTTGACGCGGGTGAGTTGGATCTGCACGCATATATTAAGGTTAGGATAGATGGTAAAATCGAGGAAACGACCACTGGACGCGTCCTGTTGACGGAGATTTTGCCCGAGCAACTGCCATTCTCATCGGTTAACAAGGTAATGAACAAGAAGGAGTTACGTTTTCTTATCAATGAGTGTTATAGGAGGGCGGGAATAAAGGCAACGGTTATTCTGTCCGACAGGTTAAAGGATATGGGATACAAATACGCTACCCTGTCCGGGATATCCATCTCAATAAAGGATATGACCATTCCTTCACAAAAAAGCAATATAATCGAAAAGGCGGAAAAGGAAGTGAAGAGGATCGATGCACAGTATAAAGGCGGTCTAATAACCGATGGAGAAAAGTATAATAAGGCCATTGATATCTGGGCGCAATCAACAGAGCAGATTGCAGCGGAGATGATGCAGGAGATGGGTATTGAAGAGATAAAAGGGAAAGACGGTAAAAACATCAAGGTGGAAAGCTTCAATCCCATTTATATGATGTCTGATTCCGGATCGAGGGGAAGCAAAGATCAGATGAGACAGCTTGCAGGCATGAGAGGTCTGATGGCCAAACCCTCGGGCGAAATTATCGAGACTCCCATTACATCCAATTTCAGGGAAGGCCTTACCGTGCTGCAGTACTTTATATCCACTCACGGAGCGAGAAAAGGGCTGGCTGATACGGCCCTTAAAACCGCCAACTCCGGGTATCTTACTCGGAGGCTTGTGGACGTTGCCCAGGATGCTGTGATAACCGAAGAAGATTGCGGCACTGTGGACGGAATATGGGTAAGCGCCCTGGTGGAAGGTGGGGAAATAATCCAGAGGGTGGGAGACAGGATCCTGGGGAGAGTTGTATTGCAGGATGTTTTTGATCCCATTACAGGCGAACTCCTCGTTTCAGCCAACGAGCTAATAGATGAGGAAAAGGTCAGGAGGATAGAGAACGCCGGACTGGAAAAAGTGAGGATCAGATCGGTCTTGACCTGCCAGGCCAAGGGGGGAATCTGTAAAAAATGTTACGGGCGTGATCTTGCCCACGGTTATGAAGTAAACATTGGGGAGGCCATCGGTATTATCGCAGCTCAATCGATCGGGGAACCGGGTACACAGCTGACCATGAGGACCTTTCATATAGGCGGGACCGCCAGCAAACGGGTGGAACAAACCACAGTGCAGTCGAGGAACAAGGGGAAGGTGAGTTTTGTGGATCTCAAGACCGTCAAGAATGTCGATGGCGATTATGTCGCTATGAACCGTAACGGGGAGATAGCCATCCTCGGAAAGGGTGGAAGGGAAATTGAACGATATCCCGTCATTTACGGTGCCATTCTGAAAGTCAAAGACGGGCAGAATATCGGGCCGAATCAGGTCTTGGCGGAATGGGATCCGTTTACCATTCCCATACTTACGGAAATTGAAGGCACAGTCAAATTTGGAGATATCCTGGATGCTGTTACCATGCAGGAAAAAAGGGATAATGTGACCGGCAAGATCAGCAGGGTTATTGTTGAATCACGCCAGATGGATGCCAGACCGAGAATTTCCATCAAAGACAGCAATAAGAATACGGCGACTCTTCCGGGCCCGGCAAAGGCCAAGGCTCGATATCACTTGCCAATAGGAGCCATCATTATGGTAAATGAGGGTGATAAGGTCAGCGCCGGAACCGTACTGGCAAAGATACCGAGGGAGACAACAAAGACCAAGGATATCACGGGCGGCTTACCGAGAGTGGCGGAACTATTTGAAGTGAGGAAGCCTAAAGAGAATGCTATTCTAAGCGAGATAGACGGGACTGTCTCCTTCGGTCAATATAGCAAGGGCAGGAGGAGGGTTATTATTACTCCCGAGGTTGGTGAACCCGTAGATTACTTTATTACCAAGGGAAAGCACGTGAGCGTTCTGGAAGGGGATTATGTTCGAGCGGGAGAGCCCCTCATGGATGGTTCGGCCAATCCGCACGATATTTTGAGGATCAGAGGCGCGAAAGAACTGGCTAAATACCTGGTAAACGAGGTCCAGGAAGTTTATCGTCTTCAGGGAGTTAGTATTAATGATAAACATATCGAAGTGATCGTGCGGCAGATGTTGAGGCAGGTTACAGTCAAGGATGTGGGTGATTCGCATTTTCTTTTGGGAGAGCAGGTTGAAAAGTGGCGTTTCGAGGAAGAAAATCAGGCGATTATCGAAAAAGGCGGGAAGCCTGCGACGGCCGAACCCCTTCTTCTCGGGATCACAAAGGCCTCATTGAGCACAGAGAGCTTTATATCAGCCGCATCTTTTCAGGAGACGACTAAAGTCCTTTCAGACGCCAGCGTCGCAGGCAAGGTGGATAAGTTGAAGGGATTAAAGGAAAATGTCATTATGGGGCGTCTGGTTCCGGCGGGTACCGGGGTCAAAGAGTACAGGGACCTGGATATTGCGGTTGCCGGATAAAATTCGCTCGGATTTTGCATAAAATAGCTTGACAAATAATTAATATAAAAATATAAAATTTGATTCTTTGTTTTTAGAAATTTTCCTCCCTGTAAAAATTACAAACATTATTCGGTAGGATATATTTAATCTATGGCAAGAAAAGGGAATATTTTATATGCCTTCAATTAATCAATTGATTAGAAAAGGGCGTAAGAAAGCCAGGAAAAAGGTGAAAACACCGGCACTCCAAGGCTGTCCTCAGAAGCGGGGCGTATGCGTAAGGGTCTACACCTCCACCCCTAAGAAACCAAACTCGGCCCTGAGAAAGGTGGCAAGAGTCAGATTAACGAACGGTATAGAGGTGACCTCCTATATACCTGGAGTGGGCCATAATCTCCAGGAGCATTCCGTCGTGTTGATCCGTGGCGGACGTGTGAAGGACCTGCCGGGCGTAAGATATCATATACTAAGAGGAACGATGGACACATCCGGTGTGGATGACAGACGGCAGGGCCGCTCCAAATATGGGGCAAAAAAACCAAAAGCAATTTAGGAGTTAAAATGCCCAGGAAGAGACTGATTGTCAAAAGGGAGGTTATTCTGGACCCAAAATATAAGAGCCAGCTTATAGCAAAATTTATTAATTGCATGATGAAAAAGGGTAAGAAAAGTCTGTCTCAGTCTATTTTCTATGAGTCCTTCGATATTATCAAACAGAAGTCAAAGGAAGATCCTTTGGCCGTTTTTCAAAAGGCAGTTAATAATGTCAAACCGCTGGTGGAGGTCAAATCAAGACGTGTGGGCGGATCGACCTACCAGGTACCCACTGAGGTAAGATCGAGCAGGAGCCAGGCTTTGGGCATAAGATGGATTATTTCCTTTGCCAGAGCAAGAGGTGAAAAGAGCATGGCAGCTAAATTAGCGGGTGAGTTATTGGATGCCGCCAATGGGAGAGGTACCGCTGTAAAGAAAAAGGAAGATACCCATAGAATGGCTGAAGCGAACAAGGCCTTTGCCCATTATCGATGGTAGAGTCTCCTCTTAATGATAGTCCTTAAACATAATGATCGGCTTTTTTCACACATGGAAGGTTTTTGATTCTGAGAAATAAATAACGAAGAGATAGGATACAATAAAGACATTTAATAAATGTGTCAAAAAGGGGGAAGAGATGGCGAAGAAGAAATTTGAGAGGACGAAGCCACATGTAAATGT
>CAZGIZ010000127.1:0-13682 GCA_964526655.1 uncultured Desulfobacteraceae bacterium | reverse complement strand
ATATATTTATTACCTTATCGGCTAACTGCATGGCGGTAACGATATCCAGCATATTGGTGGTCTCACCCACCTGTTTTTTATCAAGCAGGTCGAAATGGGTAAGGCATGTCCCGCAAACCAGTATATGGACACCATGGCCCTCAAGCTCTTTCATATCGGCCAGGGCCTCGGAGCCATCAATGGTCAGCTTTACCCCGTTATTCACAAGGACGAGGCGCCACAATTCATCTCCCATCTCCTTTAGTGTCTTTAAAAAGCTTAACATGAGTTTTTTACCCAGATTATCATCACCATAACCGATCCTGTCGGTGGCCACCATGACCATTATCTTCTGTTTTTCAGTGTCTCGTAATTTGTCTTCAGAGGCCTTTTGATCTTCGACCTTTTTCCTTCTGCCGGTCACATGAAAATCCGTTCCCTCTTCACTCATAGAGACCTCGAAATTCTGAGACTCAAGGAATCGGCTCACGTTCTGCCTGGCCGCTTCGTTGTCCACGACGACGGTCAGTTCATTTGATCCGTCTTCCTCAATGGCCTCTTTGGTTGTCAGCACCGGGGCCGGGCATGCCAGGCCCCGGCAGTCGATCAGTTTCATGTTTTTCTCCTTTTCGATTCTAATTATTCATATCTGTGATTTGACATGAAAGAGCCATAATATTGAAAAGGAAATGTCTATTTGTCAAACTGGAAATATCTATAATTGTAGCGTATCATTTAGATTTATCCGATAGGCAGCCCTTTTGTTTATAATGAAAAGGTAAGGGGAAAGGATCTGATTGATCATAATGTAAAGTGGATATCGCCCTGGTGGTAATAATCAGATCAGATTGATAGTAGATATTCGGCAGGAAACAGCAATAATCATATTTTTGTATTACCTTTTGTTTTTATTGGAATCTTTGCCTGAGGCCTGCAGGAATTCAAGCATGGCATGGCACAGGGGAGAGGCGATTCTCCTCCTGTCCCTGATGAGGTAGAAACTGCGTGACATGACAGGCAGTCCTTTTATCTTCACTGTTTTGAGCAGGCCTGCCTCCAGCTCGGTCTTGATGGCCCTCGAAGAGAGTATGGATACGCCGAAACCGGATTTGATGGCCTCCTTTACCGCCGTCGATGTCCCCAGCCGGGCGATCGTATTGAAGGAATCGACACCACCCAAACCGGAGGCCTTAAGGTAATCTTCTATGATTTTCAGGGTGCCGGAGCCGGATTCTCTAAGGATAACAGGCTCTTTGTAAAGTTCATCCGGGGTTGTCATCCTCTTTCTGGCCCATCTATGTCCCCTATGAACGGATAGAACAAGTTCGTCCTTCCATAGCTCGTAATGGAGCAGGTCCTTTAAGGCACTTTTAGACCCTATTACGCCCAATTCCAGGTCCCCGCCGTGGACAAGGTCCTCGATCTCGCTCGTATCTGCTATGGTCAATGTCACCGAGACAAAGGGATATTTTTCATTAAACCGGCCGATTACTTCCGGGAGTATGTATTCGCCGGGTATGGTACTCCCACCCATGCGGATCTCCCCCTGTCTCAATCCGAGAAAATTTTCCATTTCCATACGGGCGTTTCTTTTCATGTCCAACAGTAAAACAGCGTGTTTGTATAGGAGCTCACCGGCCCTGGTGGGAAGTATCTGACGGCCGAGACGATCAAGGAGCCTGGCACCAATACCCTTTTCAAGGTTGGCTATCCTTTCACTGACGGAGGCCTGTGTAAGAAAAACTTTGTCAGCGGCCTTTGAGAAGCTCTTCAACTCCACCACTTTACAAAAAATCTCCAACTGACGCAGGTCGAAATCGATGGGGGGCATAGGATATTTTCTTCCTCTTAAAAAGTAACAGATTCACCCAATCATGGGAGAAACTGAAGAGTGGCTGAGGGCACAGGGCGTAAGGCTCAAGGAAAATCGTTTAAAAGTTTGGAATCGAATTTTTCCCTTGCGCCCTGCGCCATGCGCCTTCTTTATAAATACCCGAACCACATCCTCTCAATATCTTCAAAATTCGCTTTTACATTAGCATTCCCCGAGATGATGTCGCCATGACCGGGGAGCAGGTAATCCACGTCAAGCCCTGATATTCTTTTGATGCTTTCTTTAAGCTGCCGTCCGTCACCGGCCGGGAGGTCGGTTCTCCCTATACCCTGTTTGAATACTACATCCCCGGTGAAAAGGACTTTTTTATCAGGCCAGTAGAGGCAGATGGACCCTGGAGAATGCCCCGGTGTGTCAATAACTTTAAAATCCAAATCGCCGATCTTCAATTCACCCTCCCGGAGGAGTATGTCAACCCGGGAATCAGAGACGCCAAGGGTCTCTCCGTACTGGGGCGCTACATTTTTCAGAAAATCCATCTCGATCTCATGGATAGCTATGAGTGTGTTGGTATCTGCAAAGGCCCTGATACCCTCGACATGGTCCGGGTGCACATGGGTAATGACTATAATATCCATGCCTTTTAGGGAAAGAGAAAGCCTCGAAAGGTTTTCCCTGACATGGGATAAAAGGTGATAATGGCCCGGATCAATAAGAATCCTTTTTTCCCCGTCTATGAAATAGGTATTACAATTATTGGCAGTAGGATTTGACCATAGAAATGCGTACAGGCCTGCTATTATCTCCATTAATACTCCTTTCATTTTTCCAGGTGTGAACTTAATACCTATGCAGGGAAGGCCATATTGTCAAGTATTATTCTTTTTTAACAGGTAGTTATGTTGACAATGTAAAATATGTTTTTATGATAAGATCGATACGATGAGGGGAGACAGGGCAATGGATGACAATGACATGGATGGTGGAAGGGGAAAATGCAGGGAGACGTGCCATCAGGTGGAGGTCCCATCGGAAAAGGAGGTTATGGCCCTCAATAAGATGAGAGCCATAAAGGGTCGTGTCAGGGATATAAAAAGGAGGCTATCTGATTTCTCTGATGATGAAAGGGAGCGTACAAGGGAGATTGGAGCCCTGCAAACAGAGTTGAAAAGATTAAAGGTCGAATGGGTTGAATGGGAAAAGAGGAGGCAAGAGGCTGCCAAGGAGAGGATGATCCTTTTGGGACATGAAGAACCGTGAGAGATAATTTGTAATTTTCTTTTTCCCGCGTTCCCACCCCTTGGACCCAGATTTTATGGTTCTTCCGGTTGATAACAGTACGCTAAATTATAAACAATACTTCTTAAAATAAGGGTCATGATGTCTTTTCGCAGTGACTGGCGGTAGGCTTCACCCGTCCCTAACATCCTGAAATAACCAGGCCGGGAGACTCGGAATCGAAGAAAAGATATCATGACCCTTCGGGTATCCTTAAGACTTTTACATTGTAATTTGAATAGTATTCATTAACCGGAAGAACCGATTTTATCCGCCATCATGTCGCGCTATTTTGTCGCGCCATAGCCGCAGGCGAAGGCGGAAGCCTTGTCGACGGCGGCTACGCCTTATGCATGTCTTCTTTATGGTTTCTCGGCCAGGGTGACACTCACATCTCCTGGGCCCTGGTCTCTATAGATACGCAGGGTAATATTCTGACCCACTTTCATCTTGTTAAGCAAACTGGCAAGTTCATCGCTGTCATTCACAGGATGACCATCTATTGCCGTAATGGCGTCACCACCAATCAGCAATTCCATCCCTCCTATGATTACACGCCTGTTGCCGCCCCTCAGTCCCGCCTGATCGGCTGGGCTCCCAGGTATTACCCTTACGATCAATACACCTCTATTCACTCCGAGGGCCAGCCTCTCAGATAATTCTCTCGTGATTGTTATGTTTGAGATACCGAGCCAGGGACTGGCCACTCTCCCGGAAGTGATTAATTCGGTAGCCACCTCCCTGGCCCGGTTAATGGGTATTGCGAATCCGATTCCCTGATAGCCTCCGGAAAGACTGAAGATGGCTGTGTTGATCCCGATTACTTCGCCGTTTGAATTGAGGAGCGGACCGCCCGAATTGCCTGGATTTATGGCGGCATCAGTCTGAATCAGGTCGTCAATTTGCAAATTCTCTTCGGTCATTATGGACCGGTTCAGCGCGCTCACTATACCGGTGGTCAGTGTGTGGGAGAGGCCGAAGGGATTCCCGATAGCGATAGCCTTCTGGCCTACCCGAACCTGATCGGAATTGCCGAGAGGAGCAGCCGTATCCGCGTCTCCTGAAGGGATTTTGATGACCGCGAGGTCTGAGGCAGGATCCCGGCCCACAAGGGAAGCCTCTATTTTTTTGCCGCCTGACAGGGTGACGATAATCCTCTGGGCCTTTGCAACCACGTGATTGTTGGTAAGGATGTAGCCCTTCCTGTCAATGATGAAGCCTGATCCCTGACCCTCCCTTGGAATGATCTGCATCCAGAAATTCACGCTTAAAGTGGTTGCCACGATATTTACTACCGCTGGATGGACTTTCTGGAATACGTCAATATTGATCTCTTCATCTCTGGATACGATAATGGGCCTGTTATCAGAGATATTCTTCGACCTGTTGAATTCAAGTGAGTCGGCGCTCGGTCTTGGCCTCAGAATTCGGGAAAGGTCCCCCCTGTTTATCCAGATAAGTATCAGGAGGATAATAATGATTAGCCATAGATACTTCCCAAATCTGTTAGACATAATCGTGCCCAATAATCTCGCGAAATCTTTTTTATTCAAATAATGATGTCGTAATTTATTTTTTTAGGCCCAAATAGTCAAGCCGGAGAACGCCATCAAGTTTTCTAATAAGGGAAATTGATAACCGGAGATCGGTTTAATAAGATTGACATATTTCCGCCGCTGATTTAAAGAATTGACATATAATTAATGATCGGCATTATTACTAATCTCTAAGTCCCTGGAAATTGTTAAAGAGCTTTTAAAGGTCAAGGTCAAGACCAAAGGGAGGCAGGAAATGAAAAGGACCGGCATGCTATCGATAATTATATTTAATCTCGCAATAATCACCTCTTTTCTATCTGTTCAGGATATTTATGCCGAAGAGAAAGCAAAGGTCTATACCCTGAATGAGAGCGTCATGGAAGCCTTGGATAATAACTGGACCATGAAGGCCAAGGAGGAAAAGATCCGGGAATCTGAATATGCCAGGAAGCAGGCCAAGGCGGACTTTTTGCCCAAATTCAGCACTTCCTACGGATATACAAGACTGAATGATGTAACAATGAGTCAGGCATCCAGCATAACCTTACCGGGTCCGACAGTAATAACTATCCCTGGAAGAAATCTGAACACACAGGATAACTATCAATGGAAGGGCACCATAACCCAGCCTCTCTTCACGGGCTATGCCCTTACAAGCGCCTATGAACTGGCAAAGCTGGGAATTGATCTGTCTAAGGTGGAACTTGATCTTGAAAGAGTCGATCTGGCCCTGCAGGTCAAGGAGGCCTACTTTAATGTACTCAAGGCTGATAAGGCCGCGGATGTTGCCATGAAGGCGGTTGAATCCCTGCAATCTCATTTGAAGGTGGCGAATAATTTTTATGATGTGGGCATGATACCCATTAACGACCTATTAAAGGCAGAGGTGGAGCTGGGGAGCGCGCAATATGATCTTACAAGGGCCCAGAACGGCTCAAAGCTGGCCAGGGCGTCTTTTAACGTGCTCTTGGCAAGGCCGATTAACAGCCCCGTGGAAGTTGAAGATATCCTGGTCTATGTGCCTGATTTTCCTGAATATGAGACATATCTGGAAAAGGCCCTCAAGAACCGGCCCGAGATAAAGAGTATCGACATTAACAGCGATCAGATTGACCAGCAGATAAGGCTGGCAAAAAGCGAATATTATCCTCAAGTGGCCCTCAACTTTAATTATATCAAGGAAGGTGATCATCCGGATGTTTCAGGCAGCCCATTCCATGATGCAAGCAATTGGAATGCCGGGGCCGCACTGTCCTGGACCTTCTGGGAGTGGGGGAAAACCGGTGATTCGGTCAGGCAGTATGAGAGCATAAAAAGGCAGCTTCTCCAGACCCGAAAAACCCTGGAAGATGGGATAGGGCTTGAGATCAGGAAGGCCATCCTGGATCTCCAGGAAACGGAAAAAAATATACCGACGACCAAGAAGGCGGTTGAGCAGGCAGAGGAGAACCTGAGGGTCAGTGAGGAACGCTATAAAGCCCAGGTGACAACATCCACAGAGGTCCTTGACGCCCAGACCCTCCTTTCACAGGCGAGGACCAATTACTACAATGCCCTCTACAATCATAACCTGGCAAAGGCGGCATTACTGAGGGCTATCGGGGAATATTGAATTAGGGAGTCAGGTGGTTCGTTGACTGTTGTTAATCGTGCCCTTCAATTCATACTTATTTGACAAAGGGGTACTTAAAGACTTTTCATATATCTCTCAATATTATATCGCTCTCATTCTCCCCATCAAGCAACTAACCACAAACACGCGGCTCTTTCTAAGGCAGTAGGCATGATCCAGATCTATCGAGTATCAAAGAGTTTCGGGACGAATATCGCTTTAAAGGATATCGGTCTGAGGATACGAAAAGGGGAGTTTGTCTTTATAACCGGCCCGAGCGGCGCCGGAAAAACGACCCTCCTGAGGCTGATTTTTGGGGCCGAGACCACCACGAGCGGCCAAATCCTGATCAACGGGATTAATTTAAACAGAATCAGCAGGCCAAAACTGGATATGTTGCGCAGAAGGATAGGATTTATCTTTCAGGATTTTAAATTGCTGAAAAATAAAACAGTCTATCAGAATGTCGCCCTCGCCATGGAAGTAACAGGAGAACGCCCTGTTTTGATACGGAAAAGGGCACATCAGGCACTCAGATCCGTTGGTCTGGAAAAAAAGGAGAAGGCCTTTCCACTTGAAATTTCAGGAGGAGAGCAGCAGAGAGTCGCCATTGCAAGGGCTATTATTAATGAGCCCCTTATACTTATTGCGGACGAACCTACAGGTAATTTGGATCCGGACATAACACGGGAGATAATGGTCCTGTTCAGAAGTATCAATCTGAGGGGAACCACTGTTGTAATAGCAACTCATAGCAGAGAGTTATTGAAAGATACCGACCAGAGAGTAGTGGTTTTAAACAAGGGCCGGATAATTGAAGAGATCGCAGGATGAGATTACGGATCTGGGTACATTATTTTAAGAACGCGTTTTTGAATATTCTGAATAACCGCCTGATTCATCTGATAAGCATGGGGACCATTACCATATCCATGCTCCTCTTGGGATCTTTCATGCTGCTGTTTATTAATCTCGATAACTGGATAAGCGAGTGGGGAGAGTCCCTTTCCATGTCGGTCTATTTGAAGGACGGGATTAGTGAAAATAATAAGACAAAGATCGAAAAGGAATTGGAAAATCTCAAGGGGGCCAAGATAAAGGGGTTTTTTACCAAGGAGCAGGCGTTGATCCAACTAAAAGAGGGGCTTGGCGAACAGGCAGGGCTGCTGAATGGCCTGAAAGAGAATCCGCTTCCCGCCTCTTTTGAGGTTGTTTTCACGGATATTAGAAATCATGAGATTGACCTGAAAAGAATTAAAAGTACTTTGGAAAAAATGGAAGGTGTGGATGAAGTCCAGTACAGCACACAATGGGTTGAGCGATTTGAAGGCGTTTTATATGTATTCAGGGTCGTGGGTCTGATTATAGGCGGACTTCTCTGTATCGCGGTCCTTTTTATCACGACAAATACGATAAAGCTGGCTATCTATTCGCGCCGGGACGAGATCGAGATATACAAGCTTGTGGGGGCGACGGATTGGTTTGTCAAGATACCTTTTCTAATCGAAGGGGCCGTACAAGGGATAGTCAGCGGTCTGGCCGCAGTTTTGATCCTCTTCCTCTCCTATCTGGCCTTTTCCCTAAAGACCGTTCGCCTTTTTGGCCTGCCGGTCCTGGATATTTCCTTTCTGACAAATGATAATGTACTGTCCATTATTTTACTCAGTACCTTTTTAGGACTATTTGGGGGGTTGATTGCCCTGGGGAGGTTTTTTAGGGTACAGGGATAACATCTCATTTAATGAAATTGATAATTAAAATGAATTTAAAAGCCTTAACAGCCCTTTCAATATTAAAAATATTCGTGTCCTTCTACATGTATACTGGGCTTGTCCAGGCAGCGGATATCCCGGATTCAGGCCTTAAAAAAAGCCAGATCAAACAGATTGAAACCGACCTGTCGCGAGAGAAAGAAAAACTCACAAAGGTTGATATTAAGGAAAAGAGTATTTTAGATCAATTATCTGACATAGAGAGGGCTATTACCGAGAAAAGGCTCATGTTAAGGGGGCTGCAGCAAAAAATTCGTGCAAGCAAAAAGGAATTGGAGTCGAGGCAGGAGAGGGTGAAGCTGCTGGAAAGGTCTTTAATGGAAATCGAAGGTCTAATTGGTAACAGGCTTGTCTCCTTTTATAAATATGCAAAGAGGGGATATTTTCAGATTCTATCTAACACCAACAGCCCTGAACAATTGAACCACATGTTGAAATACCTCAGGGTCGTAATCGATAAAGACCGCGAAACAATGAAACGGATGGCTGATGATCAGAAAAATTATAAAAATGAGATGTCGCGTATTAATGGACAGTTGGAGGCAATATCAAGTCTTCAGCAAACAGAAAGCGACAGGATTTCATCTTTGAAAGAAGATCTTAATAAAAAGGTTATACTCCTTACGAAGATTCATAAGGAAAAGGAATTTTACGAGACTGCCGTAAAGGAATTGGGGTCGGCTGCACAAGACTTAAGGGAAAAGATTGTAAGCCTGGAGAGGGATCAACAAAAGAAGGAATCCTTACCAGCAGGTTTTGCTGATTCAAAAGGGAAATTGCCCCTCCCTCTCCCTGGGAAGATCATCAAAAATGCTAAAAGACTCGGTGGAATGGCCATTGACACCCACAAAGGCATATACATAGGAGGCGATTTTGGAACACCCGTGAGGGCGGTTTTCCCTGGAAGGGTGGATTTTTCAGGTCAGTTGAAAGGTTATGGCCAGGTAATTGTTATTAATCATGGCTCCCGTTTCTTTACGATTTCGGCCTATCTCTTGCAAAGGGAGAAATCCGAGGGACAAATGGTTTCTGTTGGCGATATCATCGGTCAAGTGGGTGAATCAGGATTATTTGAAGGCCCGGCCCTCTATTTTGAAATAAGAGAAGGCGAGACCAATCTTGATCCGCTGCAGTGGCTAAAAGTTAATTGACCTTTCTTAAAATTGAGGATTAGAATATAACCACAAATATAAAACAGGAGCGATAAGATGACCTATTCCAAAAAGACATTATCCTTGCATATTCTAATTACGTTCCTTTTCATCCTGGGGGTCCTTTTTATTAACGGTAATAACGAGGATGTAAAGGCGGATAATAGCGATATATATAAGAATATCGAGGTTTTTACTGAAGTTCTTCGACAAATTGAGGATAATTATGTGGAACCTCAGGATTCCCAGAAACTCATCTATGGGGCCATTAAAGGAATGGTCCAGAGTCTCGATCCCCATTCATCATTCCTGACAAAGGAAGAGCACAAGGACCTCCTTATTGAGACCGAGGGACGTTTTACGGGTGTCGGCATGGAGATAACCATTCGGGATAATATACTCACAGTCGTTTCACCAATAGAAGACACTCCGGCCTATAAAGCGGGAATAAAGACCGGGGATAAGATAATAAAGATCGATGAAACACCCACCAATGACATGAGTACTTCGGAAGCGGTCAAGCTCATAAGGGGACCAAAGGGGACAAAGGTAAAATTGACCATCAGCCGCGAGGGTGAAGATAAACCGCTTGTGTTTAACATCACCAGGGATGTGATCCCCTTGAGGAGTGTGAGGAGCTCCAGGCTTGATTATGGTATCGGATATGTCCGCATCTCCATATTCCAGGGCAGGACCTCTGAAGAATTGGAATCTAATCTGGATAAACTCGAAGCAGGGGGTAAGATGAATGGATTGATCCTGGATCTCAGGAATAATCCGGGAGGGTTATGGACGCAGGCTATAGAGGTTTCGGATGAGTTCCTTGATTCCGGAATAATTGTCAGTTCCAAGGGTAGAAATGAAAACCAGAACAGAGAAGAATACGCAACGAAAAATGAGAAAGAGAGAAACTACCCGATTATTGTACTGGTCAACGGTGGAAGCGCGAGCGCAGCGGAGATCGTAGCCGGGGCGCTCCAGGATAATAAAAGGGCATTAATACTTGGAACAAGGACCTTCGGTAAGGGATCAGTCCAGACAATTCTGCCACTTTCAGACGGTTCAGGACTCCGTTTAACCACAGCAAGATATTACACTCCGAGCGGTCGGTCTATTCAATTAAGCGGCATATCACCTGATATTGAGATAGAATATATCCCGCAGGATGAAAAGGAAGAAAATAAAAAGCCTCGTTTTGTTAGAGAAGAAGACCTTAAGGGGCATATGGAAAACGAGGAATCTATTGAAGAGTCCACAAAGGAAGGTGCAGAGGAAAACAATAATGAGGTGAAAGAAGGGCAAGAAGATGCTGATTCCATGTTCATGGCACTTCTAAAAAAGGATAATCAGGTACGTCAGGCCGTCCAGTTGCTCAAGTCATGGAACGTCATTTCCCAGATAAAGACCGGAGGTTGACATAATTGAAGCCTTTATTCCGCGGACCTTATTTATTGGATATATTCGGTTGATTGATGGTAATGAGAAAAAAGAACAGGAGGCGTAAGACAAGAAAAAAGAAGACCTCAAAAATATTTTTCGTCCTATGTATCATTTTAATGGGGGGCCTGATTGCACTTGGACTTTTGATATACCTGCCCGGTTCCGAAAGTGAGACTTCATTGCCAGTATACGAGGAGATATACTCGACATACTCTGATCTAAATATCAAAATCCAGCAGATCGACAGGGCGATTTATAAATCTCTTTACCAGGAGAGGGTGGCTGAGAAAGATATCCTTTTTTCATCGGTGAGACCGGCACATGAGGGTGATTATGATTGGGATTTTACTGAACTGTCAATAAATCTTGAAAATCGGGATTCGGCTCTTCAGCTTGAAAAGAAGATCAATAATGAACTATCTAAATTACAGCCCGGGGTTACTATCGAAAGTGAAAAGATATCAGGCGGAGAATTGGTTTGCCACGTATTTGCCCTGGGCCTGTATACCCACAGGATCAGATTAATCCAAAAGGGACATGAAGAAACTGAGAGCAGGGCTTTACCAAAAATTGCCATCATAATAGATGACATGGGTTATGATCCCGCATTAGCGGTTTCTTTCATGGAGGTCGATTTGCCCCTTGACCTTTCGATTCTCCCCATAGCGCCATTCACGGACTATATCGCCAACGAAGCCAATAAAAGGGGGTGCGAGACGCTGCTTCATTTACCCATGGAGCCAAAAGGATATCCGCGTCTAAATCCTGGCCCTGGCGCCCTTTTAACAGAGATGGATGAGGAAGAGATACGGGCGAGAATAGATGATCTTGTAAAAAGAGTCCCCGGTATTAAAGGGGTCAATAATCATATGGGGTCCTGTTATACGGAAAGAGACGATAAAATGGCCGTTGTCCTGGAGGAGTTAAAGAAGCGGAATCTATTCTATGTTGATAGCAGGACCACGGCCAAGACGGTGGGCTTTAAATTAGCCAAAGAGACCGGAGTGCCCGCAACAAAAAAGAGCGTGTTTTTAGATAACGATCTTTCAGAGAAGGCCATAAAACTCCAGATGGAGCGCCTTTTGGGGATCGCGAGATATTCTGGGGCGGCGGTAGGCATCGGGCATCCTCACAAGCAGACGTTAAGGGTTTTACGCGAGTATCTTGATCAATTAAAAAGGGATTTCAAAGTTGTCCCCGTATCTGAATTGGTTGGGTAAACAAAAAACCAATAAAGTTCAACAGCGTATGCATGGGATAATTAAACTTTAAAGTCAGGCATTCGGCCATCACCCTTTTCTCAAGGGGATATCTACCATGTTGGTCAGTAATGACTTAAAATTAGAGGTTAAAAAAAGTTCACAGGAGATTCCCATGGGTTCACGGGCATAAACCTCTAATTTTAAGTCATGGCAAAGTCCTTTGGAATTTTTTAAGAGATATTCCCTGTCGAAAAAGGTCATGGCCTCGCCTGATTAGGAGAACTGATTCAGGAAAAATGAAGCCATGCATACACTTTTGAACGTTACCAATAAATTATATAAAGATGTAAAAAATGGTAAGAAATTTACAAAATAATAACATTATTCGATCAACTTAAGGCTTAAATTAGGAGGGAGAAATTGGATATTCCATTACTGGATCTGAAGAAGCAGTATCAAAAAATCAGGGATGAAGTAATGTTAACTGTTGGAACGGTCTTTGAATCCCAGAGATTCATTCTTGGGCCAAAAGTGGAGGAGCTCGAGGAGAGAATAGCCGAGTATTGCGGCTCCAAATATGCCGTTGGCGTATCATCGGGCACTGATGCCCTCCTGATCTCTCTTATGTGCGCAGGCGTTGGGGCCGGTGATCTGGTTGCTACAACCCCCTACACCTTTTTCGGCACAGCGGGTTCCATTGCTCGAATTGGCGCTGAGCCGGTCTTTATTGATATTGATGAGAGGACCTATAATATCGATGCTCAAAAGTTGGCCGAAAAAATCGCACAATTAGATAAAGGACAACGATCCAGGCTTAAGGCAGTGATGCCTGTTCATCTCTACGGGCAATGTGCGGACATGGAGCCAATACTGAAAATAGCGGCTGAACATGATCTGGTTGTCATTGAGGATGCGGCCCAGGCCATAGGAGCGGAATATGAGTTCAGTGACGGGTCTGTCAGGAGGGCGGGCTCCATGGGGCATTATGGTTGTTTTTCTTTCTTCCCATCAAAGAATCTGGGCGCCTTCGGAGACGGGGGAATGGTGGCCACCAGCGATGATGTCCTATATGATCGTCTGAGAATATTGCGCGTGCACGGCGCAAAGCCAAAATATTACCACCAATTAATTGGTGGAAATTTCAGGCTTGACGCCCTGCAGGCTGCCATTCTTCTGGTAAAATTGAAATATCTTGATGAATGGACGGAGAGCAGAATTAAAAATGCCAATATTTACAGGAAGTTGTTTGGTGATCATGGACTTACGGATTTTATTTTACCTTTTGAGAAAGAAAAAAGACATATCTACAATCAATTTGTGATCAAAGTCGCCGATAAGAGGGATGAATTAAAAAGATTCTTAAATGACAATAAGATAGGTAACGAAATCTATTATCCGATCCCGCTTCATATACAGGAGTGTTTCAGGTACCTGGGAAATGAAGCAGATGCATACCCAGTTTCCGTGGAGGCCTCATTAAAAACACTCGCCTTGCCAATTTACCCTGAGCTGGCAAGGGATCAAATAAAATATATTGTTGATACTATTAAGAAATTTAAAAATCTCAAGTAGTGATGAATTTTTCATGATAAACGAAAAAAAATTGCTTGACATATAATTATTAAAAGCTTAGGTTACGGATTCTTCTTTTCACAGTTCAATTAAATAAATATATTGACAATGACTGTGCGAGAGACTAAAATTTAAAGTCTAATTGCTCTTTGAAAACTAAATAGTGATGCCGCTTGGGTCTTACAAATAAAAATGCCTTTTAGGCTGTGATAAACGGTTTAATTGGAGAGTTTGATCCTGGCTCAGAATGAACGCTGGCGGCGTGCCTAACACATGCAAGTCGAACGAGAAACTCCGGGCTTGC
>CAZGIZ010000126.1:0-13760 GCA_964526655.1 uncultured Desulfobacteraceae bacterium | reverse complement strand
TGTCCTATTGAACCCTTCCATCTGCGGGAAGGGCCACCTTGGCCTATAGATAGGGCTTGAAAAAAGAACCCGACCGTAGCAATAATTCCTTTATTGATTCCACGGCTAATATCTGATAATGAATCATAAGTATGATAACAGATACAAAGAGACAGGCAATAGGGCCTGTTTCCAATAGGGGTCTTCTTTTGATTTGCCGGAAAATCACGGACTGTTAAAAATGGACAAGACCATCAGAGATTCCTTTTTCAAGAGGGTGGAGAAAGAATCCTTTGCCCTCAAGATGGGTATGAAGCTTGTTGAGATCGGGCCGGGATACGCGGTGGTGGAGATGGAGCAGCATGAAGATACGCAGAATATCTTCGGCATGACCCATGGGGGCGCCATCTTCTCTCTGATAGACGAGGCATTTCAGGCCTCGTGCAACTCCCACGGCACAGTGGCTGTTGCCCTCAACGTTACAGTGACCTACCACCAGCCTCCCGAAAGAAAGAGCAGGCTTCGAGCTGAATCAAGGGAGATTCATTGCTCAAGGAAGACCGCCACCTATGATATAAAGGTGAAGGATGAAAAAGAGGTATTGATCGCCTCCTGTATGGCACTTGCATACAGGAAGGGAGAAAGGCTTCCTTTTCTGGATGAGGGCTGATTGAAGAGCTTTGAGAAATCACCTTAAAAGGTGTGCTGTTTTTTATCTTATTGACATATCACTGAAAATCGAATATTTTAGCCTCACATCCTAAGATATCCACTTGTTGAGATGATAACTGCCGATTATCAAATTGCATTAATTGAAACGGCACTTAAATTAACGAAAAATCCTAAAATATCTGAAATTGAAAAAAGAACTCTTCATACCCCGGAAAGATATTCAGATCAGAGTCAGAGAACTCGCCGGACAGATCTCAGCGGATTTTTCCGAGAAGGAACCTGTCCTGGTGGGTATTTTGAACGGTGTGGTCTTTTTCTTTGCCGACCTGGTCCGGGAGATAACATTACCCTCCAGGATCGATTTCATCAGGGCGGCAAGTTATGGTTCAGGTACGTCATCCAGCGGGTCCATAAGGCTGACAAAGGACCTGGAGATTCCCGTCGAGGGTAAGCCGGTGATAGTGGTGGAAGACATCGTGGACACGGGCCTGACCTTGACCAGGATACTGGAAATATTGAAGGAGAGGGGTCCCGAAGCCATTAAGGTCTGTGTGCTTATCGATAAACTGGAACGCCGTGAAACTGATATTGCCATCGATTACCGCGGATTTGAGGTGAAAGAGGGATTTCTGGTAGGCTACGGCCTTGATTTTGACGAGCAGTACCGATATCTGCCTGATATTTATAAGCTGGTATGATAAAGTAACGCACTTGCAAATGCATGGTCTTTGGGCGGTCGAAGATCAGAGCATCGGAGTCAGCGTTAATAGCATAGTACTTAAGATGAGATCCGGTACTCTATTCCTCTTCAAGGGGATATCTACCTGCTTGGTAGCCGGTGAACAAATATTCGGGATTTGCATAGGGTAAAGCAGATTCCCAAGAGTTCATGGGCATAAATCCCAAATATTTGTTCACTATAATATCAGGTGGAACTTTTAAAAAGATATCCCCTTGAAGAGGAATAGAGTACCTCCCTCTATCGGCAAGACCTTAGGGGGTTAAGCGAAAATCGAGACCTTTTATGCCGGAGAATTTACATGATCATTGCATGTGAAAAGTGTGGATCTAAATTTGACCTTGATGAGGGCCTTGTCAAGGAAGGCGGCTCCAAGGTCAGGTGCTCTGTCTGTAAGAATGTCTTCACCGTATTTCCCTCGGAAGAGGGGCCTATCCCTGATGAGACCCTCGAAGAGACAGTGGCCCTTGACTCACCTCCCGAGGAAGGGGCCGCTCCGGAGGAAGAAGGGGAAGACGCCTTTGACAAGGCCTTTGAACAGGCCCTTGAGGAGGGACTCCAGGCCGATTCACAGGAGGAACCCGCGGAGGAGGCGGAGGAGGAGGCAGAACCTGTCGACCTGGAAGAAGAGGAGCTTATTGAGGAAGTTCAGGAAACCGCTCCCAAGGGACCCAGGACAAGAGGACCGCGGCTCTTGACCATTATCCTTCTGATTATTTTGATCCTTGTCCTTGGGGCAATCACCATATTTTTCCTCTATCCCGACCGCGTAACCGATTCCGTGCCCTTTCTAAAACCTGAAAAAGAACAGGAGGTAATTGATACTGGAACCAGAAGGCTCTCTCTCAAGGATGTAAGCGGGTCCTTTTTACATTCCAACAGGTTGGGGCAGCTCTTTGTCATAAAGGGGACGGTTGTCAATAATGGTCCGAAGGGCAGGAGCTTTATTCTCCTCAAGGGCACCATCCTGGACGATCAAGGGAAAGATATCAGGCGCAAGCTGGTCTATGCGGGGAACACCTATTCGGAGGATGAATTGAAGGAGATGTCCCTTGAAGAGATCGACAGGGGATTGAAGAAACAGACCGGCAAGGGGAATATCAATGTGGATGTGGGACCGGGAGTTTCCGTCCCCTTTATGATCGTCTTTGAAAATCTGCCGGATAATCTGGGGGAGTTCATGGTGGAGGCCGTCAGTTCATCTCCCGGAAAATAGGCTGTATTAGGATGCACAATAGAAGCGATTAGAGAGGGGCGGCGAGCCCCTTTCTTTTTATCAAGAGACACCATGATCGGTATAGACGACAGGAAGCCAACCAGCGCTGCAAAGATCCTCAGGGGGGTATTGATCCTCGCGGTGATCCTCCTTGTGGGGACCTCCGGATACATGTTGATAGAAAAGTGGAGCTTTTTTGACTCTCTTTATATGACGGTAATTACCATCACCACAGTGGGCTTTCACGAGGTCAGGAGCGTCTCCAACGGGGGCAGGTTATTCACGATTATAATCATCTTTTTAGGGATGGGCATAATCGCCTATATTGTCGGCATGGCGGCCCAGGCTATGGTGGATTTGCAGGTAAGATCCATATTGGGGAGGAGAAAATTGGGTTTAAAGATAAGGTCCTTAAAGGATCACTACATTGTCTGTGGATTCGGAAGGATAGGGAGAATAATCTGCAGGGAGCTTAAGGCAAAAAAGATACCCATGGTTGTGATCGACAACAGCCCTGAAGCAAGGCAGGCCCTTGAGGGTGAAGAGTTCCCCTTTATCAATGATGACGCCACAAGTGAAGAGGTGCTCATGGAAGCGGGCGTTGAGAGGGCCAAGGGGTTGATATCCGTGGTCGCCTCCGACGCGGACAACCTCTTTATCACCATGACCGCCAGGGGCCTGAATCCAAGGACATACATCCTGGCCCGAGCCGATGAGGAAAAGACAGAGAAGAAGCTTTTGAGGGCCGGGGCCAACAAGGTGGTTATGCCCTATCTAATAGGCGGACAGAAGATGGCCCAATCCATTACCAGACCGGCGGTCACGGATTTTCTGGACTTCACGGTCCATAACAGGGACATGGATCTTGAGATGGAGGAATTGACGGTGAGCGAGACCTCGCGCCTGAACGGGGTGACCCTGATCAACTCGGGAATCAGGCGGGACATGGACGTGATCTTTGTGGCCATCAGAAAGAAGGATGGAGAGATGAGATTCAACCCCTCTTCCGAGACCCGTATAGAAGCGGGAGACATCCTCATCTCCCTTGGAAAGAGCGCGGATCTCGAAAAACTGGCAAGGATTCTGAAAGGGGGTTAGTTGATCGATGATCAGGATTCCCCGCGAAAAGCGGGATCTTCGACAAGGGTTCGAGGGGTCAGGGATTCGAGTGAAATGCTAACTAACTTGGAGAAGAACCTTTTTTAAAAGGGATAACCGGAATAGGGATATGGTTGATCGGGAAACAGAGGTTGACTTTAACACGATGATAACCCCGGAGACATTCCTCATGGGACTGAGATCTCCTGAAATCGCCGAGGAATCGAGCCCAGGGCAGTTTGTAATGATCAGGGCCGGGAAGGGGATGGACCCGCTCCTGAGGAGGCCATTTTCCGTGGCCGGTATAAGGGAGGATGGACTGGTCCTGATACTGTACCGGGTCATAGGCAGGGGGACGAAGATCCTGGCTGAAGTCCGGAAGGGGGAAAGACTCCCGGTAATGGGGCCCCTTGGCAGGGGGTTCCAACGGCCGGGGGAGATAACAAGACCAATCCTGGTCGCAGGAGGAATAGGTGTGGCCCCTCTCTTCTTCCTGGCCCAGGCCCTGAATAGACGAGATATGGAGTTTATGGCGGGTTACGGCTCCTCGAAGGAGATAATAGACACGAAACAGATCTTCCCGGCCCCCCCTGACATTACTTATTCGACCGATGACGGGACATTGGGTCATCCCGGCATGGTAACGGATCTCCTGGATAAATACCTCTCACAAAACAGGGGGGAAGAGAAATCCTTTTCCATCTTTGCATGCGGTCCACTGCCTATGCTGAAGAGAGTGGCGGCAACGGCCGCGGACCGTGACATCCCCTTGCAGGTCTCTTTGGAGGCGGCAATGGCCTGCGGTCTGGGGGCCTGTCAGGGTTGTGCTGTCAACGTCTTATCCCTGGAAGGCGGGATACATTACTACCGTGTGTGCAGTGAAGGGCCCGTATTTCCCGGTAACGCCCTGGACTGGAGCCGCCTATGAGCCTTCAACCTGATATGAGCGTAAGGCTCGGTCCTCTCGTCTTAAAAAATCCCGTGATGACCGCGTCCGGGACATTCGGTTATGGCAGGGAGTTTGAATACCTTGTGGATCTAAGCCAGCTTGGGGCGGTTGTGGTCAAGGGGCTATCCCTGAGACCCATGAAAGGCAATCCACCGCCCAGGATCGTTGAGACCCCGTGCGGCATGCTGAACGCGATCGGCCTCGCCAACATAGGGCTGGAGGATTTTCTTGAGGAAAAGCTGCCCTGGCTGAGGAGTATTGACACCCATTTGATTGTCAATATCTACGGGCACAGCATCGGGGAGTACGCTGAGCTGGCGAAGGCCCTGAAGGGAGTCGAGGGCGTGTCCGCCCTTGAGGTCAACATATCCTGTCCCAATGTGGAAAGCGGGGGAATGGCCTTCGGAACAGACCCTGAGATGACGGCGCGGGTCACGGAGAGTGTGGCGGGCAACACGGATAAGCCGGTTATAGTGAAGATGACACCCAATGTGACTGACATCCGGATACAGGCGAAGGCCGCGGCTGAAGCCGGCGCGGATGCGCTGTCGCTGATAAATACCCTTACGGGTATGGCCATAGACATTGAGACCCGCACCCCCAAACTGGGCAATATATCCGGGGGGCTGTCAGGGCCGGCCATAAGGCCGGTGGCGATTCACATGGTCTACCAGGCAGTCAATGCCGTTGAGATCCCGGTCATCGGCATCGGAGGTATCATGGACCACAGGGACGCGCTCGAATTTATTATCGCCGGCGCCAGCGCCGTGCAGGTGGGAACGGCCAATTTTGTCAATCCACGGGCCACCCTGGATATTCTGAAGGGCATTGGAGAATACTGCGGGGAGAGGGGTATCAAAAGCATTAGAGAGCTTACAGGGAGTCTAAAGGTCCCTGATAAAGCATTTTCCCCTGAGCCCTAAGCCCTGCGCCCTGTGCCTTATGTTCTATCTTCCGTAATTTTTCTTGATCACCTCTTCAATATTAATATTGGAAGTCATCCAGTCTGTGAGCCTTTCAGCCTTGCCCCCATCTATGCATTTTCCGACAAAGACCGACCTGGCCCCCTGCCTCTGATCAGGACCGAAGGTGATCTTCGGGCCGATTCCCTGAAAATCCTTCAGGGTCTCCATGGCCTTTACAAAGTTGTCCGCCGTGAGGTCACGGCCGCACCTCCTAAAGGCCTCCACCATGGGCTCTACAAAGAGAAAGCCAGCGGAAAAGAAGACCCCCCATCTTTCTTTGGGCATGAACTTCTCCTTGGCCTCCCTGTATTTAATCATGAGGGGGTTGATTGAATCGGGAAGCTCGCCAAAGGATGTGAAGATGACGCCCTTGAAGAGGCCCTTGGATATCTCGTACATGATAGGGGTATCGCTTAGGGTGCTCGTGGTCATCCACTGGGGATTCAGTCCCATTTTTGCGGCAGTGCCCAGTATGATGGCCCCGTGCTTGGGAAGGACCCAGCTAAGAATACAATCTGGATTCGCTTCCTTCAGTTTTACGCAATGGGAGCTGAGATCCGTGTCAAGGGGCTCAACAGATACTTCAGCAACAAGCTCCATGCCAAGGGACTCGATCTCGGCCCGTGCCCCATAGAGCCCCTCTTTACCATAGTCATCATTCTGGTAAAAAATGGCTATTCGCTTTTTTTTCAGGGTTTCAACCGCGTATTTGACCAGAATGGCGGCCTCATCAATATAAAGGGGGTATACGCCAAAGAGGTATTTTGTCGGCGGATAGGCCCAGTGGGTGGAACCGGCAGCAGGGCCGACCCAGGGGACCCTCTTGCTGTCGAGATACTTCTTGACGGCCATCCCCGTGGCAGAACCGACACCGGAGGCGAAGGCGAATACTTCCTTGTCCTCCACAAGCTCTTTGGCAATGGCCTTGGTCCTTGGCGGCATATAGCCGTCGTCCCTCAAAAAATAGGTGATCTTGCGGCCGTGAATTCCCCCTTCCGCATTGATCATGTCAAAATAGCAGCCCGTACCCCTGGCTACGGCCCCCCAGAGGGCCGCTGGGCCTGTCTGAGGCCCCCATTGTCCAATCCGGATCTCCGTGTCCGTGACGCCCCTTTCCCCCCAGGCTGCGGGTATAAAGGCGATGGACAGGAAAACCACACCGACAACCGCGATAATAAGATTCCTTTTTTGCATTTTATCCCCTCCTTTTTAGTTCAGGGTCCATGCCCTGATTGGAATGATGGAATACTGTTACCTCCTTTTATACATGGCGTCGATCAAATCTTTGAAGGCCTTGTTCACGTATGCCCTCTTTACCTTCATGGTCGGGGTGACTTCCCCGTCCTCCTCATAGAGCTTCTTGGGAAGGATAGTGAATTTTTTTATCTGCTCTACGCGGGAGAGGCCGTCGTTTACCCTGTCCACCTCCGTCTGAATCAAGTCCTTTATGTCCGGATTCTCTGTAAGGTCCCTGTAGGTGGAAAACTGAATCTTATTGTCCTGTGCGTATTTCACCACATTATCCTCATCTATCATGATGAGGCAGGTGACAAATTTCTTGTTATCCCCGATGACCACCGCGTCGTTTATGTAGGGGCTGTATTTCAGCTTGTTTTCAATATACTGCGGGGCGATATTTTTACCGCCGGCCGTGATGATGATGTCCTTTTTTCGGTCCGTGATCTTCAGATAACCGTCTTCATCAAGTCTTCCTATGTCGCCCGAGCACAGCCACCCGTCCCTCAGGGCCTCCATGGTCGCCTCCGGATCATTAAAATAGCCCTTGAAAACGCCCGGGGATCTCACAAGTATCTCGCCGTCCGGGTCGATCTTTACCTCCACGCCGGCAAGGGGAGGTCCCACGGTCCCGAACTTCAGCTTTCCTTCCCTGGAGACACAGGTTACGGCCGTGCCTTCGGTCTGGCCGTAACCCTCGATCAGGTTGAAACCGATTGACTGGAAGAAACTGAGGACATCGGGCGAGATGGGCGCCCCGCCTGAAACGGCCACCCTCATACGATCGAACCCCAGCCTCTCCTTGAGTTTTCGAAAAACCGCGAAATAACCCAAATAAAACAGGGCGTTGAGGTAGAATGGAACGGGTCTGAAATTCATCATCAGTGAGGTCCTTTTCCTGCCTATCTTATAGGAGAGATTAAAGGCGATCCTCTTGAACAGTGTGGCGTCGGACATACGAATATATATAGCGGAGAGGTATTTCTCCCAGATCCGGGGAACCGCGATACCAACGGTCGGTGATATCTCCCGCATGTTGTCCATAACAGTGTCCAGGCTCTCAACGAAATTGACAATGAAACCATGGGTGATATGGACAAACACTGAAAAGAGCTGCTGGAAGACATGACAAAGGGGAAGAAAGGACAGTATTTCATCCGTTTCCTTCATCTCGATGGCATTCTGCACGGCGGCGCCCATCCACGTTATGTTTCCATGGGTGAGCATGGCGCCCTTGGGATTGCCCGTGGTACCCGAGGTATAGATGAGCATTGCGAGATCATCTGGTGCCAGATCGGCCATATGCTTTTCGATAAGTCCGGGATCCTTTTCTACGGATCGCTCACCAAGCTCCAACAATTCTTCGTAGGTCATGACCATTGGGTCCTTGAAGTGTCTCAATCCCTCCAGGTCCCATACGATGACCTTTTTCAGGAAAGGCACCTTATCCCTGAAATGAAGCCACTTATCAAGCTGTTCCTCATTTTCCAGAAAAAAGAATGTTGAAACGGAATTCTCTATTATGTACTCGACCTGGGGCCAGGCGTTGGTTGAATATAATCCCACGGTAACGCCTCCGGCGCAAAGGATCCCGAGGTCAATGATGACCCATTCCGGACAGTTTTCACCCATAATGGAGACACGGTCCCCCTTATTAAGGCCCATGGACAGGAGGGCAGAACCGACACATGTGGCCATCCTGTAGTACTCGTTCCAGGATATATCGTGCCAAAGGCCCATCTCTTTCTTGCGCAATGCGACCTTGTCGCCATGTCTCTCGACTGCCTTTATGAATACTTCCGGAACGGTTTTAAGGTCCATATCGAATTATCTCCACCTCTTTTTTCTCTTCCAGCGCTGATGGCCCTTTATGGAGTCTTCTGATCTCACCCCCATGTAAAACTCCTGGACATCCCTGTCCTCCATCAACTCCCTGGATTTCCCCTTCATCACGAACCGCCCGTTTTCCAGGATCAGGCCGAAATCGGAAACGGCCAGGGAAACGCGGGCGTTCTGCTCCACTAACAATATGGTTACACCCCTGCGATTGATAACCCTGATAATATGGAAAATCTCCTTGACCAGGAGGGGGGAGAGCCCGAGTGAAGGCTCATCAAGGAGGAGGAGTGAGGGCCTGTTCATGAGGGCCCTGCCTATGGCAAGCATCTGCTGTTCACCGCCCGAGAGGGTGCCCGCTTCCTGTTTCTCCCTGCTCCTGAGGACAGGGAAAAAGCCGTATATCTGGGTAAAATCCTCCTTTATTTTTCTGCGGTCCCTTCTTATATAGGCCCCCATTAGGAGATTTTCCCTGACACTGAGGTCCCCGAAGACCTCTCTCCCCTCGGGGACGTATGACAACCCCATCCTGACGATCACTGCCGTGTCTTTCCCGTCGATCCTTTTATCCCTGAATTCGATCTGTCCCTTTTCAGGCTGATTATCAAGGAGGCCCATGACCGTCTTCATTATGGTCGATTTCCCGGAGCCGTTGCCGCCCAGGATGGTGGTGACTGTGCCCTCCTCCAGGTCGAGCGACAGGCCGCGCAGGGCGTATATGAAACCATACATGGTCTCGATGTTTTTTATTCTAAGCAACGCTCTCAATGATATCATCCTCCCCCAGATATGCCTTGAGGACCTCGGGGTGATTCTGCACCTCCTCGGGCAGCCCTTCGGTGAGGTATTTCCCGAAATTCATTACCAGGATACGGTCCGATATGTCCATGACAAGCTTCATATCGTGCTCGATGAGGAGTATGGTGACCCCGAGCTCATCCTGTATATCCTTTATCCAGAAGACAAGATCCTGTTTCTCCTCGGAATTCATGCCTGCCGAGGGTTCGTCGAGGAGCAGCAATTCGGGTTCCATTGCGAGGGCCCTCCCCAGTTCGATCAGTTTCTGGGTCCCGTATGGGAGGCTGAGGACAAACTGATCCCTTGCCGACTGGAGTTCAAGGAGGTCGATGATACGTTCCACCCTTTCCCGGTGCTCGACCTCTTCCCTGGCCGCTCTTGACCGTTTCCTGAAATAGGTGGCACCGCTCCAGACGCCCGTCCTCATGTGCATATGCCTGCCTAACATCAGATTTTCCATGGTGGTCATTCGCGAGAATAGCTCGATATTCTGGAATGTCCTTGCTATTCCCTTCCTGGCTATCACGTGGGGCTTGAGGCCGGTTATATCCTCGTCCCTGAAAAGTATCCTCCCCGAGTCGGGCCTGTAGAGGCCGCTGATGCAATTAAAGATCGTGGTTTTTCCGGCGCCGTTGGGTCCGATAATGGAGAATATGGTGCCCCGCTCCACACCGAAGCTGACACGATCGACGGCCATTATGCCCCCGAAGCTGATGCGCAGACGATCCAGAGTAAGGAGTTTGTCTTCTGTCATTATCAGACCTTCCTGACGCGGTGCCTGGCAAAGAGCCCGCTGGGCTTAAAGCACAGCACCAGGACGATGATAAGAAAGGCGACCACGGATTTAAATTCAAGTGAGATATAGCCGCCGAAGAGGTTCTCTATAATGCCCAGTATATAACCCCCGAAGGCCGCACCCACCAATGTGGTCATGCCACCTAACACAGCAGCGGCAAAGCCCTTCAGAAGCGGGTCAAGCATCAGATTGGGGTCCAGGGTCGTTACAGGGGCCATCAGCATCCCTGCTATCGCCCCTATCACGGAGCTCAGGGCCCAGGTGATAGACAGTATCCTGTTTGTGCGAATTCCGTTGATGCGGGCGGCCATGGGATTCTGCTGGGTCGCTTTCATGGCGAGCCCCACTTTCGTATACTTGAAGAATAGAAAGAGCAGATACATCAACAGGAGGGTGATGACGAGGGTCGCTATGTTCAGGTAGCTGACCACGGCCGATCCGAGATTGACGAGGTCAAAGTCGGAGACCGGAAAGGGGAGATCTCGCTGGTCCGCCCCCCATTTCCAGGAGACAAGGCCGTAGATGATCATTTGAAACCCCAGGGTTATAAGGATAAGATTCAGGGTGTTGGGGTTTTTGGCCCTCCTCAGGAAAATGAATTCCAGAAACATCCCCAGCAGGGCGGCAAATAGGAGTGCGCCCAGAAAGGATACTGCAAAGGACTGGCCGTGGGTCTGGAGCAGGGAGTAGGAGACAAAGGTTGATAACGCGGCCATTTCGCCCTGGCTGAAGTTGGGGACCTCAGAGGTCTTGTAGATGATTACCATGGCGAGGGCGATAAGCGCATAGAGGCTTCCTATGGACAGACCGCTGATAAGGAGTTGCAAAAACATTATAGGGCCTTTAATAAATGGGTTTCATAAATATCTAAAATACTCGATTGCAGGATTGAAAAAAAATATTCCAATTTAGTGTTAATCCATAAACTGACGTTTTTAAACCGCGCTATCAGCTGTCAGCTATCAGCAGCCAGCTAAACATGAAAAAAGTGGTTAGCTGATAGCTGAACGCTGAATGCTTCATCCAGAAACAGCATATTTCTGGATGGACACTGCTTAAAAAGGCCAGGTCTTCCAGTAGATCTTTGTCCTTATCCAGAACCCGTATAGACCCAGGGGTTCAAACACAACGAGGGTTATGATTATCAGCCCGAAGATGATGTTGGAGATATTGGGAAGGCCGGCCACGTTCATCCACCTCTCTGAAACAAACAGGAGAAGGGACCCTATATAGGGCAATTCCTGGACCTTATCCAGCATAAGGATGAGCCAGGTCATGACAATACCTCCCATGATGGAGCCCAGGATCGATCCCAGTCCTCCAACAATCACGAAGGCCAGAAAATAGATAGAAAGAATAAAATTAAAGGAGCTCGGGCTTATAAAGCCCAGCAAAAAGGCGTAAAGACCGCCGGCTATTCCCGTGTAAAAGGCGCTTACGGCGAAGGCAAGGGTCTTGTAGTAAACCAGGTTGACTCCCATCGTCTCCGCGGCGATATCGCTGTCCCTGATGGCGATAAAGGCCCTTCCCACCCTGGTCTTCATGAGGTTCCTGGCCGTCAGGGTAAGGAGGAACGCCAGGGGGACGATAAGGAAATAGAGTTCCCTGTCGCTGTCCAGGGTCAAACCGAAGAAGTTGATGTCTGGGGTTTCGAGGCCCATCCTCCCTCCAAAGATCTGCCACCGTCCTATCACCTGGGTAATGGCCATTCCGAACCCCAGGGTGGCAATAGCCAAATAGGGCCCTTCCAGCCTCAGGGCGGGCAGGCCCAGTATGAAACCAAAAAAGGCGGCGATCAATGCGGAGATTATGAGCGCCGGGATAAAGTTAAGATGCAGGGAGTTCATAAGAAAAGAGGTCAGGTAGGCGCCGATGGCGAAAAAACCGGCGTGCCCCAGGGATATCTGTCCCGTGTAGCCTACGAGTATATTCAGCCCCACGGCGACAATAACATTGACGGCCATGTAATTGGCCATAAAGATATAGTAGCTGGGAATCAGGAAGGGAAGGACGATCAGGAAGGCGATAAGGGCCAGAAACCAGAATAATAATACCTTGCTGCCCAATAACTGGATGTCTTCGTAGTAATCTCTCTTCATGTCCATAGGAACCGGAACCTCACCGTGCCTGAATCAGTCATTTCCGTCCGATTTTGTCAATCACCTTCTGATAGTATATCTGATTCTCTTCCAAAAGGGGGGATTTTCGGCCCATCATATTGAGCTGCATGATTTTCAGATTGATCCTTTTTATCTGGCGATATTTTTCCCGCTCGTCGGGGATTTTTTCAAGCATATCCTCCATCTGCCTGATCTCTTTTCTCAGTTGAATTTCAGGGGGCAGGCAGTCCGCATTTTTCAATATTTTATAGGCAAGCCGGAGGTCTTCGGGGACGCGGCTGTCGTCATCGAGATTCAGGGGTTTCCCCTGCCCGGGGAGGTTATCAAATTCACCCCTCTCTTTTGCCTCTTTTATCTTTTTTTCGATAAGCTTCTGGTAACCCAACATAATAATTTCCTGACAGGATATTGATTCCCGAGGTCGATGAACGCCACCCTGGATTTATAACGCGTCAACCCTGGACGATACTTAGGTTATTATATTCAACATATATGAATCTAAATAAGTTTTCAAGATATATGAGACCCTTTCTCCTTGACAAGGAAAGGAGTATTGGATATTCCCCAGTGAAAATCCCCTTTAATCAGGTTAAAGTGATCGTTCTCAGTACTCTCTAAAATAATTTTCTCCCTGATATTTGAATAATTTTTTGGAGTAATGGAGTACTGGAGCGTTGTTTATTCGAGATTTTTACATTACTCCATCTCTCCATCACTCCAGGGTGTAAATACCATGTCAACATTAATCGAATTGGGATGGGCCTATTATTCGAAATGATTTGAACCGCCGATGATAGATGAACTGGACAAAAAAATAATCGGCCTTTTGCAGAAGGACCTGCCCCTTGATCCAAGGCCCTTCAACCTGATGGCCGGTAAGATAGGGATTACGGAAGAGCAGTTCGTGGAAAGGGTGAAATCCCTGATTAAAATGGGTGTAATAAGGAGATTCGGGGCCACGCTCTACCATCAGGAAGCGGGATTCAGCTCCAACGCCATGGTTGCCTGGATTGTCCCCGAGGACCGGATAGAGGGTATAGGGATGGCCATGTCGGAGTTCAGGGAGGTCACCCACTGCTATCAACGAAGGCCCCAGAAAGACTGGAAATTTAATCTCTATACCATGATACACGGGGACAGCAGGGATGAGTGCCATGAAATAGCCAGGCGCCTGTCTTTGAGCACGGGGATAAATGACTATGTCCTCCTCTTCAGCGAAAGGGAGTTCAAGAAGACAAGCATGGAATATTTTTGATGTGAAGGGAATCCCAATGAGGGAAAAATCAGCAGACCTTTTAAAAATAGGAGTCATTGCTCCGGTCGGGTTCTTTTTTTCAAGCCCTATCTATAGGCCAA
>CAZGIZ010000125.1:0-13799 GCA_964526655.1 uncultured Desulfobacteraceae bacterium | reverse complement strand
GAACCCGACCGGAGCAATGACTCGTATGGCATAGCCTCTGTTTCTTACTCCCGCATACCGGGGGTTTCCTACAATGAAATGAAATAGGGTCTTCAGACCATTGTTTTTTCAGAGGAGATCTCCGCAGGTATGGTGGTCACAGGCAGTGTCACCGTGAAGGTGGATCCCTTGCCTTCCTGGCTGCTTACCCGTATCTGTCCGCCATGCTTGGCAATGATCCCCTGGGAGACGCTGAGTCCTAAACCCGTGCCCTTGCCCTTGCCCTTGGTGGTGAAAAAGGGGTCAAAGATGGAGCCCAGGATGTGATCCGGGATGCCCTTCCCCGTATCAATGACCTTCACGGCCACATAACCGGGATCATCCGCGGGAAGGACCAGGACCTGGATCTTACCGCCCTTGGAAGATGCGTCGATCGCGTTCAGTATGAGGTTCAGAAAGACCTGCCTGAGCTGCTGGCTGTCCCCGTGGATGCGGGGAAGGTTATCGGTCGCCTGAAACTCGATACGTATGCCCGAGAGCTTTATCTGATTCGCGGCCAGGTTGATGGTGTCTCTGAGAATTTCTTTCAGGTCCAAGGGTTCCAGTTGAGAGCCGCTCTCCCTGGCAAAATCCAGGAGATTACTGATAATATCCTTGGACCTTTTGGTCTCATTCACCACATCCCGGATCATCTCCTTACGCTCCTCATCCGACAGGCTGTCGTAGTCCTCCAGGAGCATGTGCGCCGTAAGGGTGACGTTATTCAGGGGGTTGTTTAGCTCATGGGCCACACCGGCCGTGAGGGTCCCCACGGCCCGCATCTTATGGGATTGAATCAGGACCGCCTCCCGGCTTTCCAGTTCCTGAATCATCTGATTGACGGCAATGGCCAGGTCCGTGAACTCATCGCGAAAGGGCCGGGTGGGCGTGATCGGGGTGAAGTCCCCTGACGCGATACGGCGGGCGTAAAGGGCGAACCGGTCGATGCTGCTCAGGATACGGCTGCCCAGGAGGTAGGCGTTAATGACAATGAAAATCAGGAGGAAAATGAGGGAAAAAGTGTGGATATTTCTTGAGCGGGCCAGGGTCTCGGAGACCGCCGACTTCTCCCCGGACATAAGCTCCTGGGCAAAGGAGACCATTTTCTGCCCGTGCTTTCTCAACTCCAGTTCGATCTCTTTTTTATCCTTCAGGTATTGTTGAGTTTCCTCACCCCTGTGCTCCAGTTCCACCAGGCGCTTCAAGAGACCCTCATAGAGATTGATATCCGGCTGGACAATTTTCCGGCCGCTCTTTCCCTGGATGGTCGCAAGCTCTTCCGCGTTTCGATCGAAGATCTCTCTGGCCTGATAGATGTTTTCCAGGGCGTCGCTCAGGTTTGTCCCGTAGAGGAAATAGTTCTTTTCAAATCGCCGTGCCTGCTGTATCTCGATCACGTAATCGTTGACGATCTCCAGTACGCGGAGTTTCTCCTCAACCTGGTAGGTAGTTATCAAAAGGACTGTCGCAATAGCCACGGCGAAGAGGAATACGAGGAAGAATCCCAGATAGATCTGGAGCCTTAGGCTGAAGCGGCGCCGGTTCATCAGGGCCCTTCGGGCCGATTCCGCCGCCTTGATTTGATCCTGTTGTCCTTCCAGGGGTTTGGCAATGCCGGGCTCAGGGTTTTCAGCGAATGACCTGGTATTCATCTCTCTTCCATGTGGGGCGGGCTTAGCCCCCGGCCTCAGGGCCGATCTCAAAATCGATGTCAATGCCCAGGGCCCTGGCGGCCTTTGCGATGACCTTCCTGAGATCGTCAGGCTGAAAGGGCTTCGCGATAAAATCGAATGCGCCCTTTTCCATGGCCTCCCTGGCGAGGGCCATCATCGCGTAACCTGTAATCATGATGACCTTGGTGCGCGGGGATTTCTCCGTCACGTGCTCAAGGACCCTTATGCCGTCGATTTCATCCATACGGATATCCGTGACGACCACATCAAAGTCTTTTTGATCAATCCGGTCCAGGGCCGCCGCAGGGTTCTCAAAGACCTCCACGTTGCAGCCTATCTTTGCCAGGGCCGGCTTAAGCCTTTTCCCTACGATAGGTTCGTCGTCCAGAAGCAGGACTTCCATCTGTTCCTTCATTTTTACCCCCTGTCCGCCCCGTTCCAAATCTGCATGAACGGATCAATAGTAAATGTTTAATCCTCATGGGTCAAAGGAATACGGTATTTTTAGCGAAAACTCTCCGCAGACTGACGAAAAAAATCGTTTATAACGTGTACTTCCACGTATTCGACCCCGGGGATTCCGCCGGCGACCTCCCTGATGATGTTCGCCCTTTTCTTCTTCTCCCGCTTTAGCGCCGTTGTCCTGACCACCACCACCCCGCTGCTGGCATGCACCCTGACATCCGGAAAGCGCTCAAGCAGGGTCGCGCGGACCCTGGCTGCCAGCTCTATGTCATGAATACACTTGATGGAATAGGTCATGGGCTTGAATCGCCGGTAGGATATGGTCTCCCCTATGAGCTTCACTGCCTCATCCGGATCGATCTTACTCAGACTTATGACCAGGTCGTATTGCGACGGGTCGGTCTCGTCAAGATTAAAGGCCTCCATCGACCAGCGCCGGCGATGCTTTTTCTCCCTGTTGAAACGTTTTCGGGCCTTTTCAGTTGAAATACCCTCCTGGGAGACAAGCTGCCTTACGCTTTCTTCGGCATCCGAAAGGATATGGACCCTCAGGGCATGGGAGACGCCAAGGACATAGAGGTGGGCCGCCAGGCCCTGGCACACCAGGTTGTCCTTTAAAAGATCTGACATTACGGCCTCCTGAATATAGGCGAGGTGACGATTCCAGAGTTTCAGGGATTTGCCGAAAAAGGAAGGGTATTCCTCCAGGGCCTTGATAAGCCTTTCCTCGGGGATCTCATACTTTACAGCGACCCTTCCCAGGATCTCCCTGCCCAGAAAGTCATATCCCATGGCCTCGGCTGTCGATTTGGCCATATCTCGCCCTATCCCGTAAGAATCTGAAGAGATTATTATGATGGACATAAGATTATCCTCTCTATAATAGAGTTTTTCCTCAGACGGCGTTTGTGGAAACCGGGACCCCGGGATGAAATTCCATGTTGTTGATCCCCTTTATCCCCTTAAGCAGTGTCCTGGCCTTTTCTTCCTGCTTTTGTGAGAGCCGGTCTTCGGATTTGGTATAAATCAGGACATTGCCGTATTCGCTTAAGACGGCCACGTCGCTGAAGGCTTCTATCAGGGCCGCCTTGACCTGACTCGCCAGGGCCAGGTCGTCAATCTTTTGCTGGTTTTCCCTGGTGGTCTTAAACTGGGGCATACCCGCTGCCTGGCAAATGAAGTCCACGGCGTCGGAAACAGAGAACTTGTATATGTGAATAATGAGATCGTAGAGCGAGCTGTCCCAGGGGTCTACCCCGTAGAGGCTCTGGGTCCATTTCCTCCGCTCCTCGTCATCCTTGATGATGAGGGTCCTGGCCTCTTTCTCACCCATTCCCTCGCGCTTCATCTCGCTTTTCACCCGCTCGCCAAGATTAGCGATTATCCGGATCTTGATCACGTGAGGCACCCCCTTTAGCAGGAGATGCCCCGCCAGGCCGTGATAGACCACATTGTCCTCCCTGACTGCGCTGGCAAGCGCGCTCTGGTAATAGGCGATGAAAGACCTCCTGCTGCGCCCCAACCGCTCAAGGAGGGAAGGCGCATCGTGAATCGCCTTGATCAGTTTGATCTCGGGGATGTGGTAGCGGTCGCTGGCCTCCAGGATAACCTCGCGACTCAGGCACCTGTAACCCAGCCTTTCAGCCACCTTCTCCGCTACTTCCTTTCCCTTGCTGTAGGAACCCCGTGAAATGGTTATTATTGCCATGTTTCCCCCCTAATTTTCAATTCTATTTCACACACCGTAAAAGAGATAGATCATGCCGATCATGACCATTATAAATATCACACTTATAATCCCGCCAGCCTTCATGAAATCCTTGCTGTGATACCTCCCAGGGCCCATGTAGAGGGCGTTGACCTGATGGGTGGGCAGTATAAAGGAATTGCTGGTTGCGAGTCCCACCACAAGGGCTGCCATGCGGGGGTCCGCGTTCACGGAGATGGCCATATTCACCACAAGGGGCACAAGAAGGACCGTGGCCCCGACATTTGAGATCACGAGCGTAAAAACTGTGGAAAGCAGGCCAATAATAGCCAGCAGCATAATGGGCTTGACAGCCCCTGTTGCGGCGAGGACGCTGTGCGCGATCCAGGCCGCTGTGCCGGTCTTCTCCGTGGCGATACCCAGGGGGATCAGACCTCCCAGGAGGAAAATCGTCCTCCAGTCAACGGAATGATAGGCCTCGTCAATACTGAGCACCCTGGTAAGTATCATTCCCAGGGCCCCGGTCATAAGGCATACAGAGAGCTGTATCTTAAAGACAAGGATCATAGTCAGGGCCACGGCCAGCCACAGACCGGCAAAGGCCGCCTTCTCAGGCCTCAAGAGCTCAACGTCCACGGGCGTCGTAAAGAGCATGGTCCCTTCGCCCTGGAGGAGTTGCAGACGCTTCCAGGTCCCGTGTATCAGGACCGCGTCGCCCACCCCCAATATGAGCTCGTCGATGTGGGAACGGTATGTCTCTCCCTGGCGATAAATGGCCAGGGGCGTGACCTGGAATCGATCCTGCAGATTAATCTGGCCCAGGGTCTTGCCCTCGAGGGGAGAGCGGGGGGCTATTACCGCCTCAACGGTGCCCGAGGCATGTGAGGCCACGTCGTTCTTGAAGACCTCCAGATTGTCCTTGATGCGCATGTCCTCGCTTTCCGCCATGCGTTTCACATCCCTCTCCCTACCGAAGACAACAAGATCGACGCCAGACCGGACAATAAGGTCTTCCGGGGGTGAGATGATCTTTATATCCGGCGGTTCCGTGACAGCCACAACATTCACAATGTAGCGTCGCCTCAGGTCGCCCACCCGGACTGGGTCCCGGTAATGGGTGAAATTATCGGGTGTCTGAAGCTCATAGGCCTTTCCGATTTCATGAAGGGAATCACCAGGCCCCCTGGAATCCGAAGGCTCCTCAAGGGCATCCTTTGAACCCTGAGGAAGGATAAAGCGGCCGAAAATAATGAAGCACAGTATGCCGCTTATCACCAGGGCAATCCCGATGGGCGTTACGTCAAAGAGGGAAAAGGGTTTCAGATTAAAGGGGATCAGGAGGTCGTTCAGTAGGATAAGCGGGCTTGATCCCACCAGGGTCACGGTGCCTCCCAGAATGGCGCTGAAGCCGATGGGCATGAGGAGCCTGCTTATGGGAATCTTAAGGGATTTGCTGATGCGCTGAACCGCGGGCAGGAACAGGGCGGCAGCGCCGATATTCTGCATAAAGCTTGAGATGGTTGCTATGGCCAGGGATATGGCTATCACGATACGTGACGGGCTTTTCCCGGCGATCTTGAGGATCGGCGCCACCAGATTGTTGATCAACCCTGTCTTGTCAAGGCCTGCGCCTATGATGATCACGGCGATAATGGAAACTACCGCATTGCTGCTCAATCCTATAAAGGCCTCCTTGGGCGTGACCAGGTGTAAAAGCGGCAGGGAGACCATCATCAGGATAGCCACCACATCCACCCGAACCCACTCCGCTACAAAGAGAAACACGGCAATCCCTATCATCAACATCACCAGGATCATCTCTGTGGTCAAATGCTCCATAAAAAAATCCCTCGCCCGCCTCCTCATGGAGGCGTTTTATTTCATTTTTTCTTATTATTGTCAGGATCCCCCTGACCCGGCTGGCTGCCTACCACGAGGAGGGGGCACTCCAGGGTATCGGCAACCCTCATTATCCAATGGGCTCGCCGTGACTGGCCCGCTTCAGGCATTTCCTCACCGCTCCCCCATATGACGGCCTGGAAGGGCGGCCTTTCTGCCAGAAATTTTAAAAATTAGGAAAATTTATCTAAAACTTGGATATTCGTCAAGGAGTTTCAACTGGATTTTCAGGATAGGATTCCGGTTCAATCCAATTGTTCGGCGGGATGTTATTGCTATGTCGAATGGCGGGAATGGTCACCGGCAATCAGAACAACCGGCACTAAACCATCAGGGACGGTCATGAACCAATAGACCGACCAGACAATGTCCCTTGATTTTTTCGGAGGCGTCCTTGGTGATATGTCTGATTTCGGTCCTCAATCTTATGGGTTCATCCGTCGATTCCTCGGGATAATATTTCATATCCAGGATGTCACCGACCTTTAGATGTCTTAATACCTCGGAATCCTCCTTTATCAGGATGCTCATACCTGACTTGGACCTGTCCCATATCTTGAACTGATAGACGAAATTCAGCTCTTTTAAGGAAAGCTCCACACTGGAATATTCCCCCTCCAGGTACCGGGGTTCGGAACGTCTATTAGCGCCCTCATAGTCTTTTTTTTCTTTTTCGTCCATAAGCTCGCTTCCCCGTGGAATTTTATGAACAGGCAGATACAACCGGAAACCTGTTTCAACACTCGGCGATTAAAAACCGATTCATTAAGATTCCAATCACAGCAACCAAATCATTGACATGTCAGGCTGTGGCCAAAAATATCATCGACTCCGCTTGAAAGAGGGCCGAAATAATGGAACATTTTGAAAATATTACATATATTTTAAAAAATTGCAATGATATTCTGGAAAGCGTCTTTATGGCGGGATCTTAACCCCGTGTATTCTTTAATTGATCAGGCTGTTTGCGTCTGAAAGTGGCCGCTCATGCCCGGCCTGCCCTTTCCCTTGCGATGAGCGCGGCCCCGTAGGCGCCCACTATATCCGGCTTCGGCGGAACATGGACCTCGCAGCCAAGCACCTCGCCGAGGGCCCTGACCACACCCCTGTTGTGGGCCACGCCGCCCGACATGGAGACCTTCAGGCCTTCGATTCGTGACACTACCCGTTTGACCATCATCTGGGTCCGGTTGGCTATGGAGCGGTGCAGGCCCTTGACGATCTCCGGTATTTCCGCGCCCCCCGCTATCAGCGAAACGACCTCGCTCTCGGCGAACACTGTGCACATGCTGCTCAAGGTCAGGTCGCCCCTGGCCCTCTCACCCAGGTCGCCCAATTGCTCCACATCCAGTTCCAGGGCCCTGGCCATGGCCTCAAGGAACCTGCCCGTGCCGGCAGCGCATTTATCATTCATTACGAACTGTTCGACTATCCCGCCTTTATCAAACTTGATCGCCTTGCTGTCCTGCCCCCCGATATCCACCAGGACATCCGTTCCCGGGATCAGGGCCTGAATACCCCGGCCGTGGCAGGTAATTTCCGTGACAGCGGCAATCCGATCCTCGACCCTGTCCCTCCCGTATCCCGTCGCCACTATGGCCTCTATCTCATCCTTTGTTATATTCACCTGGCGGAAAACTTCGGAGCGCGCCCTCTCGATCGCCTCGAGGTTTCTCGCCCCCGTGGGGACCACGGAGGAGGCCAGGATATCCTCTCCTTCGTCTATTATTACGGCGTCACAGGTCAGGCTGCCGATGTCTATTCCAAGATAATACATTACCCCACCCTTCAGTTGCCCTTTGCCTTCCGGTTAAGAATCATTTCAATAAAGGCCTGGAGCCTTGTGCGCGCCTGCCCCTCTGAAAAATTTCTGGGGTCCACGCAATCCACCTCCAGGTTCAGAACTGGTATGCCTGACCTTTTCATCCCCTCTTCGATCAATCCCCTCGCCCCCGTGCCCTGCCTGCACCCCCAGTGGCATGGATTGATCATCCCGTCGATCCTGTTGCTCCGGGCCAGACCTATCAGATGCTCGATACGCCTTTGCACCGGTCCCACCAGGGGATTCCTCAGGACCCTCATGGCCAGGCCCTCGTAGGGGTCATCCGGGTCAATTGGATCCCAGTTGATGTCGTTCAGTTCATCCACGACAATCGCGGCCTTGAATTCACTCTCCAGCATCTTTTCCAGGGGATTCGCAAATTGAATCCGGTTCTGGTACCACATCAGCCGTACCTGCTCACCCTCCACACCGGCCTTTTTTTCCCTCACTTTCCGGGTGAACTCGTCACGGTATGCCTCCGCTAATTGGATACAAATATCGGTCCCCATGAGGAGCAGCACCACGTAACCAAAATTGATCATATCCTTGCTCCTCGCAGGAGTCGGCACGGCGCCCGCCATCTCGTAGACCTTTAGAAGAATCTCCCTCGCGAGGTTTGTCTTTTCCATCACATCGCGGAGACGGTCGGGATCCATCGACTGCCCTGTGTGCCTTGAGACAAACTCCACCATCTCCCTGAACTGATCGGCCAGATAGGATACGGCGTGAGCGTCCTGTTCCTGGGGGACGTGGATCACAAAGAGATCCCTCTCAAAATGTCTGGCCAGATTCTCTATTGTGGATAGGCCGCTGCTACAGGGGCAGCTTGTCCCTATGAGAAAATCCGGCCTGGGCATGATCCCCTGAAGGGCCGCGCCGTTGACGGCTCGGTGGTAGCTGCATATGTCCGTTGAATATCCCCCCTGCTCAGCCGCCTCCAGCATCGACTCGATCATGCCGGTCGTGGCCAACCCGGCGCCCACGAACTCCACGAAACAGGAGGTGACTCCCATGGCGTGAAGGAGGTCGAAGGGCGTGACCACGCCGCACCATGCGACCTGTCTTTCCCTGGAATAAAGACTATGTCCAAGACGCGCCACTTCCAGGGCATACCTCATGCGTGCGGATATGGCACCCTCACTCCGCTCTGAAGCGGCGGTTATGGAATCGATCAGGGTCTTGAAATATTGCTGCATCATGAAGGTTCCTCCTCAAAACAGGGTCGGTCTTTCCCTCTGATTCGAGTGACAGGCCGGCGATCAAGCATCTCCCTGAAGGCCTCGATTCGTGTCTTATACTGGCCCAGTGACCTGAGCGTGCAATCCCCCTCTAACAGCAGGGTCGGCAGCCCTGCCTCCCTTAACGCCTTGAAGACAGTAGGGATTCTTGCCAGGTAAGGATCGCAGAATTTCATAACATGGGCCACCACGCCCCTGGCCCCCGCTCCTTGGGCCGATTCCAGGACCAGCCTTGCCAGGGCCAGCGGCTCCCGGGGTGATATGGATCGGGCGCAAAGGGGGCGGGACAGGAGGGAGCGCGCCAATTGTTCATAAGGATCTTTGGTTGCGGAATAATCATAGGAGACCTGCTGCCTCGCGCCCGTGCAGGTATCCATACCGACAATTAGGCAGCCGGATTCCTCGAAGAGGGCCATTGCCTCAGGATCCGGCATGACATTTCCGAAGATAAAGATCGGGGCCCTTCCCTCCGGGCTGAAGGCCGGCAACTGTTTATCCAGCTCATCCAGCTCTGAAAGACTCCTTTTGACCGGCTGGGTGACCGACCTGTTGAAGACCTCCTGGAGCCTGCTTCGGGATAACTCCCCTGCCGCGGCCTTCCTCTCCAGCCTGTTCAGCCCTTCGGCCAGTTTATTATAGCGCGCTACGCTCCCGGCAATGGCCTCCTCTCTTAGACGGCTGCCCGACCATTCCGATAGTGTCTCCGCCAGGAGTTCCAGTTGCCTTGAAAGATAGGAGACTCCCCTTTCGCTTTCATGGAGCGGGAGGTCGATGACCAACTGGCGACCAGATTGGTTGACCGATAGCCAGGCATCCGCCAGCCGGCGCATGGACTCGCAACTGTCCATGAACACCATGCCTGCAAGTTCCGGCAGGTCCCCAGCCATGGCGCGATCCAGGACCCGTTTCACATGGGGGCATAGGTTGTCGTGCATTATTGAACCTGCCTGATCCGGCTGGTTCCCCATTGGAAATACCCTGTAGGGGCTGAAACCGGCCGCCTCGATCAGCGGCAACGGGGTATAGGCGCAGCAAAATCCCACAAAATTCCGGTCCTCTTCCTTCATTTTCCCGATCCTCAGTACCTTTTTCTACCTGAACGCGTTATTTCCCTTCCGCATCATGAAAACCCTCTGGATGACCGCTTTCACGGGCATGACACGTCATCCGTGAGCCAGCGAATGATTGAAAAATTATACTCCTGACGTACGTTAGATACTCTTATTATTTATATTATTTCGCTTTTAAAATCAAAGAATAAGGCCCTATTCCAAGAATCCATTCCGGGATTCTTTCGACCCCTTCCATAGTTCATTGACAGTGCCCCTCCATCCTGCTAACATTTTTTTCATTCTGTTCAAACAAAGGCAAATTCGGAGCTGATATATTATGCCTGTTTACGAATATACAGCCCTGGACAGGACTGGCAAGAGCCTGAAAGGTATTATAGACGCGGATAACGCCTTAACAGCCCGCAATAAGTTAAGAAGCTCTGGCATGTTCCCCGTGGATGTAAAGGAGACCTCTGTCAGGCCGAAAAACGCGTCATCCGGTCAGGTCACTGTCTCATCACTTTTGAGAAGGCTCACCCCGGGTGAACTTTCCGCCATGACCCGGCAGCTTGCCACCCTCATGAGCGCCGGAGTTTCCCTTGTCTCATCTCTTGAGGCGATGATAGCCCAGATAACGAATCCCCTCTTAAAAAAGGTTTTGGTCCAGATAAAGGAGTCCGTTAATGAAGGAAACAGCCTGGCCTTTTCATTATCCCAACATCCCAAATATTTCTCCCATGTCTACGTCAATATGGTTAAGGCGGGTGAGGCCTCGGGTTCACTTGATCTTGTCCTTGAAAGGCTGGCGGATTTCAGCGAACACAATGAGGCCTTGAAAGGCCGCTTCAAAGCCGCTCTGGTATATCCCATTATTATGTCCATAATCGGGGCATTGGCCCTCCTGCTGCTGGTGACTTTTGTGGTTCCGAAGTTTGTAGAGGTATTCAGCGAGATGGAACAGGCTCTTCCCCTTCCCACGCTTATCGTGATCGGCGCGAGCAATTTTTTAAAATCTTTCTGGTGGCTCATACTGATCATCCTTGTCATCGTTGTCATCTCATTTAGACGATTTCGAAAAACTGTCAGAGGCGCTTATCTCTGGGATGGGATCAAGCTGAGAGCCCCTGTCATAGGCACAATCAATATCAAAATGGCCATGGCGAGATTCGGGAGAACCCTTGGCAGCCTTATCCAAAGCGGCGTTCCCCTGATTTCTTCGCTTCAGATTGTAAGGAACATCGTCAACAATATCCTGATAGCGGATGTAATTGATAGGGCCATGGAAGAGATCCAGGCGGGTAAGGCTATAGCGGTTCCCCTTTCAAACAGCGCGTGGATTCCTCCGGTTGTAACCCAGATGATAAGTGTTGGCGAGCAAAGCGGGGAATTGGAAAAAATGCTCAACAAGGTTGCCGACATCTATGAGCGGGAAGTAGAGTCTCAGATGACGGCAATGATCTCCATGCTGGAACCCATCATGATTCTTATCATGGCGGTAGTGGTGGGATTTATCGCTTTCTCGATAATGCTCCCGATACTCGAGATGAGCCAGATAGTACATTAGTATCCGTCCGACAACCATTATTTTCCGGATGAGGTTTATTGCAGTCTTCAAGTAAGTGTCAAATGAAACTCCATGACCGAAGATGCGGAAAATGATTATTAGAAGCCCATAGGGCTCAGGAGGGGGAAATGTGGGGAAATAGACAACATGAACGAGGTTTCACCCTTATTGAAATAATGGTGGTTATTATAATCCTGGGGATCCTGGCCAGCTACGTCGCTGTCAGGCTGACGGGGCAGACCGAGGAAGCCCGGCGCACCCAGGCCGTCATCCAGATCGAGGGTCTGGAGACCGCTTTGGAGCTATATAAACTGGATAACGGCAGTTACCCATCCACCGAGCAGGGGCTGCAGGCCCTGGTCGAGCCGCCTACCACGGGCGTGCTTCCGAGAAAATGGCGTGAAGGCGGGTATCTGAAAAAGGGAAAGGTTCCTAAAGACCCCTGGAAAAATGATTATATATATCTTTCACCCGGCCTTCATGGTGATTTTGACATCATTTCCTATGGCGATGACGGCGAGCCGGGCGGAGAAGGAAAAAATAAGGATGTTAATAACTGGGAATTGGAATAGGCCTCCGTCCAAACAGCATATTTTAAGAGATATCAGGGGATTCACCCTGATCGAATTAACCATGGTCATTCTTTTGGCGGGCCTTTTGCTGTCATTAACCATTCCTCGATTTAGGGATGCTGTTTTGTCGGATAATCTTAAAGGCACGACCCGGAAGTTGATTGTGAAAATTGATGAATTGAGGGACGCCTCCCTCCGGAATCATAAGGATTATGTCCTGCAATTTGATCTGGAGGCCAACCGATATTGGGTCGAAGACTCTGGCATGTCCGAATTAGAGCGAGCAGCTGCCCGCGAACAACCTTCTACTTTCCCGGAGGACGTGCGTATCCTCGATATCTGGTTCCTGGGAGCTGGCAAACAGGCGACCGGAGAGGCAAGTATCTGGTTTTATAGAAAAGGATACGTCAGGCCCTCGCTTATCCATCTGAGTTCCGGGGATGGCAGGAAATTTAGCCTCGAGTTAAGGCCTTTTATGCGAAAGGTCAAAGTAATGGAAGGGTATGTCGAGATTGAAAACATGTAGCGGAAGACCGATGCCTGGAAAAAGAGAACAGGGTTTCACTCTTCTTGAAGTTATGGTTTCATTATCCATCATTGCCCTTGCCCTGACCACCTTGCTGACATCACAATCCCAGAGCCTGTCGCTGGCCAGCGAAGCAAAATTCAACTCCACTGCTACCCTCCTCGCCCAAAGCAGGATAGCTGAAATTGAGACTGCGAAAATAGAAGATTTGAGATCGGACTCAGGGGATTTTGGGGATAATTTTCCAGATTATTACTGGGAGATGGAATTAAATAGCATCCCCCTTTCAGGAACGGAAAAAATCGCGGACCATCTCCGTGAGATAGACCTGAATATCTTTTTCGGCAGGGAGAAGAAATATAAATACAATGTCAGGCTGTATCGTTTTGCGCCCAAGGGATATTGAATTCATGCATCCCTGCACTGATTCCGGGCACCCTGCGTTGACTGGTATCTTAATTCCCGGGAAACGCGAGTTTAATATCAGGGGTTTTACCCTGCTTGAGCTGCTTGTCGCGTTAACCATCTTGGCGGCTATCCTGGCCATGCTCTATCCCTCCTATACGGGGACGTTTCGTAATATCGAGGCTGCCGAGTCCCAATCGGAGATTTATCAAATGGCCCGTATCGCCCTTGAAAGGATCTCGGAAGATCTGCAATCGGCCTGCATTCCAAAAAAATCGGGGGCTTATCAAAATAGTGAAGGGAATGATCGGTCAACCTTTTTTCTGGGACAGGACTCTACACTGGATGGGAAAAATGCGGATAGACTGCGATTCCTGTCGGAAGCGCATGTGTTACTGAATGAGAATGATAGGGCCGGCAGGGGGTGGATAGCCTATTATGTTAAGGAAATGGAAGGGGAAGACGCGCTGGTTCTCTATAGATCCGACACCCTGGAATTAGAGGATAAAATGGAGGAAGAAACCGGGGGATTTGTCCTTTGTGATCGTCTTCATTCCATAGATTTCACATTCCACGATGAAAACGGAGAGACCTACGACTTCTGGGATTCATCCATCGAACCCTTTAAAGACAAATTGCCTGTTATGGTCACCATCCGCCTGAAAGCAGTGAATAAATCCGAAAATGGCCCGCCGATTAGCTTTATGACATCCGTATCTCTTCCCATGGCAAGGAATCGATATGTCAAAGGTCCTTAAAAACAATAGAGGTGTCGCCCTGATATTGACAGTCACAATTATCGCCCTTATTGTCACCCTGACACTGCACTTTAATGCGGCCATGCGATCGGAAATCCG
>CAZGIZ010000124.1:3815-13821 GCA_964526655.1 uncultured Desulfobacteraceae bacterium | reverse complement strand
CTTTACAAACGAGAAAAATTAAGGGATTATGAGTTGTATGAATCCAAACTCACCCGCATTATGACCATTGTTATAAGGATACCCATTCACTGAATCGGCAGGCAGAATAAAATGGCATTTAGCCTCGCGGAATTTCACGAACGCAATCGATCCGACATTATCGAGGAATGGGTCCGAAGACTGCACACAGAGGTCAGTGAACAGTATGCACAAAGACCTCGTGAAGAGCTTCAGGATACCGTGTCCGGGGCCTTTGACGCTGACTACCATGTTATAATTCATAATGACTTCAGTTACATCGATAAATTCATTGATAAAATAACCCGCATGCGCCTGCGGGCAGGATTTCGGCTCTCAGACGTGCAGAAGGCCTTTGAACTATACAGAAGCATCGTGGTCCCTCTTTTGGCGAAAGAAGCCAATATTGATGAATTCCGGGAAAGTATTGCCAAAATAAATACATGTCTCGCCTATACCATCCATCGTTTCAGTGATCTATTTCAAAAAATGCATGAAGAAAAAATATTAGAGCACAACCGCATGCTCGAGGAAGAGGTGAGAATGCGGACAGCGGAATTAAGGGAATCGCAACTCAAATACAAGACACTGGTCGAGGAGATCACGGACGGCTATTTCGTGGTTCAGGATGAAATCATCGTTTTTGCCAATCAGGCCTTTTGCCAGATGCACGACTATCAGTTGAACGAGGTCCTTGGGAAGAAGATATATCATTTTATTGCCCCTGAAAGCCGTGAACACGTCAGCAAGATATATCTTAAGAGTCTGAGAAAAAGAGGTATTCCTCGAATCCTTGAATATATGCGGCTTACAAAATCGGGAAAGAGCTTCGATACCGAGATCCTCGCAAAAAACACCCATTATGATAATAAATTGTCAAGCATCGGAATATGTCGGGATATAACCGAGAGAATAAAGATGGAGCAGCGTGTCCGGGAGGCGGAGAGGATGGCCTATATAGGACAGATTACCACATCCCTTTCCCATGAAATCCGGAATCCCCTCTCTGCCGTCAAAATGAATCTGCAGATCCTTAAAAAAAATCTGCATTTAAAGGGCAACAACTCCCGCCGTATGGATATTTCGATCACAGAGGTTATGCGATTGGAGGGGATATTAAAAGAGCTCCTGGACTTCGCGAAACCACTTCAACTTAAGCATGGACCTATCCAGATCAATGAGATCCTTGAATCCTCCGTCGAACTCCTGGACATGAAATCAAGGGAGGAAGAAATCTCCATTATTATGAATCTTGATCCTCAAATGCCCAATTTTTCCGCGGACGGGGAAAAGCTGCAACAGGCCTTTATCAATCTCATACTCAATGCCATGGAGGCATCTGATAAAAATGGGAAGATATGGGTGCAAACCCTTTTTCGCAAAGAAAACAACCAACCCATGGCCAGTATTATCATAAAAGATGAGGGAAACGGTCTGTCCGAAGAATTGCTTCCGGAAATATTTAAGCCTTTTTTTACAACCAAGACCAGGGGCACGGGTTTGGGATTGACCAACGTAAACCGCATCGTCGAGGCCCATCACGGTTGGCTCAAGACCCAAAACCTTCAACCCTGCGGGGCCTCTTTCCAAATCACCCTGCCTGTGGAAGAAATACATGGCTAAGATACTTGTTGTTGACGATGAACAATCTATTCTTGAGACACTTGAAATGTTCCTTGGTGAGAAGGGACATGATGTCTATACCGCATCTACGGGTGAAAAGGGCTTTACCCTCTTCAGTCAACTCGATCCCGAGGTGGTTATTTTGGACATACGGCTCCCAGATCATAATGGTCTGGATATATTAAGCCAGATCCAAAGGGATAACTTTCATACAAAGGTCATAATGATCACGGCCTTTCAGGATATGGAAACGACGATCGAGGCAATGAAAAGGGGGGCCTATGACTATATTCACAAACCCCTGGACGCGGATGAGGTCGAAAGATCCGTGAACCGCGCGATACGCATCCTTAGAGTTGACCGGGAGACCCCGATTCTGGATGAACTGGACACCCCTCCGGATCATGAAGTGATCATCGGAAAGAGCGGGAATATGCGAGGGATCTTTAAGATGATCGGGCTGTTATGTCAAAATCGAGCCACGGTACTCATCCAGGGGGAAACAGGGACAGGAAAAGAACTCATTGCCCAGGTCATACATCGCAATTCCCTTTTTGATAAGGAGCCGTTCGTTACATTGGACTGTTCCACTGTGGTGGAAACCTTGATTGAAAGCGAATTATTCGGACACGAGAAAGGCTCTTTTACGGGCGCCCATCAAACAAAAAAAGGAAAAATAGAACTGGCCGGCAAGGGAACCCTCTTTTTAGATGAAGTCGGAGAGCTTCCTTTGAACATACAGGGAAAATTTTTAGGCTTCCTCCAGCGCCGGGAATTTATGCGTGTCGGCGGTCACGAGACAATGAAGTCTCGGTGCCGCATTATAGCCGCCACAAATCGAGAGCTCGCCATGATGGTCAGGGAAGGAAAATTCAAGGAAGATCTATACTACAGACTTAAAGTCGTGACCATCCACGTCCCGCCCCTCAGGGAACGCATATCGGATATTCCTGATCTGGTTAATCATTTCCTGCAGAAGATAAATTTAGAATTGGGTACCGAGGTTTCGAAATTACAGATGGGTGTCCTGGATCGCCTCATGGTCCATCCCTGGACAGGAAATGTTCGAGAGCTCGAAAACGTCCTTGTAGAGGCCATTGTAAGGGCCAGAAGCAACGTGATTCTACTGGAAGATGTGGAAACAATCCTGAACGCCAACCAAGCCCCCTCTTCCCGCGGTCTCGCGTCATATTCGCTCCCCGAGATTGAAAAAGAACATATCCAGCAGACACTCTCCCAAGTCGATTGGAATCGGACAAAGGCCGCTCAGATACTGGGAATCTCCCTCCCTACCCTAAGGAAAAAAATCAGAAAATTCGCTCTGACCCCTTATGATGACATCGGCTAAAATGCAAATCCTTTGATGAAAGAAATTTTCCATAGGTGAAATTTTTTTTCAGGACTTTTCCCCCTTGAATTGGAATTTCCTCCATGATCCTGTTTCACTAAATATATTTATCTCAGCAGGTTGGGATAGACTACCCCATTTAAAGATGCCCTCCATGTTCTTTGGCACAACCTTTGCTGATATCAAAAGGAGAATCATTTTGGAATAACTGGAAATGAAACCAAAGACCTTGAAACAAAGGGAAAAGGAACACCTCCAGCAAATCCTGGAAATGACGGGCTGGGATGAAGAGAAGGCCAGCCTCCTGCTGAAAATCCCCCTGGCACAGGTTCAACGAAAGATACGGGAAAACGCCATTAAAAAACCCGACGCAAAAAAATCTTCCAACCATTAATAACCTTAAACAAAGGAGGGTAAAAAATGAAAAAAAGATTTTTTTCCATGGTTGTTTGTTTATTTGCCGCATTTTTAGTTGTTGTGCCCTGCAGCCAGGTATTGGCCGAGAAACCCATTATTATTGGCGCCCCATTATCATTGGCCTATCTCTATGGATGGGACGCGGAAAGAGGAATGACATTGGCTATTGAAGAAATCAACTCCCAGGGTGGCGTCAATGTGGGCGGAGTCAAACGTCCATTTCAGGTGGAGGTAATAGATACACGCGATTTGGAGCCAGGGGTCCCGGTCAGCGAGGCCTTGCTGGCTGTTGAAAAATTGATTTTGGATAAAAATGCCGATTTTCTCGTGGGTGGTCCTGTTCGTTCCGAGGCGGCTCTGGCGGCCATGCCACTTCTATCCAAATATAAGAAGGTCTCTATCCTGACTACTGGTGTTTTAACCCCTGCCTACCACAAGACAGTCGCCAAGGAGTATGACAAGTATAAATACTGTTTTCGTATCCATGGCGAAGCCGGGAATCTCGTGGGAGAGATGTTTGCCAATTTCACGGAGTTGAGAGATAAATATGGGTTTAATAACCTGTTTATTATTGCCCAGGACGTCTCCCATGCCCGGGGTGCGGCGGATGTCATGAAGGCGGTGGCCGAGAAACAGAAGTGGAATGTGACCGGCCTCGAGATCTATCCCACGGGCGCCAGCGATTTCTCAATGGGGCTGCTAAAGGCCAAGAGGACCCAATCAGAAATCATTAATATCTGGATGGATATGCCGGAGAGCGCTATCCTATTGAAACAATGGTATGAAATGAAACTCCCCGCCCTGCCCTTCGGCAGCACCCTTGCAGCCGCAGAACAACCCGGCTTCTGGAAGGCCACGGATGGCAAAGGGGAATACACCCTCTGCAATGTCGTCAATGCAGGCAACGCACCCTCTGAGGCCACCCCGTGGACCATGAAATTTTATAATGCATATGCAAAAAGGTGGAATGTTGAGCCGGAAGGTCTGGGCACTTCCAGCAGTTATATGGCGATCTATGTACTACGGGATGCCATCGAACGCGCTGGAAGCCTGGATTCGGATAAGGTCGTAAAAGAGATGGAAAACACAGACCTTATGGGTGTATACGGCCGGCTTCGTTTTGATCCTAAAAGCCATCAGGTTATCCCTTCCAATGACCCCAAAGAAGGCGCCGTGGGAAGCATTTTACAATGGCAGGCAGAAAAGAGGGTTGTGGTGTATCCTAAAAGCATCGCCACAGGCACCATTGAGCTGCCTCCTTGGATGAACAAATAATATATGCTATGCTGGCTGGCGTACCTGGATAAATACAGGAACTTCACCAGAATGACGCGCGCCAAAAGGTGATGGCGCGCGATCCAGGATCCAGTGACGCCAGCCTTCTAAGTCAGATGTTTTTCGGACGTCTTAAAATCCTTCTTCCTATAAGGAAAAACAATGGAGATCCTTATATACGGCGTGATTAATAGCGCGGCTTTGGCGCTCATGGCCCTGGGATTCGCTCTGGTCTACGGCATCAGCCGGGTCCCGAATTTCGCCCATGGCGCCCTTTATGTCATAACGGGCTTTCTCACGTGGATCTGTTTGAGGTCCTTTCATCTGAATTATCTCTTTAGCATCTTCCTTGCCCTTATTATCACCGGAACCATTGGCGCTTTAATATACCAGTTCATACTGATACGTGTCAGGGGGATGTCCATCTCTGAAATTATCGCCTCATACGCCATTGGATTGGCCATCCTGGAAGGATTCAGGTGGGGTGGATTCAAAGGCATGACCTATACCCTGCCTGCCTTTATGGACGGGTCTTTTATGATCAGAGGAATTCCGGTTGATATGCAACGCCTCTTTGTCGTTATCATAGGCGTGGCTATAGTAGCCTTTCTCTGGTCCTTCACACATTTTACCCGCCTTGGCCTGGCCCTTCGGGGCATGGCCCAGGACGAGCGGGCAGCCTTGATGCTGGGTATTGATTCGGATCGAATGGCTGTCGTGGCCATGGCCCTAGGCGCCATGCTTTCGGGACTGGCGGCCATCGTTCTATTGCCCCTGGGAAATATCGTGGTCGAAAAGGGGTATGATGTCCTCATCCAGGCAATAGCCGTTTGTATTGTTGGCGGTCTTGGCAGCTGGATGGGCGCTGTGCTGGCCGCGTTTATCATCGGCTTCGCCCAGATCTTCACGGTTGTCTATTTAGGGTCCCATTTTCAGATGGTGGTTGCCCTGCTGGCTATCATCCTGACTCTTATCTTACGGCCTTCGGGGATATTCGGCAGGCAAAAGGAACTGGAAGAAAGGGTTTAGGCAACATGGAACAGCGTCGCAAGGAACGGCTGGATCGGGGTATTAAGGTACGTTCGGACGGACTATACGCCCTCATGTCCTGGAGGGAATTGTCCTATCTCACATTTCCCAGATTGCTTCTTATTATCGGTATGCTGATGCTGCCTCTATTGATGCCCAACAGTTACTGGCAGAGGGTCATCTCCATTGTCTGTATTTATGCGCTTCTCGCCCTCAGCTTCGATTTTCTGGCACACTTTCTTGGTCTGGTTTCTCTTGGCGGGGCCTTTTTCATCGGTGTCGGGGGATATCTCGCCGCCTTGATGAACACATCTTTCGGGATTTCCCCCTTTTTAGCGATCCCTCTCGCGACTATTATTGGGGCGGTAATCTGCACCCTTTTTCTCCTGCCGTGCCTTCCCCTCAGGGGGGTCTATTTTGCGATCGTCACACTCATGTACCCCCTTGCACTGGCAAGGGTTATAGAGGCATTAGACATCTTCGGCGGCACGGACGGAGTCCTTGGTGTGGCCAGTTTTCCAGATCCCTGGGTGGAACAATATTTTGTCATAGCCATGGTATTCCTGTTTTTATTCGGCACAAGACGGCTTGTAAATACGGATCTCGGGCTCGTGCTCAGGGCGGTCAAGGATAATGATCAGGCAGTCAAGGCGTCGGGGATGAGCATCACCTATTACAAGGCCGTTGCCGTATTTATCGCATCGGCCATTGGTTGTCTGGGAGGGGCTTGCCTGGTGCATATATACATGTGGGCAGGGATCTCCCTCTTTGCCCTGGATTTTTCCATTCTCCCCATTGCCGCCACGGTGATAGGCGGTGGCGGCACACTCGTGGGACCGGTGATCGGGTGTTTTATCCTGGTCCCCATCTCGGAGTTACTGCGCGAGTTCGGCACGCTTCGAATTGTCTTCTATTCACTGGTGCTTATGGCCTTTATCGTCTTTCGTAGTGAGGGTATCTTGGTGTATGGGGAGCGGAAATACCATCAATTTGAAAGGTGGGTAAAAGTATGAGCAAAGATCGGCCCATCTTAGAGGTCAAGGATATTACAAAGACATTCGGGGGTATATTGGCCCTTAATCGAGTGAGTTTTGATGTCCATGAAGGCGAGATACTGGGCATTATCGGGCCGAACGGTTCGGGAAAAACGACCATTGTGAATTGTATAACAGGTTTTATTAAAATGACGTCAGGAAAGGTCTTTTTTCGCGGAAAAGATATCAGTAAAAAGTCGGCCCATAAGATCGCGGACATGGGCGTTACGCGGACTTTTCAGATTATGCGGCCCTATTACAGCCTGCCTGCCTATAAGAACCTGGTTATCCCCTTGTTTTCTCCCCGTGCAAGGCGCACCGGGGGATGGAGGGGAGGAGGTCAACTCGGGGATCGCAATACCGTGGGGATAGATATCCTTGAAGAGATAGGATTTGAGAGGGATTCCTATGTACCCTATAAAATGGCTTCTTCACTGCCGACAGGTTATTTGAAACGCCTTGAGCTTGCCAGGTGTCTCGCACTCAAACCTGAAGTTATTCTTTGTGACGAGGTCTTTTCCGGCCTGAGCATGAGTGAAATAGCAAGCATGGTCCCCCTTATCGAACGTCTTCAAATGGACGGAATTACCGTCATTATGATCGAGCACCGGCTCCGTGAACTCTTTCGCGTGGCTAACAGGGTTATGGTCATGAACTTCGGTGAGAAGCTAATGGAGGGAACGCCGGGTGAAGTCATGTCCAACGAGAAGGTCAAGAAGGCCTATTTCGGCTCAGAGGAGGTAGAGGAGGTCATGACATATGCTTAAGGCCACGGACCTGATGGTGTTTTATGAGAACATGCTGGCCCTCAATAATATCAGCATATCATGCGGGAAAAAACAGATCATCGGCGTGTTTGGCGCCAATAGCGCTGGAAAGTCCACGCTTATGTATACCCTCTCCGGTATCATGGAGGATATTAAAAAGAAGGAGGAAATGGCGGGCGGAGAAAGAATCACGGTCCTCGGCCGGATTCGGTATCTGGAACAGGATGTCACGGATCTCAAGCCAAGCACCAGGGCAAAGAGGGGGATGGTTCTGTGCCCTGAAAGACGCAGAATCTTTGTGGAAAGCAGCGTGATGGAAAACCTCCGCATCGGCGGTTACCTCGCATCGCCGGCCCAGGCCAGGGAGACGCTTGATTATACCTTTGAATTATTTCCACCCCTTAAAAAATTAAAAAAACGGATCGGGGGATTTTTAAGCGGCGGTGAGCAACAGATGCTTGCCATTGGTCGTGCGCTCATGGCTCAACCGAAATTGCTTTTGCTGGACGAGCCGCTTCTGGGTCTGAGCCCCTTGATTCAGGCCATCCTGGTTCGTGCCACAAGGAAGATTCGTGATAAAAGGGGCATTTCCATAATTGTGACCGAACAGTATGCCCGCCCCGTCCTGCCGATCGTCGATTACGCATATATACTGGAAAACGGCGCTGCGGTGCTCGAGGGAAGCCGTGATGAGATATTGAATAATCCCGATGTACGCTCCGCGTATTTCGGGGTGTCCGAGGAGTGATGGCGATCCATGGGTTGTAGGATTTTCAAGACGTTTGTTTAGGAGCTGTAGAGGGAATGAAAATTTCACGTGATGAACTGGAAAAAGAATTGACTTTCACCAGGTTCGACCGGATGTGCGAACGATTCCCGGAAAATACCGCCATACTCTATCTGGGGACCCGGTTTTCCTATGCCCGGCTCAAGGAGTTGAGTGAAAGATTTGCCGGCGCCCTTCTGGATATGGGGATTCATAAAGGCGATCGAGTGATGGTCTATATCTCAAATTCCATCCAGTGGGTCATATCATTTCTCGCTATCCAAAAAATGGGGGCCGTGCTCGTACCGGTCTCTCCCATATATACCTCCTTTGAGATCGAATATATGGTCAACGATTCCGGTGCGGAAACCATTATCTGCCTGGACACCAATTTCTGCTATGTCAAGGACGTCATTTCAAGAACCTGCCTTAAAAGGGCGATCGTGACCAACCTTGTGGACCTTCTTCCATTTTGGAAACGGTATATGGGTGTATTGTTTGACAAGATTCCCTCGGGAACCGTGGACCGGGACAGCCGGGTCTATTCCTTTAAATCACTCTTGAGACATGCCCCTTTGAACCGGTCGCCAGAGATAGACCCATGGAGGGATCTCTCCTATATCCTGTATACAGGAGGCACGACCGGTTTCCCAAAAGGCGTGCCCGGTAATCATATCGGTATGACTTCCTATGTGAATGATGTGACGGAAGATGTGGCGGGCGACAATCTCAAGGAAGGAGATGACGTATACATAGCCGTTAATCCCCTCTTCCACATTATGGCCCTCGGCCTTTTTATGGCCATTGGTCTGAATAAAGGGAATATGACGCTACTTATGCCCGTTCCCCAGGTAGACGCCATTCTGGAAACCATTGAACGATATCATGCGCGGTGGCTGCTGGGAGTGCCCGCCCTTTACCGCATGATCCTGGAGAATGACCGCCTGGACCGTTATGATATAAGCTCATTGGTTTACTGCTATTGCGGCGGTGACGTGCTTCCTGTTGAAGTTTTCAACCGCTGGAAGAACCAATGGGGAAATCCCATATATCAGGTATACGGTTCAACCGAGGCAGGTCATGTCACCTATAGCAGGATTGACGGGGACCCGAAACCGACCACAATCGGTTCACCACTCATAAGCAGGGAATGCCTGATTGTTAATCCTAACACCCTTGAGCCGGTATCACCCGGTGAAAGCGGCGAGCTTCTGGTCACCTCTCCTTATACCATTAAGGAGTATTGGAATAAACCTGAGGAAACAAAACAGTCGTATATAGAGATCGGCGGAAAAGTCTTTTATCGTATGAGTGACTTTGTGAGCCAGGACAAAGACGGGCAATTCGTGTACATGGAGCGATCCGCGGATATTATCAAGCACAAGGGTTACAGGGTCTCAGCTTCGGAGGTGGAGGCCGTGCTTCAGGGCCATCCCACGGTTATTGGCGCATGCGTGGTGGGAATCCCTGATAAGAAGGTCGGAGAACGGATAAAGGCGATTGTTGTACTGAAAGAAGACGCCAGGGGTGTGGGTGGTACGGAATTGGTAAAATGGTGTCGAGAAAGGCTGGCCTCTTACAAGGTCCCCGCTTATATCGAATTCAGGGACATGCTCCCTAAATCCAAGGTGGGAAAACTCCTTCGGAGGGAAATCAGGGACGAAGAGCGGAGAAGGATGTCCAAGGAAAGAAGGGCATAAGGCTCAGGGCGCAAGGCGTAAGGCAAATC
>CAZGIZ010000124.1:0-3715 GCA_964526655.1 uncultured Desulfobacteraceae bacterium | reverse complement strand
ATGATAAAAAATATTTTATCAAACAAACGTGTTTTGGCGGTCGATGATGAGCCGGATGTCTTGGAGACCCTTGAAGAACTACTGGAGGGATTTGAAGGCCTAATCCTTGATAAAGCCGGGGACTTTGATAGCGGTTATCATCTTTTAAGGTCTTGGAGCTATGACCTGGTCATTTTGGACATTATGGGCGTTCGCGGATTCGATCTACTTAATGCTGCGGCCAGCCTTGGCTTCCCTGCCGTGATGCTGACGGCCCATGCCCTATCCCTGGAGAATCTGAAAAAATCCATTGAGCTTGGTGCAAGGGCCTTCCTGCCAAAAGAGAAGATGATCGAAATAGTACCGTTCCTGGAAGATGTCTTAAGATTAGGGTATCAGGCTGCGTGGCTTCGCTCCTTAGAGAGTCTGGGCGGATTTTTTGGCATGAGATTCGGTAGCGACTGGCATAAGAATAAAAAAGAGTTCTTGAAAGAGATAGAGTCAGGAAATTACAAACCCACTATTTTAAAAAAATAAACGCATTATCGATCTATTTCCAGAAACCGAAAAGATCATAGGCGTTTTGAAATCCTATACGCTCCATGGCCGCATCGTTTTGCAGGAGTTCCCGTATGGCGTCATAGTTCTTCCTGATACCCGGAACCCCTGGGAAGTCCGAACCGAAGAGGTACTTGTGGCTGAACTTTATCATTGAGGGAAAGTATTTTAGGAGATTTCTCGGGGGCAGCCCGGACACGTCGATATAGACATTTCTGTAGCTCTTTGCCAGGAATTCCGCGATGTGGTACCAGAATCCCCTCCCCCCGTGGCACAGGACAACGGTCATGTCCGGAAAATCATTGATCACATCATCAAAGGTATAGGGATCGGCATATCTCATCTTCGCTCCGCGGAACAGGGTCGTACCCGCATGGAACAGGACCGGGAGGCCGTCCTTCTCGCATTTCTCGTACACGGGGTAGAGCCGCGGGTCATTGGCATAGAAAAAACCGTGAATAGGGTGGATCTTCAATCCCTTTGCCCCGCCCTCAAGCTGCTCTTCAAAGGCGGCCATGGGATCCGGGTGGACATTCGGGTTCAGGTTCGCAAAAGGAATCAGTTCCGGGTGGACCTGATGGATCTCCGCTGCCCTTTCAAAGGGCATCACGCCGGACGTCTCGGGAGAATATTCGGGAATTAAAATCCCTCCCCATACCCCTTCACGCTTAAGAACATCCCCGTACTCCTTTGGTAACTGCCTCTCCTGACCATCGTATATCTCCGGGACATAAGGCCCGGTGTCCATCCAGATGTCCTTTGCCGTCCTGGTCCACTCGAAACGATGCCCCACATGGATATGTACATCGATTATTTTGATTTTTATCCCCCCGCAAGGAGCTGGAATATGCGCACCTGATCCCCTTCTTTAAGGACCTGGTCGCGCATGACGATCTGATTGTTGACTACAAAATATGCCTTTTCGCTATTAAGGGGGAGGTCTGGAAATTTTTGACCCAGTATCCCTGAAAGTCCTTCGATGGTCATGCCCTCACGGACATCCAGGACCTCCCGCTCCACCCCTGCGATGGCGCGGAACAGGCTTGCAAATTGTACGGTGATACGCATAATGCTGCCTTGTGATGATTAAAGCTCCGCCCGAAAACCATGTCCGGGCGGAGCTTTAACTTAAAATCCGGTTATTTCAGGCTGTCCTACAGGCCAAGGGCCTTGATAACATCCTCCATTCCACCTAACTTTTCCAGTGATTTGCGGCTGGGCCTTCCCGTGGTCTCGTCCCAGTCAATCTCCTTGAAGAAATTGCGTGTAAAGCCCTTGTAATCCACGGTAACCCCCTTGAGAGGGCCCTCTGTCTGGGGTGGTTCGCCCACGCTCCGTTTGGGGATCTTAAAATCGGCGGGTTTCATACCCTCGCGAAGGTTGAAGGCGTGACGCATATTGAAAATTCTTAGCCCTGCGGTCATTTCTTCATCTGCCCCGAAATCCCAGCCCGTGACGGGAGGAATCAATTTCCAGGCTATGTTCTGCACCCCCGTAAAGTCCTTGAACAGGCACAGTCCCGCAGTGTTGACAATTTCCTGTGCCACGGTCGCGCGAAGGTCCGGTACTCCGCTGCCTTCTGAATTGTATTTGGACGGATCCGGCATCTGCATGTGCATGAGTCCAAGACCCCCCTTGACGTGACGGGCCGGAGTTGGATCAAAGGCATAGGTCCTTGAGAATCCCGGACCCAGCTTTGGGTCGTGCATGGGCAGCTCTATGCCCTTGACAGTAACAAGATATTCGGCCCCCTTCCCCATCTTTTTAGCCGCCCCGGCGGAGCCAAGGGCCAGCAGCCTGCCGAATTCCGTGCTCTGATCAGCCATCTCCTGTGTAACTTGCACGATGGCCTCGGCATTTCCCCATGTGAGATCTATGCCGCCGGTTTCCTCCTTGCTCAGGATTCCCTTTTCAAAGCACTCCATGGCCCAGCTTATCGTGGCGCCCGCGGAAATGGTATCCAGTCCGTAGGTATTGCAGATATGATTGCATTTGAGTAAGGCCTCGACATTGTCATTCAGCATCAGGCATCCGAAAGATGCGGAGGTCTCATACTCCGGCCGGCCCGTCTCACCCACTGGCCACTTGCCGTCCTTGACATTATAGATGGCCCCGCAGCCGAGGGGGCAATTGGCGCAGGCGAATTTCTTTTCCTTGTATTTTGGGTCCATTACCGGGCCATCAAAGTTCTTGCCAGCCTCCTCACCGAAGTCGACAACGCCTACACCGCCCCAGTTCTTCACGGGTGAATCACCGCTTGTTGATGAGGCCGTCGTCATCATCGTGGTGCCGAAAGTTGAAAATGCACCTGCTACCTGGGCTGCAGGCCCGTTTTTTATGGTATCGACTATATCTTTATTAGCCGCCTTCAACTTCTCCGGATCTGCCACTGGCACCTCTCCGGTCCCGCGTACTACCACGGCCTTTAATTTCTTTGAGCCCATTACGGCCCCGCAACCGCCGCGTCCGGCGGCCCGATGACTGTCGTTTATGACCGCTGAAATAAGGGAAAGCTTCTCGCCGGCCGGACCTATTATGGCGGTCCTGAGCCTGTTCTCCTTCAATTCGTCCTTGAGGGCGGCGTCGGTCTCCACGACATCCTTGCCCCAAAGATGTGATGCGTCCTTGATTTCCACCTTGCCATCTTTAATCCACACATAAACGGGTTTTTTCGATGCCCCCTGGACAAAAACGGCGTCAAATCCGGCTTTTTTCAATTCAGGCCCGAAATACCCCCCTGAATTGGAATCATTCCAACCGCCGGTCACCGGTGATTTGCATACAACGGTATAGCGGCCGCTTAAAAGCGCGCCTGTCCCTGTCAAAGGTCCCGTTGTGAACCCTATGATGTTCTCCGGCCCCAGGGGGTCCGCGCCCGCTTTCATCCTTTCGAACAATACCTTTGCGCCGATCCCGTATCCCCCGATGTACTGTCTGGCCGTCTCTTCATTGAGGGCGAGCACTTCATGACTGCCTTTCGTCAAATCCACAAATAACATCTTCCCGCAATAGCCGTTCATTTCGCCACCTCCCTTTGGTCATTAATGATATAACCTGCCGATAAGATTCCTAATTTCGAACTAGAATATAAATGAATTGAAATGGTGTGTCAACACAATGAATCTCTTTTTACAGTCGAGAATTAAATAGCATTTTACCAAAAATGCCAGCATTGGCA
>CAZGIZ010000123.1:0-13844 GCA_964526655.1 uncultured Desulfobacteraceae bacterium | reverse complement strand
CCCCCGACCCACTGATTACAAATCAGTTGCTCTGCCTTCTGAGCTACGCTGGCATTAATATTCGCAAAAAAAGTAAACTCAAAGGTTAAATTTATCTTGAAAATTTATCAATATCGATTATTTTTAATTATCCTTTAAAAAAGTCCAATTTTCAACTTTTTCTCATATTATCTCCATTATTCTTTTAATTAGATTATTTTTCTAAATAATTCACTTAATGAACGGGATTATTATTGGATTGTTTGATAACTGACCTTTCTGAATTCACGCTCTTAAAATATATTTGACTAAATCTTTAATAAATTTTAGCAATTTACCAAATCCATGAAATAGTCCGTCCCCTTAAATGCCTTCTTCTATCGTGTAAATCAAGATGCCCGGGTCATAAATGGAAATTGAGTATCATGGTGCCCGTTTCATTATCCAATTTATATTATATGATGCCCAAAATAACCTGAACTATTTTATTTGACTTTTAAAATATATCTATTAATCTATTGAACAAATTTCCTGTTTATGATATCAGATTATAATAATATTATAAAGAAAAGAAAGCAATTTATATAATATTGAAATTAATAAAATCTACTATTTAAGGAGGGAATCATCATGATGTCATTATTTGGCGGAATAATTGCTTTAATCCTGGGAATTATATTCATCATCCTGTGGTGGGGTCTTTTTTTGAAAGGTCTCATGGCGATTCTGCCGGCTTTATTCATCCTGGGCGGCGCCCTGGCAACTTATCTTGGTATTGAGGAATTAAAGGATAAAGCTGCCTCCAAGGACTTTGATGATGATACAAGCAATTTAAAGGGCGAGGTGGAAAGCCTCAAAGAAGAGATAAAAGAACTCAAGGAAGAGAAAAAGCCTGCGGAAGAAAAAGAGGAATAATATTTAAAAGGAGCCCTGCTGAAACACTAATATTTTCATTTCACTGGCCTCTTGCCGGGCCTGGCCTTATCCATTACGGTCAGGCTCGGCATATTATTAATAATCTCCCTTTATGACTGCCCGACAATCTCAAGTTCATTGAAAAAGTAACTGATTTCAAATCTTGCCGTATCCTGGGCGTCTGAGCCATGAACCACGTTTTTTTCTATATCTGTGGCGAATTCCTTCCGTATCGTCCCTTCTTTCGCCTCCCTGTAATTGGTTGCGCCCATTAACTCTCGATACCTCCTGATTACATCCTCTCCTTCCAAAACCATAACCACACAGGGACCTGAAGACATAAAATCAGTAAGACTCTCATAAAAAGACTTACCCCTGTGAACCGCATAAAAACCTTGGGCCTGCTCCCTGGTCATGAATATCATTTTCATGGCAATGATTTTTATATCAAGGCCCTCTATCCTGTTGATTATCGCTCCTATCAGATTTCTCGAAATCCCGTCGGGTTTTATAATCGCCAATGTCCTTTCTTTCATGAATATCCCTCCAATATTTTCAATTTTCATTGACCATTAGGGTCACCGCTTGTTATAGAAGTTATTTATAAAAACATCGCCCCATGGTCAGTCAAGATATTTATTACTCCATTATTTTCGACCCGAAGGGTTTTTTGAAAGGAATAATTCATGGTTGAAGCCAAAAATATTAGATTTGAAGAGACGCATCCCTTTAAATTTAATTGTTATCCGGGTGTGTCCTGTTTCACTCTATGTTGCAGGGATATTACTATTGTGTTAACACCCTATGATGTATTGCGATTAAAAAAGGGGCTTGGGATCTCATCAGGGGAATTCCTGGATAAATTCACCATAATCATTCCCAAAAAAGGACATCTTATCCCCCTGGTCATACTTAAGATGAGGGATAATGATAAACGGTGTCCCTTTGTATCGGAGGAAGGATGCAATGTCTATAGGGACAGGCCGTGGCCATGCAGGATGTATCCGCTGAACCTGAATGATGACGGTACCTACAGCCTGATTACCGAAGCTGCAAGGTGTCTGGGGCTCAATGAGAAAGATACAAACAAGATATCTGAATGGCTTGAAAAGCAGGATATCGAGCCCTATGATGAGATGAACGAATATCTCACGAGCCTGACCACACAGCTTCAATCACAGAAACTTGACATAGAGAATCCCCAGATCCAGCAGATGACCGTCATGGCACTCTATAATCTCGATAGGTTCAGGGAATTCGTATTCAAGAGCACTTTCCTTGACCGGTTGGAGGTTGAACCTGAGATTATCGAGAAGATAAGAAAAAGTGATATAGAGCTTCTTAAATTCGCTTTTGATTGGCTGAAGTTTGGTCTTTTTGGGAAAAAAGTGATCTGGGTAAAAGAGGGACAGGAATCAAGAACCGATCAAGGACCAGACAAGGCATCATGAAAGGAAAAATCCATGATATATCCATTCAGATAAAGTCTTAAAGAGCATCCCTTAAATATCAATCACCCGCCTCTCTCGTCCCTATATATCCTGAAAGACCACGAATCATGGCATCTATCTTTTCGCTGTTTACGCTTAGGAATTTGAATATCTCATCTGATTTCGATTTCAGGATCAGGGCATCCCTGTTCCGGACCTCATTTCCTTTGATCAGCTTTCCGTTCTCATACAGGTAGGACACGATGGTGTCATCGGCGTCAAGTTTCGCGTCGAATTTCTTCTTGAGATAATCAAGCCAGTACCCGAATTCCTCAGGATGTTCAAGATGATCTACCGGTATTCCCAGTTCAAGGCTCAAGGGCTCAAGAGATCCAGGCATCAAATTGGAACCGCCCAGATAATCCAGGACATGTGCCAGTTGATGGATCAGAGTCGAATCGTCTATGTCCTGTGATATGGCCAGGTAGACATTCTCCGGGTCTGTTTTGATAGTCTTTTGTATGTTAATAAATACTCCGCCGCCTTTACCCTTTGACAAGCCTGCACGGAGGCTTCCAAAGAGATTTAGATCAAGGTATTCATTTAGATCAACAAATCTGATTCCAATGGAATTTCCAGTCAGATCCTTAATATCCAGGTTTTCCGACATTTCCCTTGATCTGCCGTAATTGACCTCCCTAAGGTTGGTAATCCTCGAGCTAATTTCTTCAGTGACCTCTTCAAGGCCGTTAAAGGCCAGTTCGTCCTCTCTCCCCATATGACATTTCTTGAACTTTTTTCCGCTACCGCAGGGACAGGGGTCATTTCTTCCGATCTTCTTCATGTGTTTCCCCATCAACCTATTCAATTATCCTGTCTTTATGTGCCTTGTAGGACCAGGCAGGCAGGGGCCCCGACATGCCTGTTGTCGGATCAAGCCTATGCCTGTAAGAGGCCTTTACGCCTTGTGATTCCATCATCCAGTCCCAGCCGCGGACAAAATAGGGGCAATTATCATTAAAACATACCCATTGAAATGATGTTCCCCAGGTTGAGTCCGGGGGTGTTCGCCATTTTTTCATTTCCTCATTACAATGGGGACACACGGGGATTTCTTGCTGTGACATATCATAAATACTCCCTAAAAAAGGACCAAACCCCCATTGTCATTTATCAGGGGTCTGGTCCGTGTATTAAATGTGTAATGAAATGAATCTTTTGTCCTATGCAAATGATTGCAATTCCTTATTGTACTCTTCTTTGACCTTAACCAGGTAACTCACCACCGGCCTGAATGCCAGGTGGGCCCATTTGGAAAAGGGGACCTCCAGGACAAGCATGGGGACGGCAAACATGAGGTGAACAACGTAGATTACATATGTGGTCAAGGGCCAATCCAGCAGTCTTGAAAAATGTATTAATATGCCCGTGAGGGTGGTAAGCTGTAAAAGAATCAGGAACATCCAATCAGTGCCGTGGGAACTCTTATAGGGGGCCTTGGACTTCCTTATCCTGCCAACAAGGGCGTAGGTGGTTCCATAGAGGATGGCAAAGGTGGCATAATAACCAAAGATACGCATCGGGTGAAGTATGGGATAGATCACATCACGCTGGAACCTTATGGGTTCCCAGGCCAGCCCGATGACTTCAATACCGCCTGCAAGAAAAACTGCTACGAGCAAAAAGGCCGTGGAATAACCTGTCATTATAAGGAGGTGGACAAACCATTGCATCTTGTCGGTGCACTCACCGAATCTCTTCTGTGTCAGGGCATGAGAGACAAGCTCCCAGCCTTTCCTGATATATAGCCCCAGGGGTACCCTGAATTTCAAGTCGCCCATGATAAAACTGAAACAGCGGTATGTATTGCTCAAAAGCAGGACCGTCAAAATAATAGCCATCGAGAGGTCTGCAATCTCTATGGCCGGCGCCGGCCATACTGAATTGAGATGAGCATGTTCCATATTGGGATTGCCCGCGTGAAAGATCCACAGGGCAAGACCGACTAACAGGCCCACAATGGCAACCGCAATTATTTCAAAGGTCTCCGATGTGTAGAATCTCCGGGCAAAACCTGTCCAGTCATATCTTGAAGTAAGGTACCGCCTCATGGCCATCATTGCCTCTCCCGGGTCCGCTCCCCTTGGGCAATTATCCGAACAGTCCCCGCAATAATAGCACAGCCATGGTTCAGGGCTTTTCAATATCTTGTCCTTCAGGCCCATCTGGGCGTACTTGATCAGCTTTCGTGGAAAGGTATTCTCCTTTTCAGAGAGGGGACAAACGGCCGTACAGTTCCCGCACTGCATACATTTTTTTGCGTCCTTGAAGCCGTATACCTCCAGATCCTTCATCAGCTTCGGATCGAATTTTACGCTCATAAATCCCTCCTGCTTTACTCTATTTTATATGCCCCTTTCGTATGGCATTCCTGCCTATTACGATGGATTTTAAAAGGCCCTTCCCCCACGGCGGCGGGATGGGACGGTTTACCAGCCCTTAAAGGGGTTGGGACCGACCTCATCGATTGTCTTGGCAAATTCATCCAGTATTGATGGAAGCTTGCTGTAGTCGGTTATCGAAACCGTTTCAAAACGGACCCGCTCTGATTCAAGGGCCAACCTGTCTAATGTCTCGGAAACCTTGCTCAAGCGGATGCTTGCCAACTCACTCCCCTTGATGAAGTGACACTGATAGTCATCTCCATGCTGGCAGCCTAAGAGAAGCACCCCGTCCACTCCCTTGGAAAGGGTATCGGCTATCCATACGAGGTTCATGGACCCCAGGCACCGCAAAGGTATGACCCTCACCCAGGCATTGTAGGTCATGCGGTTCAGCCCCGCCATATCCAGGGCCGGGTAGGCGTCATTTTCACACGCCAGTACAAGGATGCGCGGCTTTTCCTCTTCCTCTTCAGGTACTTCGATGGCCTTGATCATGTCACCTATCATGGGTACCGAATAGTTTTTAAATGAAATTATCCTTTCAGGACAGGCTCCCATGCACACTCCGCACCTCCTGCACCTGGTTGGCAGCGGTATGGGGTTGGCCTTCTCATCCTCGTTAATGGCCCCAAAGGGGCACTCCACAGTACAGCGTTTGCACTGGGTGCATCGCTGCATCGCAAACTCTGGATATGACATGTCTCCCGCCCTGGGATGCACGGCAGCCCCCATGGAAGTCAGCTCAATGCACTGGATGGCCTTCATTACGGCCCCTGCAGCGTCTTCGACAGCTGTAGCTATGCCCATCGGCCTCCTCACGCAACCCGCCGGGTAGATGCCTGTTCGACGGCTCTCATAGGGGAAACAGACAAAATGGGAATCAGGGAAGTCGTTGCTAAGGGCCGGCAGTTCAGGCCCCTGCCGGTATTCCAGGTTTAATATGTTTGAGCGTCTAATGACATCAAGGGGCACATCTTCCAATTCATCTCCCTCTTTCTCCTCCTTGCCCTCCTGCTGGATATCCCTTCCAAAGGCGGTAACAGGGACCATTCCCGTGGCCAATATAACCATGTCAAGGTCTTCCATCACCACAGTATCCCCTAACAGTTCGTCTTCCGCCTCGACGGTCAGACCGCCGTTCGCCTTTACCTCCGGTTCCTGGCACCTTATAAATATCACACCCTCTTCCTGTGCCTTTCGATAGAGATCCTCTGCCTGGCCCGGCGTGCGCAGTTCCTTGTAAACCACAAATACATTTGAGTCTGGATTCTGTTTCTTGACCCTCAGGGCCTGTTTTAAGGATACAGTGCAGCATACCGACGAACAATAGGGCAGATACTTCGGATCACGGCTGCCGGCGCACTGTAAAAATGCGACATTGTTCACTTCCTTTTCGTCGCTGGGACGGGTAATTTTTCCCTCTTTGAATTTTTCTTCGAACATGGCATTGGTGATGACATTCGGAGAGGCCCCGAATCCCAGTTTCTTATCCAGCTTTTCCGGATTATAGGGCTGCCATCCGGCCGCCAGCACTACGGCTCCTATCCCGTGTTCCGAGGTTGACCCGTTCTGCTTAACGACTGCCTTGAAAAGGCCGGGACCCCCTGAGATCTTTTCTATTGCCGCTTCCGTATATACTTTTATTTTTTCGTGCCCTGTAACATCCTTGATCAGTTCATCCAGATTATTGTCCTGGAGATCCTTATAAGGCATAGTGGCTATGTCCTTTACATCCTTCTGAAAGCCTCCAAGCACCGCCTCTTTTTCAACTAAAACTACCGAATATCCTGCCTTTGCCGCTTCAAGGGCGGAATGAAGACCAGTTAGGCCCCCGCCCACGACAAGTATATCTTTAGAGATGGCCTCTTCGGGCTTGTATGGTTCGGGTAATTGCATGGCATTGACCTTTGCGATGCCCATGCGGAGATAGTCCTCCGCCATCATTAGTGTGTCATCATCACCCGGCTTTTGACTCCACACAACCTGCTCCCGTAAATTGACCCTGTCCACTATGCAATTTTCAAAATTAAAGACATCATACATCACCCTGTGCGAACATGCTGCAATGATCAGGGTATTGACACCATCATCTGCTATATCCTTTTTAATAAGTTCCACCCCCTCCTGGCTGCAGAGATTTGGATGGTTTCGACATATCGGTATGCTTTTTTCATCAGTGGCCACCTTACTCAATTGATCTATATCAAGGGCATCTCCAATGCCACACCCAGTGCATATATAGGCGGCTATCTTCTTTTCCATTTGGCTTACCTCCTGGCTATGGATTGAATGGCTTTAAGGGCTGCTGCAGTTCCATCCTGAACCGCTTCGGAAACATTCATCGGGATTCGAGAGCATCCGGCTCCAAAGACTCCTGCGATCGCTTCCTTGGAAGCTATGAATCCATAATCGTCATAGGGAATCTGGATGGGAAGCGGATTATCGGAAGTATTGGGTTGCATGCCTGTTGCAAGCACGACGAGATCGGCTGCAATCTCATGTAATTCCTCGGTTGTCGTGTCTTCCACTCTCAGTATAAGACCCTTTCCGGAATCATCCTGGTTAATCTTGGCAACTTTACCCTTAAAAAACCTGATGTTTTCATCTTCCTTGACCCTGGTGTAAAAGGCCTCCAAACGGTCCGTTGCCCGTATATCAATAAAAAAGATATAGATAAGGGCATCAGGATACTGTTCGCGTACATAGGTTGCCTGCTTCATGGAAGCGAGACAACAAACGCCCGAACAGAAGGGGAGATGGTTTTCATCCCTGGAGCCGGCGCATTGAATAAACGCCACTGTCTTGGGAGCCTCCCCGTCTGAAGGTCTGACTATCCTGCCGCGCGTGGGCCCTGTCCAGGATGCCAGCCTCTCCATCATTACATTGGTTATCACGTCAGGGTAGTTATTAAACCCATAGGTCTCCAGTTTGCTGGCGTCATAGGGTTTCCACCCTGTTGCCCAGACAATGGAACCTACCTTTAATTTCAGGGTCTTGGATTCCATTTCCAGGTCAATTGCGTCGTACGGGCATGCCCCTTTGACCTTCTGGGCCTCATCGCTTTCCACCAGGGCCTGATCAAGGATATAGCGCTGGGGGAATGCCATATCATGAGGCAGGTAGGCGGCCTTTATCTTGTCCATGCCAAAATTGAAGGGATTATCGATCTCCATCTCGCATGCCTCGGCGCATTTACCGCAACAGGTACATTTTTCGTTAACATAACGAGGACTTAACCTTATAGAAACGTCAAAATTCCCTTCCTCTCCGGAAATAGTCTCGACTTCGGCCATTGTGAAAAAGCGAATCCTCGGGTTCTGTTTGATGCGGCGAAAGTTGATTTCAAGGCCGCAGAGCGGGGGACATAGCTTGGGGAAATAGTGATGGAACTGCGCAACCCTGCCCCCCAGATAGGGATTCTTTTCAACTATGAGGGTATCATAACCTGCTTCAGCCGCTTCAATGGCCGCGGTAAGACCGCTCATCCCGCTGCCGACCACCAGAATATTCTGGGTCTCTGTGTTTGTCATGCTTATCCTCCTCGACAAATTGGAAAAAATCAAAAACGTCCATCCGGGTTTATCCTAATTTTTGAAAAATTACGCAATTACCGGAAAAGGTCCGAATGGTAAAGCTTAATTTGAGTTAGCCCTATATACAAAAAGTATGTAAGTAGTGCAATTAAAATATCCCCATAATACAATAGGATGCCATTACATCATGGAGTACTTGGGCCCCCCGCCGCCCTCAGGCGGAGTCCATAAAATGTTTTCATAGGGATCTTTCACATCGCATGTCTTGCAATGGACGCAATTGGAAAAATTCAATTTCATATTCTGCTTGCCCGTCTCTTCATCCAATTCCATCTCATAGACATTCGCGGGACAAAATCTCACGCAGGGGTTCTGAAATTCTTTCGTGCACCTGTTGTAACATATATCGAGGTCGAGTATCTTGAGATGAGGCGGCTGCTTTTCCTCATGTGTAGTCCCCGAATAATATACGTCCGTCTCCTTATCAAAGGTGAGTTTACCATCATATTTGATATCACCCTTTTTCTTATCCGGAGGGGTATCAGTACCATAGATTTTTATGATTTTTTTCATGTGCAGATGATCCGAGATGGATTCGAGTCGAGACTGGAAAATGCTCCCACCCAGGACATGCTGTATACCCATTAGCACCATGCCCTGATAAAATCCCTTTTGCACGGTTTGATGAAAATTTCGGATTCTGTACAGGTCACTTACCTCTTTGGAATGCATCATGGCGGTTCGGTATTGCTCAAGCCTGGATTCCGAGAAATCCTCTTTTGTTAAGCAATCCAATATGGTCTCCGCAGCCAGCATACCCGAACGTATGGCAATGTGAACGCCCTTGATTTTCTGTGTATTAAAAAGATTGGCGGAATCCCCGATTATCAATCCGCCCGGGAATGTGAGTTTGGGGACCGAGAAAAATCCACCTGCAGGAGCTGTCTTGGCCCCGTATTGTACCAGTTTTCCATCCACAAGCAGTTTCTTGACCATGGGATGCAGTTTGAACTTCTGGAACTCTCGATGAGGGTCAATAAAGGGATCTTCATAATCCAGACTGGTTAATTGCCCGAGGCTGACCCTGTTATCCTTCATGCCATAAATAAAACCGCCGCCGAATGTATCGCTTTTCAGCGGATATCCCATGGTATGGATTACTTCTCCCGGCCGGATCCTTCCTTCCGGGATCTCCCATACCTCTTTGACACCCACTTCAAAGGACGGAGGATTTTTTTGGGCATCCAGGTTGTAACGGCGGATAAGTGTTTTTGTAAGGCTCCCCCTGGATCCTTCACCGAAAACAACCACCTTCGCATGGAGATCGATCCCTGGTTCATAGTTGGATTTTTTACTACCGTCGGAATCTATTCCCTTGTCGCCGGTCCTAACGCCTATGACCCTGTCCCCATCATACAGGACCTCGGTTCCTGCAAATCCGGGGAAAATATCCACGCCCCCTTCCTCGGCCAATCCAGCCAGCCATTCATTCAACCGGGAGACGGATACCACATAATTTCCGTGATTATCGAGCGGGTTGAATGCCCGTGGAATCAACCCCAAGGGGAGTTTGATCTTCCTGTTTTTAGTCAAAAAATACACGGATTCCTTTTTGACTTCACCCTCTAAAGGGGCATCCCTTTCCTGAAAGTCGGGGACGAGATCTTTGAGGGGACCCGGATCCATTACCGCGCCAGATATCCCATGGGATCCAGGGAAAGCAGCCTTCTCTAAAACAGCGATCATCACCTCATCCAATCTTTTTCCAGCTTGCCCCTGTTCAATCTTTTTATTATGCTCTTTTATGAGGTTGCTAAGATGGAGTGCACCGCTTAAGGAAGCAATGCCTCCACCAACAAAAAGCACATCTACATCCATTACTTCTCTCTGTTCTTCCATTGGTCAGCCTTCTCCCTATGCATTATTTGAGGATAATTTCATAAAATCTACCTGAACATGAAAAGTAACTTCTAACACACCCCTTTGATGAAATGCAAGCAATTTTGTGAAAAACATCACAAAGCCTTTAATCTATTCAAATACGGGGGAGAACTCTCTTAAATAAGCGTTTAAAAAAAACCCCGGTCGCCAGATTCCTGCGATCGGGGTTTTAAACCAGTTACACTAATTAGACGCCTGGCATTGTCCAGATGTCTTTTTTCGACATCTCCCATTCACCTGAGTCCGGATTCCAACGGCAGTTACAGAAGCAGAGCCAGTTGTCATTATCCATCTTTGGCGTATCGGCCCTGAAGTAATAGCCTGGCCATCTGGTCTCTTCCCTGAACAGCATTGTCCGTATATGGGATTCCGCGATCCACATCCTCTGGATATTCTCCCATGCTCTCGTCAGTTCATGGAGGCTGCGTGCAGCCTGTTTGTCTGAGTCCTCTCTCAGGTACTCCATCAGCTCAAGGCCCCTTTCCAGCAGAGCCTTGCTGGTCTTGAAGGCTGATGTTACGCCGCCGGCGTACTCATCCATGATCTTCTGGAGCCTGTGCAGGAACTGCCTGGGCATGATATAGTGGGTGTTCACCTCTGGATCGGTGAATTCATCCTTATATTGCTCAAACAGATCCAATGGATTGAGGATCGCCTTTTTCATCTCTTCAGCCTTGGCCATGTCCACATTAGGCTCCTTGCCCTTTTCAAGGATGTATTTGATGGCCTGTTTCCCGGCAATCCTCCCCTCTGTGTGGGACCCTGAGGAGAACTTGTGGCTGGAGGCGCCCGATGCGTCACCCACTGCGAAGAGTCCCTCCGCGGTCGTCATATTGGTGTATCCCCATTTATAAGGGGTATCCAGGTCCTCCGGACCGCTTACCCAGGCGCCTGACGCACCTGAATGCGACCCGATGAAGTAGGGCTCGCAGGCCGCTATCTCAGAGTGCTTTTCATCAGGTTTGACATTCAGACCTGCCCAGAGAATGGCCTGGGAGATGGTCATGTCGAGGAAGTCTTCCCATGCCTCACTTTCAAGCTCCTTCATCTTCTTCTTGAAGGCCTTTGGATCGTCCTTATACTCGTTAGCGATTTTCTGAATGGCCTCATCGGTCTCCATGTACAGGGGGCCGAGGCCGGCATCCACATCCATCATGCCCAGGTAGTTCCTGAGATTGGCCGGGATCGGTTTTGCCAGGCCATAAGGGGCCCAGTTTTCCAGCTCATCAACATGCTCAACCATATAATCGCCGCCCACAGCGCTTATAGCCCGGGACTGGAAAAGCAGGAACCATGCGCCGACAGGACCATATCCATCCTTGAAACGAACCGGGATGAACCTGACTTCCTGGCAGGTCATCTCTGCACCCGCCTGTAAGGTGAAATAGGCGCTGGTACCGGAGTTGAAGGGTGGATACCAGGAACGGCCAAAGCCCTCACCCACTGAACGTGGACGGAATACATGCACCGCGCCGCCCGCGCCAATAATGACGGCCTTTGCCTTAAAAACATAGAACTGATTTTCGCGTGTACTAAATCCGACAGCACCCACACATCTGTTTCCATCCATGAGTGGGCCTACAATAAATACCCTTTCATAAAGTTCTCCGCCCGCATCGGCCAAGGCATTCTTGGCTGCTTCGGCGATGATGATCTTGTAGGATTCACCATTAATCATGAGCTGCCAGCGTCCTTCATGTACATACTTTCCGGCCTCATCCTTCCAGATCTTGAGACCCCATTTCTCAAATAGATGGACTGTTGAATCCACATGACGGGCAATATTATAGACAAGGTCCTCTCTGGAGACACCCATCAGGTCCTGCCTTACATATCGAACATAGTCCTCAACAGTGTTTTCGCCATCTTTAACGCCTACATACTGGTTGATGGCCGAGAGGCCCATGGCTACGGCACCGCTTCTGTCCGTGGCTGCCTTGTCCACCATTACCACCTTCAGTCCATTCTTCTTGGCCCAATAAGAAGCCTCTGTGGCCGCTCCGCATGCTGAGAATCCCGCTCCGATAATCAGGAGGTCGGAACTCACTTCTACTGTCTTAAAATCTGCCATTTTTATCTACCTCCTTCTTATTACGATGGCGTGGGGACGGCATCCAGACCAAGTGATGCCGGCTCGGTGGCCAAAGCCTGGTTGTTGATATCATCATGGGTGGCGAAACCGCCTAATGGATCTGCCGAACCTTCAGGAGTGGTCCTTGTGGGGAACTTGAATCTTTTAATGGATCCATCACGAAACTTCACCGTCCACATGATGTCCTCGGTACCTCTCAAAGGGGTAGCACTGGCGTTCATCGGCACAAAATCCGCATATCCACGGACATCCATGGCCTGTTGCGGGCAGAGTTTGACGCAACACATGCACTCCCAGCACATCTGAGGGTCGCGGTTATATGCCTTCATTTCTCCATACCCGGCTGAACCGTCCATGTCCAGCACCATCAGGTCGTTGGGGCAGATATACATACATGCCGTCCTGTCCTGCCCTTTACAACCATCACATTTTTCTCGAATTACATAACTTGGCATTATACACCTCCTGGATTAACAAATTAAAATGATTGTAAACCTAAATATTAAGGGTTAGTCCTCTTTCTTTTACACCTCCTTTCCTTCACTGACTCTGATTTACTAAAATTAACCTGATATGATTGTAATATCTTGAGCCCTGTATCAGAGGACTCAATTCTGCTGCCCCAATTTTGTGATTTGCACCGCCTTTGTGACTTTGTGCATTTTTGTACAAGCGATGTTTTTATAATTAACTCAAAGGGGTGTCAAGAAAAAACAGTAATAAATTTATATCAATTTTCTTCAAATGACTGGACCTGGTAGGTCATGACCTCGATCTCCTCTTTCTTCCAGGCATCTCCATCCATCCCAGCCTTCAGGCAGAGGTGTGTCAAGAACTCCCTTTTATCCGGAAGCTGGTCCCAAACCTGAGGGAGGAAGGTAGCTTGATGGAATCCCTTCTTAATAATGACCCCATCGATGCCGGGCCTCAATTTTGCCAGGAGATCGTCAACCCCTGAAAAGTAAAGGGGAACCGGGTCTGTTAAGACACTTATTTCGATCTTTACCTTGTCCCATTCCCCTCTGGATAAGGGCCTGAAGCGCGGATCATGGAATGCGGCGTTTATTGAATTCACCCTGATCCCCTCTAAGAGGGATTCCTGTGGAACGATATGCCCTATGCACCCCCTGAGGGCCTTTCCAATGGTCAGGGTTACAAAGGTCCCGCGCTTCTCGGAAAATTTGGATGATATAACTCGATCTTCCTGGCCTTTATCTTTATCCTTAACAAGTCTCCGATCGATTGTGTCACGAGCCACGGTCAGGAGATAATTCCCTTCTTGCTCTGTTAATATATCCTTATCTGTCATGTTCTCCTCCTTTAATACCTTCTTGACCTGTTAAAATCTGCCTCAATATCCCTATTTTGTCAAAAATTTTAAATATTAATTTAGGCCGGATTATCAAAAGAAGGGATGGAAAGTATTAATCGGGGAGGGATTTGTGGGTGATCAACAAAGCCGCATCATTCGCAGACATCTCTGACCACCCATGTGAGGAGGTGAAAGGAC
>CAZGIZ010000122.1:0-13948 GCA_964526655.1 uncultured Desulfobacteraceae bacterium | reverse complement strand
TATCATAAAAGCCAGAGTTTTTATGCCTGAAAAGTACTCATTAACCGGAAGAACCACATCATGTTGGCCCCAGTCTATTGCCGTCGACAGAGGTGTTCCGCCATGGTAATGTCCGCACCACATAAACCCGTTATTGAAAGTGGGACCCGCGAGTTGGAGAGAAATTTGTTTTGCATAAGAGAGCTCAAGATATGAAAAGACATACGGAGGATAACGCGCTTGCTGCTGCGCTTCCGGGCAGCCCTACGCCACCCCGTAAGCGTGGAGGCTTTGCCCAAACCATGGACGTCCTGCGGGTGAGGGACTTCAGGATTCTTGAAACCGGCATGGTACTTTCGATGGCTGCGATGCAGATGAACATCATATCTCGGACCTGGCTCGCCTACCATATTTCCGGCTCAGCCCTTGCTCTCGGTATAGTGGCGATGGGGCGCGGCCTGCCCCAGCTCTTTATCAGCCCCCTTGCCGGAGTGGCTGCCGACCGCTTCGATAAGCGAAAGCTACTCATGACAACGCAGAGCGGCATGGCGTTCCTGGCACTCATCAATGCCGTACTGGTGCACCTGGGCGTGATTCAGGTGTGGCATCTTGTGGTTCTCGGGCTGGCGCAGGGATTTGTATTTCCATTCACGATGCCGTCCCGACAGGCGATGATCCCGCACTTCGCGGGGAAATCGAGGATAGCCCAAGCCTTCGCCATTGATTCAGCGGGGAGGAATCTCAACCGCGTCCTGGCGCCGAGCATCGGTGGCGTGTTGATTGCGTGGCATCCAGTCATCGCCTTCTATGCGATCGCGGCCGCGTATGCAGGCTCTGCCCTGACGGTTGCCCGTTTGCCGGCGGTGAAGACGGTTCGTTCCATAAAGACCAGCGCTGTGCGGGACCTTACCGACGGGATCAGATATGTGTTTAAGAACCGGATACTGTTGGTCTTAATCGCAATAGCCTTTATTGCGGTGATCCTGGGGATGCCGGTCCAGCAGTTCCTCACGGTCTTCCAGCGTGAGGTGCTTCATGTTAGTCCAAGAGAGCTCGGGCTCATGTACACGGCAATCGGAATCGGTGCTCTCCTGGGCTCGGTAGTCATTGCCGGAATCTCGAACTCTCCCCGTCGAGGCATGATTCAGATGGGATTCGGGGTCATCTATGGCGCGAGCCTCGTCGGTTTCGCCCTGTCACACATTCTCATTGGGGCTCTGGCTTTTCTAATCGTTTTCGGTCTGGCAAGCGAGGGCTACATGACGATCAACCGGGTCGAGATAATCACCAATACAGATTCTTCCGTACTTGGACGCGTGCTTGGGATTTATGTGACGACCTGGGCGCTGATGCCCATTTCGGCCTTGCCGCTTGGCTTTTTTGTCGATGTGTTTGGGCCTGTAGCAACGTTTGCCGGAGCGGGCAGCTTAATGGTTCTATCCCTTGTTCTGATTATGGCGGTGCACCCGGCCGTTTGGCACACGCGCAGGCCGGGCCCCCGCGCTACTCGCTAATGTCCTGGATCTCAGCTTTACTGTGATACAACAGATCCAAAACCACCCCTTATCGTGAATAATAAAAGCTGGTTAAATCAAAACGCCACTTTAACAACCACGGGATTCTGTGAATTTTTTAGTCCCCCTTCAGCAAAAAAGGCAGTATTGCCAGATCTTCTAAAAGCCGATTCAAGATGATTCTTCATAATATGTAATTACTGAAATTCTATCTCGCAGTTCACTATAAAATTCAATCAAATCGGATATTTTAAATACGCATTAGAAGATGCAAAACGACTTTTCTCTGTGATCATGGCAAGAAACCCATGGTTCCAAAATGCGGGGTTTATAATTCATATTATTCTCATATTGAGAGATTTGAACAGGTCTACGGCGACCGTTTTACCAAAAATTACGGATCCAAAAAGATCTGGAAAAGCTGTTCCGATCCAAGGTCTTCAAAATGCTTCTTTCCAGAAAGAAGATTACGGAAGATCTGATCGATATTATGATGGGCTGGCGGCATTCAGGGTTTAACGTGTATTGTGGACCAAGAATTCAACCCTGTGAGGAGGAGGCCATCGAGAATCTGGGCCCGTACATCATTCGTGCCTCCTTTTCCCGGGAGAGAATGACCCCGTATCCCGTACGGGGCAGGCTCTATATCCCGGAGGAATCCAAGGTCCTTTATCGGTCCAAAGACGGGAATCTGAATGTCCTCACCTCATCAATCCGATTTCCAGGTAAATTGAAGGACTTCAACATCATGCGCCCACTTTATCTTTGACACACAAGGCGAAGTCCCCTATACTCTGGCCCCAAAAAAGCGAGCTCTTATCACCCGCCACGGTTTTCGCCGGAACGGTTCTTCAGCGGTTTCCTGGCCGAGGCCATGGACAAGGCCACCGAATGCTCGGAGTGCGGCGAGTGCGAAGAGCGATGCCCCTACGATCTTCCTATCCGGGAAATGATATCGGAACGGGTGGAGTGGTACCAGGAAGAAAGAAGAAAGTACAGGGAGCAGACCTGACGGGGGTAATTAACTGAAAAATTATGAAATTCCCCATCATTCCGGCGAAAGCCGGAACCCAGAATGCCCTCTCGACCTACTGGATTCCGGCTTTCTTCAATGCACTCGGACCCCAACCCTCCAGATTGGATCCCCTCGCCGGAAAAACGACCAAAGGATCATCACCTGAAATGGTTCTCAAAAAGCTCCCCAAAAAATCCTGGGTGAAGATCAGTCAGATCCGGACTCTTTCTGTGAAACGAATCAGAAAAAAAATATCAAAGGCATCTGAGGAAGAGCTCGCCATCATAATTGAAGGATTAAATGAAATCATCGGCGGTTAAAAGGAAATTCTAGCTCTTAATATCCGTTCTCAGAGATAAGCTCCTTTGGTTTTTCGATCAATGTTTTTCAGTCCTCTCGGTTCCAGGTGGATTTGGTATAATTTAGACCGGTGAAACTGGTATCAAATTATATCGGTGTTTACACTCAAGGAGGCAGATGTGCTAACCGGGCGAACATACCGGATCATTATTGATACGATATTGCTCGGCATCGTGGGGGCTCTCGGCGCCCAAGTATTCATCCTCATGCTGAAGGGGGTTGAAGCGGTGCTCTTGAGCGGGTTGACAGGATATACGCCTCCGGGATTGCCGGATGAGGGCGGTGTGCTTAAACAGGTGATCGGCCCACACGGCATGTGGTTGGTTCCCCTGGCCACCACCTTGGGGGGCCTCATTTCGGGCATTCTGGTTTATAGTCTGGCACCCGAAGCTGAGGGCCACGGCACCGATACTGCAGTGAAGGCTTTTCACCATGCCGCCGGCTTTATCCGTGCACGTGTGGCTCCGCTCAAGAGCGTGGCCTCGGCCATCACCATTGGCTCAGGGGGGGCAGCCGGTAGGGAGGGTCCCACCGCGCTCATCAGTGCCGGAATCGGATCGATTTACGCTACGATGGGCAAGCGTTCGGACGAGGACCGCCGCCTCTTGGTCCTCATCGGTATGGCGGCTGGACTCGCCGCAATCTTTCGCTCACCCATTGGAACCGCTCTTTTTGCCATAGAGGTGCTGTATTCGGATATGGAATTCGAAGCAGGTGCTCTTTTTTTTACCATGCTTGGATCCATAGTGGCCTATGTCGTCAACGGCCTGTTTGTGGGATGGCAGCCTCTTTTCCAAGTGCCAAAGGGACTGATGTTGCCTGAGTTTAGTGGTTATTGGTGGTATGCGGTGCTCGGTCTGGGCAGCGGGGTGGCAGCGACGCTTCTGCCGGTGGTCTTCTATGGTCTGCGGGACATCTTCCGTAAGGTGCCGGTCCCGCCCCACATCAAACCCGCCATCGGCGGGCTCGGTGTAGGGCTGTTGGCTCTCGCTTTGCCCCAGGTGTTGGGGGGAGGGTATGGATGGATCCAAGAAGCGATGGATGGCAATTTGCCGATCATGATTCTGCTCGCTCTGATCTTTGCCAAAATGCTGGCCTTTGCTCTGACTGTTTCATCCGGCGGCTCCGGCGGCGTCTTCGCCCCCAGCCTGTTCGTTGGAGCGATGGTGGGCGGATTCATGGCCAACCTTTTTCATCAGCCGCCGGCGGCCTACGTTATCGTCGGCATGGGGGCTGTTTTTGGCGGCGCCGCTCGGGTGCCCATTGCCACGTTGTTGATGGTGACAGAAATGACAGGCGGGTATAAGTTGCTGGTACCGGCAGCGCTGGCCGTGATGCTGAGCTTCTTCGTGCAGACAATCCTTTCCTCACGCCTCAGGTACAAGAGCCTTTACGAAGCACAGATGCCTTCCCGAGCCGAGTCGCCCGCTCACGATATCGAGAACTTAGGTATCGCTCTGAACCTGATGTGCAAGCAATGGGTTTGTGAGCCGAACAAGGTTTGTCATCTCGATCTTATGCAACTGTTGAAATCAGGGATGGCCGTGGATCTGTCGGAGGAACGGCGATTGATCATCGGCACACTCCGGCCGGAAAGCCCCTGGGTCGGCAAACCCGTGCAATGGGGGAAAGAGCCTGGAAATGAGGTTGAAATAATCGCTATCCTGCGCGGAGGGCAGATGCTTTTGCCCCATCCCGACACCCTCCTTCAGGCAAAGGATCGGATACTGGCGATCATTTCACCTCAGGCGAAGGATCGGCTTGAGCGACACCTCGCCCCCCTGGCTTCTCAATAGGCCTCTTGAAAAAGCTCCCATTGGTATAAAGGGAAAAATGATCTTTATTCAAAATATCAACGTGTTACCCTTACGGCCAATGCCATTTGACGGAAATGCTAATATTGACGGCCTCGTAAAAAGTCGTCACTCCGGTGAAAACCGGGGTCCAGAGTGTCTGTAAATATATAAATTTACTGGATTCACCGATTAATCGGCATCTTCGACCGGCCGGATTTTATCCCGCACTTGATGCGGGGCTGGAATGACCAAAACGGGTGAGTTCACACTTTTTACAAGACCATCAATTTTGGCATTTCTCCTAAATGAATGAGATACGCGAAGCAAGCTCAAGGGGGAAAGGGGCGGGTAAGATTCCCCATATATTGGGGCCTATTTTTCCCTTGACACCACTCGAAATTTAGACGTACTCTCTTTAAAAAAGCTAATTCTTGTCAGTTTATTAGTTTCAGTTCAGTTCCCCTTAAAAAAGTAAGTTCTCATCAGTCTTATCAGTCAGTATCAATTTGCAGGCCGGGAAGGAGGTGGAGAAAAATTTGGTCCTTACCTTCTAATTAATAAAATATATCTATAAGGAGAGTGGCCTATGAAAAAATTACTTTTTACCGGATTGTTTATCTTATTAATTGGCATTCTGGCTTTAGGCGGTTTTTCCAAATCATCAGAGGCCAAGGAAATAAAGATCGGAGTCACTTTAGGGCTTACGGGCCCGGGGTCTCAAATGCAGATCTTGCAAAAACGGGTGGTGCAGCTCTGTCAGGATTGGATAAATGATAATGGTGGAATCACGATAGGAGGAGAAAATTATCAGGTCCAGTGCATCTTCGAGGATACGAAAAATAATACTGCTGATTCAGCTACTGCCGCCACCAAACTCGTTTTTAAAGATGGGGTGAAGTTCATTATCGGAGGCTCGGTCCCCGATTTTATCTCTGCCATCGCTTCTGTTACGGAAAAAAATAAAGTCCTCTATGTTTCAGGACAGATCGACCGTCTGCGCCCGGATAGGCCCCTGTCATTCGTAAGTAACTATTCCTATGTGTCCCCACTGCCTGGGCTTTATGAGACCATGCTTCAGCTCTTTCCCGATGTGAAAACCATAGGGTTCATCATAGAGGATGAAACCGGGGCGCGCGCCATCGGCGGCATATCGCAGAACATAGCCAAAAGCAAGGGCCTGACCCTGTTGGAGCCCCAGATCCATCCCTGGGAGACCAAAGAGTATTTGCCTCAATGGACCAAACTTTTGAGCATGAAGCCGGATGCGGTCGATATCGGCATTAAGATGCCCGATAATTCAGCCTCTTGCGTCAAGCAGGGACGCCAGCTTGGCTTCAAGGGCCCGATGATTGCCACTACCTCACTGGATCCGAAATTGGCCTTAAATATGATCGGTAAAGATTACGCCACGGACCTCATCTGGCCCGCATTCGATGTGAATATTCCCAATGCACCTGAAATGACAAAGGAGATAGTCAAACTCTGGTATGACTCCAATAAAGATCCGATAGATTCGGACGGCATCAATATGTGGGACAACCTCTGGGTCCTGACACAGGCCATATCCAAGGCCCAAAGCCTGGATCCTGTCAAGGTGGCTAAAACCTGGGAGAATATGAAGACGGTTGAGACTTCCAGGGGAACTGCGAAGATGGGAGGCGCAAAGACTTTCGGCATTAACCACATGGTGTTCAGACCTTGTCCCATAAGCCGTATGCGAAACGGGCAGGTAGAATTCGTAAGGTGGTTTGACCCCTGGGTGCCATAAGAGTCAGTCAGAATAATTTTATTACCCCCCTCTCCCTTTGCGGGAGAGGGCAGGGATGAAGGGGGTGTCGAAGTTTTATCACAAACGATTTCGTCAAAAAAGATCAAAAAGAGGATAACGGCTGATGTCGTGGTCGCGGGCGCCGGGGTATCCGGGCTGACCGCGGCGCTTTCGGCTGCGGAGGCAGGGGCCAAGACCGTCTTAATCGAAAAGGGGGCCACTTACAACTTCCGCGGCCTCCATAATGCCGCCCTCGCGAGCAGGCTCCAGAAACAGGCCGGGATTAAGATAGACCCGGATCAAGTGATCTCCACGATCATGGAGTTCGGATCCTACAGGGGTGACCAGAGGCTGGTCAAACTATGGGCTGACAACTGCAGCGGGGTCATGGACTGGCTCCTCGATATGGCAGAGGCATCTGGGATAAAAGTCATCTTGGATCCGACGACCAAGTCCTGGTATTTCCCGAATTACCCAACAATTCATGTCTTCCTACCCAAGTATCAAGAGACCCTGGCCGAAATGCTATTGAATAATGGACGGGAGAGAGGGGTTGAGTCCTATTTCAATACTCCTGCCATAGAGTTGTTAAGGAAGGGAAAAGGCAGGGTCACGGGAGTCATCGCTCAGACCTCAAAAGACGATTACATCCAGTTCAATGCAAGCAGGGGAGTGGTGCTCTGTACCGGGGACTATGGGAGTGACCGGCGGATGGTCAAAAAGTATTGCGACTGGCAGGCCTTAGGCCGTCTCAAGTGCGCCTATGAGGGTGGCCTAAACACAGGTGACGGTCTCAAAATGGGCCTGCAGGTTGGTGCAGCCGTGGATGAACCCCATCACTGCGCGATGCTTTTCGATTGGACGGTCTGGAGTGAGAAGGGACTTTTCAATATGGCACGCCAGCCATGGCTCTATGTAAACCTCAACGGGGAGCGGTTCATGAACGAGGATCTGCCCTGGGGTTACGAGTGTAACCAGATCTTGAGACAGCCGGAAGAGGTCGCATGGGCAGTATGGGATGCCAAGTATGACCGGGAGTGGCCGAAAATGAAGAGCCAGTGCTGCAAGAACATGGGGCCGCCGACCTACCTGTGGGATCCGAAGCAACTTGACGAGGCAATCAATCAAGGAAATGTGCTGACGGCGCAGACAATGGAAGAACTGGCCCAAAATATGGATGTCCCCATAGAGACCTTCAATCCTACAGTGAGCCGATACAATAAATTTGCGCGTCAAGGAAAGGACGTTGATTTTGGCAAGCATCCTGACCGATTGACAACGATAGAGGAGCCCCCCTTCTATGCCTGTAAAATGGAAGTCCGGTATATGGTGATCCTGAGCGGCTTAAAGGTCAACACAAGGCTGCAGGTACTGGACACGGAGAGAAATATCATTCCAGGACTGTATGCGGCCGGGAATGTCTCCGGGTCTTTCTTCGGAAGCGTGTATCCGACCACCTTGCCGGGACTTACTCATAGCCGGGCCTGGACCTTTGGTCGCCTCGCCGGTCTGAACGCTGCCCTCCCTTAACCCTTGCCGTCCTGGGGCATCGTTAATATTAAAAGTCGGAGGAAGATCATGAAAAGAAAAAAATATGATGTCATTTATCCTGACCCCCTGCCTGCCGGAGTCATTCTTGAGAAAAACATCATGGTTAAAATGAGAGACGGTGTGAAGGTCGCCCTCGACGTCTATAAACCGGCCAAGGGAAAGGGGCCTTGGCCTGCCATTTTTGCGTATTCGCCGTTCCAGAAAGAACGCTCTTTTGAGAGTGCCAAACCGGCATTCTATTGCCCGAACGGATACGTATGCGTCCAGGCCGCTGAAAGAGGCATCGGCTTCTCCCAGGGCCAATTTTCCTTTCATGGATCGAAGGCGGCTGAGGACGGCTACGATATGATCGAGTGGATAGCCAGGCAGCCCTGGTGTAGTGGCAATGTGGCCATGATGGGGGCATCCGGATACGGGGTCATGCAATGGACAACGGCTCCGCTCAACCCTCCCCATTTGAAAGCCCTGGTCGTGCTTGCGACAACGGATAATTACAGAGGGCTTTGCTATCCCGGAGGCGTCTTACGCAGGCCTTTTGTCCTGCAATTGATCTCAATGATCATGCAGGGGGCCATCTGGCCGGGGCCTATTCCAGGCAAGGAATTACCAAAGAATATTATCGCAGAAATATTTTCAAACAACGAAGATGGACCCTACTGGTGGGAGCACGGCGGCGGTTGGAAAAAAACAGGAAAGATAAAGTCCCCTATATTGAATATGGTGAATACACCAAACCGGTTGCACGCCTATTACCATTTGAGGTCCTACGGAAGCATAAAATCTCCGAAGAAATTGGTCATCACGCCATGGACGAATGAGAATTACCAGCCATGGATCTTTGAAACCACGGCCTTTAACCAGTATACCCTTAGGTGGTTGGACTACTGGTTGAAAGGGATTGAGACCGGTATTATGGATGAGCCGGAGATAGCCATTTATGATAACGGCACTGGTAAATGGCGATATGAAAATGAATACCCGCTTAAACGGACAAAATGGGAAAAATATTACCTGCACGAAAAAACTGGGCCGGCAGAAGCCGGGTCAATCAATAGGACCCAGGGACAGGAAAAAGAAAGACCGCAAGTCTTTTATAACATTAGTTTGAACACCCAAATGATAGCATCCTACGGAATGTTCCTTGAAGATGGAAAAAAGGGTGAATCGGATGTCGAGTCGAGTTCCAGTGAGGGTGACCAAACCCATTTTGCGGTTTATACATCCGACCCTCTTAAAGAGGATCTTAGGGTTTGGGGCCCGGTCAGTCTTACTTTATACGCCTCGACCACGGAAGAGGTCACTTCGGATTGGTCATTTTTCGTAAAGATGGGGGAGATGGTCTCGAGGGGCGTCCCTCTTAACCCTGTAACGGGGGATCCTGAAATCAAACCTGAGGTGACCGACCCATGGACGCCTCGTGGGGTCCAGATCTGGAGCTGGGGCTGCCTTAAGGCCCGATTCAGAGAGGTGGATGAAAAAATGTCTAAACCCGGGATGCCGTGGCATTCTTTCCGGAAGCCCGTTGATCTGGAGCCAAATACGGTCTATGAGTTTCAGATTGAGCTCCAACCCATATTCAAGACCTTTAAAAAGGGATGCAGGATATGGCTGAAAATCGCATGCGATGACGCTGTCTACTCCACCTGGGACAGCTCTTCCAAGTATGTGGAAAGGCCTTTATCCCCGCTGAAAAATGATGTTCTTATCTGCCATGGTAAGAAATATCCGTCTCACTTGCTCCTGCCGGTTATTCCGGATGGACCCGAGATCACACCGGTAAAATCACCTTTGCGGGATGCAGTGCCGGGCGCTCCAAGATTCACAGAGTAAAAGAGCCACTCTTGTCAAAAAACGGTTTTACCGCAGAGGCGCAAAGAACGCAGAGAAAGACATTTTATCAGAATTCCTGAGCCTCCGGCCCGGAGGGCCTACGCCCCGGAGGGAGGGGAATTCTGATAAAGGTATCTAACATTTTATAATGGTTTTTTTGATTTTCCCTCCCTGCCCCGATTGCTTCTTCGGGGAAGGGCTTGATTCATAATATTTTCCCCCCTCTCAGGGGAAAATATTATAGACAAAGTACTCTGCGCTCTCAGCCTGTCTCGCCATAGCCTAGGCGACGGCGGACGTCTCAAGAGAGCGAGCCGACTTCGCCATAGTAGCCTATGGCTACGACGGCTGAAAGCGAACCCCGCAGAAGGCCGCGGGACAGGCGCGCGGTGATTATTATATTCTGAACAGCATAAGGTAAAGAAGTGATAAATTCACTATTTTAGAGCTACCGAGATGGAAACCATTTTGCAGGGCATATTTAACGGTTTGGTGATGGGGTGGATCTATGTCCTCGTTGCCCTGGGTTTGACAATTGTTTTCAGCATAATGGGGATTGTGCAATTTGCCCATGGCGAAGTGTATATGCTCGGAGCATATTGTACCTACTGGATAGCCGTGGTTTTGGGTCTGAACGTCTTTGTCGCCCTTTTTTTGGCGGCCCTGGTGATGGGAGCGGTTGGAATCATCCTGGAGAGACTGCTATTTCGCCGGTTCCGGGGACAGATTGAGGGGAGTATCATTGTCGCTATCGGGCTCATTTTGCTCATGCAAACCATTGCAGCGATAGGTTTCGGAACTCAGGATAAGTGGATTCCCACTACGATACCCGGTGTCTTGAATATCTGGAATATAAAAATACCCTGGGAAAGGGCTTTATCGGTCATCATAGGCATTATCCTGGTATTTCTCCTTTTTCTGTTTATTCGGAAGACCAAGATGGGGCAAGCGATGATCGCAACTTCCCAGGATATAGAAGCGGCTACCCTGCAGGGGATAGATGTTAACCGTGTTTCTATGGTCAGCATGGCCATCGGTTGCGCCCTGGCAGCCATAGCCGGCGGCCTGATGGGGGCCATATTCGGGGTTCAGCCCGTGATGGGAAGCTATGCCATGGAAAAAGGTATCGCAGTCATCATTCTTGGCGGCCTGGGCAGTATCTGGGGGGCTGTTATCGGAGGCTTGCTTTTGGGTTTAATTGACGGCCTGGTACCTCTCGGGTCGAATACCACCGTAGCCTCCATCATTGGTTTTTCCATTATCGTTCTCATCCTGATCTTTAAGCCCCAGGGCTTTCTGGGCCATGAGTAGAAAAAAGCCCCCAGGGGACCTGAGTCCATTGGAGAAACATTCATCATGAAATTGGGTAAAAATTGGGGGTATCTGTTTTTAATTTTACTCATCTTCGTCATACCCCTGTTTATTAAAAGCGAGTATTACCTGCATATTCTTGTCCTCAGTGTGATCAACATTATTTTAACCAGCAGTCTGCGAACCATCGCCATAACTGGTCAGGTATCCATAGGCCACGCAGGATTTAAATGCATCGGGGCCTATACTTCGGCGATCATAGCGATGAAATTGGGGCTATCGCCCTATATCTCTATATTCATGGGAGGAGTAGCCGCCCTGGTGGTGGCCGGGGTAATCGCCTATCCCATTACCAGGGTTAAGACAGTCTATTTCTCTATGTTGACTATGTTTTTTGGAATCGTCGTTACCCTGGTGACATCGGAATGGAGGTCGCTCACCGGCGGCACCACCGGTATCATAGGCATCCCCTCTTTCGGGAATGTGTCCATATTGGGGATGGTCATAGATTTCAATAACAAGCTCCCGAATTTATATCTTGCATTGATACTGATGGTCATCGTACTCTTTTTTCTTTATGGCCTGGACCGCTCATACATCGGCATGACCTTAAAAGCCATTTCGCAAGATGAATCTCTGGCGGCCAGCATAGGTATCAATGTGGCAAGGTCCAAAGCCATCATCTTCTGTCTCGGTTGTTGTATCGCCGGCGTGGCAGGAGGCTTTTATGCCCATTATTGGGGAATTCTAAACCCTGATTCTTTCGGTCTTTTCCAAAGCATCTACCTGTTAATCTATATGATTGTCGGGGGGACTGATCGATTTATGGGGGCCGTCATCGGGGCATTGGTTCTCACACTTCTCCCCGAAGTCTCACGGGCATTCCAGGAGTACCAGCCATTGGTTTTCGTAGCCGTATTATATCTCGTGGTCTTCTTACTACCCAGAGGCATGGTCGATCTGCCTCAGCAGATGAAACCATTGATAAGAATGATTAACCGGGGAAGGGCCAAGCCACATGCTGGAAACTAAGAACTTGACTAAAAATTTCAAAGGGGTGCAGGCCGTCTATGATCTTGATCTGAATGTTAATGAAGGAGAGATAGTCGGCATCATCGGTCCGAATGGGGCCGGGAAAACCACTGTTTTTAATCTGATAACGGGTTACCTGCAACCCACCAGAGGGGAAGTCATATTTAACGGCAGAGATATTACCGGCCAAAAACCCCATGTGATAGCCATGCATGGAATAGTGCGAACCTTTCAACTTGATAGGATATTCCACAATTTCAGCATCCTCCAGAATGTGTTAACAGCGTCTTATTTAAATGCCGGGATTGGCCTATGGGGAGCTGCACTGAACAGTTCCGGATATCGCAGAAAAAACCGCGACACATTAGAGTATGCCGGGAAAATTCTGAAATTCGTGAGACTGGATGATAAGAAAGATGAAATTGCCCGCAATCTTCCTCACGGCCACCAAAAGTTATTGGGGATCGCCATTGCCCTGGCCGCTAACCCAAAGGTGTTATTGCTGGATGAGCCGCTGGGAGGGATGAACCCTGCGGAAGTTGACGGGACCTTGGAGATCATTAGGGAGATAAGGAGACAGGGGACAGCCATTGTTTTAGTCGAACACGATATGCAGGCAGTCATGAAAACCTGTGACAGAATAGTGGTATTGAACTTCGGCGTGGTAATCGCTCGCGGGTTACCTGAAGAAGTGCAGAAAAATCAGGAGGTGATTCAGGCCTACCTTGGAACCAAAAAAATTTACACTTAGACTGAATGATGTCAAGATTAACTATGGCAAGGCCGAGGCCATTAAGGGCGTCACCTTGGAGGTAGCCGGAGGCACAATCACCGGGCTGATCGGCGCCAATGGGGCAGGCAAAAGTACTGTTTTAAAGGCGATCTCCGGGTTATTGCCTATCACTTCGGGTGAAATATGGTTTCAACATAATAGGATAGACGGCATGCCGGGACATAAGATTGTGCAATTAGGCGTCGTTCAAATCCCCGAGCGACGGCGGCTTTTCCCCTATATGAGTGTCATACAAAATATGAGGGTTGGCGCTTACCTAAGGGACGATAAGATCGGGATAAAGAAAGACATTGATAAGAACTTCCAACGTTTTCCAAGATTAAAGGAAAGACAAAATCAACGCGCCGAGACCTTGAGCGGCGGGGAACAGCAGATGCTGGCAATTGCCCGATCGCTCATGGCCAATCCCAAGTTGCTTCTGCTGGATGAACCTTCATTAGGACTGGCTCCGATCGTAGTGGATATTTTAGCTACCGTGATAAAGGAAATAAATAAAGAGGGCATCGATATTTTTTTGGTAGAGCAAAATGCGGGATTGGCCTTTGACCTCGTTGATCTATTGTATGTATTGGAAGTGGGCCGGATCATCCTGGAAGGGAAAATCCACGAAATAATGAACGACGAAAAAGTCCGAAAGGCTTTCCTGGGCGGTTAGAAAATGGTTCCCCTCCGAAGCAAAATTAAAAATCTATTTTACAATCCCTCTCCTTTATGGTGACTACCAAAGATATCTTTTCTTTTTCTGTATTCACCGGCAAAATCATAAGCCCTTTCGGGATTCTTTTCCCAGAAATAAATACCATGCCCCAACCAGTCGTAATCATTCCTCTTTTTCAGGATCAAAATCGGCTTATATAAGTAGAATCGGCTCTTCATTATAAGAATCAAGTCGTTGAGAGGAACCCCGTATTAGAAAGGCTATCCAAGGCATCTTGAAAAGGAGTTTAAAAAATGTGTCAAAGGTGGGAAGGCACTGCGAATCCAGTTCAAGAATCTCAT
>CAZGIZ010000121.1:0-14083 GCA_964526655.1 uncultured Desulfobacteraceae bacterium | reverse complement strand
ACTAATTATTAGCGTTACATCACAGGAGAGAATCGAAGGAAATTGCAATAACAATATAGCGATGATATGTGGCGGGTGCGGGAAAGGGATGAGGGCCGACGCTTTGGCAGGGCGTACCTGAAACACAAATTGCTGCAGCTATTTTGGAGAAATAAGTTTGAAGAAAATTTCACAAATTGACAATTTTGGCATAAAAATTGCCTCATTGACAAGAAGAGTTAAAGAAAAATACTGTAGATTCCGATATATGGATCACATATGGTCTTTATCACAATGAAAGGAGGAGAACAAATGGTAAACATAAGACCGGGCAACTTTGTCCTAAGATGTTATGGATACAAATTTGGAGACAATCCTTTTGTTGGCGTGTGTGTGGATCTAAATATTGCAGTGCAAGCAGAATCACGATCTGAATTAGAAAAGAAAATGAACGATGCTATTAGAAGTTATTTCGAAACAGTTTTAGAAACAGAAGATAAATCGTCGATAGCATCATTGATTTTTCGGCGTGCTCCTCTGCGGGATTGGGTTATTTACTATGTAGTGAAAATGATAGTGAACATCAAACAAATTCCTACAAACTTTATATTTAAAGAGTATATTCCATTTCATTTAGCCCATAACTGCTAATGGGTAAAAAGTACTTTCCTCTTGATCGCAGCCAAGTAGAACTCATACTAAAAAATGCTGGTTTCCAAGTGAAACGTCAAACAGGAACGAGCCATGCACAATGGGAGGGATATGTTGATGGTCAACGTCGAATTGTCACAGTTGATCATTTAAAAAGCAAAAAAGAAAAATACGGTCACACTCTTCTTAGAAAAATGATAGAACAATCAGGATTATCAAAAAAGAAATTTTATTCCTATCTATGATAGACCTGCAATATCCTCCATATTCCAATATCTATCTGTAACCTTCTAAAACTGATGAATCCCAATTTTCTGGTTGACTTCGCTTGAATATAGTTATATTTAAATAGTCAGTACTGAATAATAATATCTGATTAAACGCCAGTACAGCGCAAATAGGATGGCGGCAGGCGGAGAAAAGGGAGGAGCATATGACGAAAGCAAGAGTGCCGGAGACCGATAGCGGGATCCAGGGCGAGTTCAATGTTCAGATTTACGACCAGATGATGCGTCGTTTGCGTGACAGGGGCTGGATAGAGACCGATGCGATATTGGCATCCGGCATCAACCACGGTCTGGCCCTGGAGATTGGCCCCGGCCCCGGATATCTGGGCCTTGAGTGGCTTTCCAAAACGGAGGCGACGCAACTAAAGGGGCTCGATATCAGCCCCGATATGGTGCAGGTGGCAGAGGCGAATGCTACGGAATACGGATTTTTGACTACCCGTGCAAGCTATACGGTCAGCAATGCCCGCAGCCTTCCGTTTGAGGCGGAGAGCTTTGATGCGGTTTTTTCAAACGGCTCCCTGCACGAATGGGAATCGCCGGTCTTGATTTTCAATGAAATCATGAGGGTTTTAAAGCTGGGGGGTCGATATTTTGTAAGCGACATGCGCCGGGACATGCCCTTTATTATGCGCTGGTTTTTACTCCTCTTGGCCAAGCCCAAAGAGATACGGCCCGGATTGACAACTTCCATTAATGCGGCCTATACACAAAAGGAGATCGAGGAAATCCTGAAAAAAACCGATATGCGCGATTTTAAGGTGAAGCAGGGGATGATAGGGTTTGAAATAACAGGCAGCAACAAATAGCCGACTCCGCATTTAAGAGAGGAAATCATGAAAGTGCAGATTTACATTCTGGGTTTTTTAATACGCTACGGGTCCTTGCACGGCTATAAGATCAAACGCTTGATATCTGAGCGGGCCTCTGATTTTGCGAACATCAAACTTCCGACCCTCTATTATCATCTGGAGAAATTGCAAAAGGCCGGCTTGGTGACGGCCCAAATCGAAAAAAAGGGGAGAAGGCCAGACCGCATGGTTTACTCCATCACCGACAGCGGGCATGCTCAATTTGTGGAGATGCTGCGTGAAACGCTTCAGGTCCCTTACCGGGCCGAGTTTGTCCTGGATGCGGCGCTCTTTTTTTTTGAAAGCCTGCGACCGGATGAGATGTCAGACGCCTTCAAAGCGCGGGAAGGCCGTCTGAAAGAGGTCTTAGATCACATTAACAAGCATTTTAAAGAGGTGATGGCGGTTGTGCCAGAGAATGTCAAGTGGGCGATCGCCGCTATTTTCAAACATCATTTGGTTCATTTAGAGGCCGAGCTTAAGTGGGTGCAGGAGACATCGACGCTTCTCAATAAAAGGGAAAACGGATCTGCCGGAAGGCACATGTAGTGCAAGGGCGAGCTTTTTGCTATTTTAAGAATTATAGACCAAATTCAGTCAAAATTAAGCTATTCACCCTCTTTTTTAGACATTAAATGTATTTTATTTAAGATTTGATGCTGAAGATACGATTCACTATTTTAAAGGATATGAAATATTAAATGGTATTAGATAGATGCAGAATCCAGGGTTGTAGAGGGAAAGGGCACAGATTTTGCTATAGATTTGGCCGTGGATGAGATAGACGGATAATCATGGAAGGAACGGAGATGGAAACAGAGGAAGCGATAAATACGGTACGACTGTTGCTTGTAGAGGACGACGAAGATTTTGCTCCTGCCCTGATACGGCGTCTTAAGAAGAGAAACATCGATGTAGTGTTGACTATTTCGGCAGAGGAAGCGTTGGCTAAGCTCAAAGCAGAGGATTTCGATGCGGTCGTCTCTGATATCAAACTGCCGAACATGGACGGAATGGAATTTCTGGCCAAGGTGCGGGAGTTGCACGACCATATCCCGGTTTTTATGCTGACGGGATATGCAAGCCTGGATTCCGCCCAGGAAGCGGTAAGACTGGATGCCGCGGGGTACCTATTGAAGCCCCTTGAGAATATCGAGGATTTATTGGACCCCATGTTCAAGGCTGTCCATAGTTACGAACTGCGGCTCAGAAACAAAGAATTGATTCATAGCCTGCAGACAAAGATTGAGGAATTAAGGGTATCCGAAGAAAAGTACAGGGATCTGTTCGAGTCGGTCAGCGACATTATCTATGTAATCGACCAGAACGGCAATTTCATTGCTGTTAACAAGAGGATGGAAGAGGTTGTCGGGTATAAAAAGGAGGAATTGATCGGGAGGCCCGCTGCCACCATTTTCGAAGAAGAAAAAGATGTGGGATTTGATGAATTAGTTAAAAAAGGTGTTGTCCAGAATGTAGAGAAAACTTACGTCCTGAAAGACGGCAGGAAGATACTGGTCCTCCTTTCAAGCTCGGTAATTCGTGACAGTGAGGGCGGGATTCAAGGGATAGTATGCTGCGCACGAGACATCACGGACCGCAAGCAGGCGGAAGAGGAACTGCGCCAAATGAATGAAGAGTTGGAAAGGCAGACCTCCATTGCCAAAGAGATGGCGGCCCGTGCCGAGACGGCAAATACGGCCAAGAGCGTGTTCATGGCAAATATGAGTCACGAAATCCGCACGCCCATGAACGGGATCATAGGCATGACGGGGTTGCTCCTGGATACGGACTTGACCGGCGAGCAGCGCCGTTACGCCGAAACCGTACGCTCCAGCGCCAATTCGCTTCTTGGTCTCATCAACGATATTCTCGATTTTTCCAAGATCGAGGCAGGGCAGCTTGAACCGGAAAAGATTGATTTTGACCTGCGCCATACCCTGGAAAACGCCATCGACATGATGGTCGTAAAGGCAAATGAAGCCAAGCTTGAGCTTGCCTGTCACATCCAGCCTGATGTCCCCACAGCCCTGATCGGCGATCCCGTGCGGGTTCGACAGGTGATTGTGAATCTGATCGGCAATGCGATCAAATTCACTGAAGAGGGGGAAGTTCTGGCTCGAGCTCGGGTTGAAAAGGAAGAGGAGTCAGCCGTCATATTACACTTTACGGTCTCGGATACGGGAATCGGAATTGCCCCCGATAAACTGGACACAATCTTTGAAAGCTTTAAACAGGCCGACGGCTCCATGACAAGGAAATACGGCGGCACTGGACTGGGACTTGCCATCAGCAAACAGCTCGTCGAGTTAATGAAGGGGGACATCTGGGTTGAAAGCGAGTACGGCAAGGGAAGCACCTTTCACTTTACGGCCCGCTTTGGGTTGAGCCAAAAGGAAGAGTTAGACAAGGTGGCGATCAAGGACCTGGATCTCAAGGGCTTGCCCGTCCTGATTGTGGATGATAATGAAACAAACCGGTTGGTGCTGCGGGAGATGATAGCGGCATGGGGACTTGAACCTTTTGAGGCGTCAAGCGGGGAAGAAGCACTTTTTAAGATAGCAGCCGCCCATGAAGCGGGAAATCCCTTCCAGGCCGTTTTTCTGAACTTAGAGATGAAGGTGATGGACGGTTTTGAAGCAGCCACCGCGATCAGGGAACGGCCTTTCGGCCGAGACCTGAAAATTATCATGCTCACATCTTTTGGGGAAAGAGGGGATGCAGCCCGGTGCAAAGAAATAGGAATCTCCGGATATCTGATGAAGCCGCTCAAGGAATCAGACGTTATGGATGCCCTGAAGATTGCCCTTGGGCAGCCTTCTGATAAAGAGATGCCCGTTATCACCCGGCACACGGTCAGTGAAGTTCGATCGAGATTAAAAATTCTTCTGGTTGAAGACAATATTATTAATCGGCAGTTGGCCATAAAACTGCTTGAGAAACGAGGGCACCGGGTAACCGTTGCTGCTGATGGGCAAGAGGCGATCGATGCCTGTGAAAAGGATCGATTCGATATCATATTAATGGATCTGCAGATGCCCAGAATGGACGGTCTTGAAGCGACAAGGCGGATTCGGCAAAAGGAAAAGGGATCGGAGGATCACGTTCCTATCGCTGCAATGACGGCCCATACAATGAAGGGAGATAAGGAAAGATTTCTGAAGGCCGGTATGGACGGGTACATTGCAAAGCCCATAGATGTGGAAGAGCTATTCATTGTGATCGACGATCTGACCCGCGAATCCAAAAAGAGGCCCTGACACTGAAATACCGCTTCCCCTCATCCGGATCAGGCTGTCTTAGGCATGGATGAACAAAAATATCTCCAAAATCGATATTTTGATTGATATTTGTAAGCTACACGTTCAGTATTTTGAAGATTTTGTGGCAAGCTGTAGCAACCAGCATATTTTAAAAGAGCTTTTTTGGGAAAAAACAGTTTTCTCGGTAACTCCGGAAATGTAATCTTATCAGGTTCGAGAAATGAAAAAATTGGTGATTTTTAAATGAAAAGGGATAATGATGTTTTGAGATTATCCAGAAAACTACCCACTTACTTGTTCTCGTTTGGATCATGATAGGGAGATTAATTTATGTCAAAGTCGTTCAAGCCTCCATATCTACAAAGGGACGAAATGCGAGGTGATTACCAGGTCTGGATAGTCGATGGCGCATACATTCGCGGTCACATTGACGAGGAATTCACGAACTTCGGTCAACACTACAGGTATCTGTACATACCCGAGAAGGAGTTGTGGATTGACCAGGAAGCGGTACATGATGAGCGCGCGTTCTTCATTGACCATTTACTGGTAGAGCATGACCTAATGGCGAAAGGTGCATCTTATGCCGATGCTCTCACACAGGCCGACCGAGCAGAGCGGAAAGAAAGGCGGCGCATCGGGGACGTCCGCAAGGTAACGCATCAAGGGAAAGAGCTACCTGATCCTATCGTAGTTCACGAGCGCCTATGGAAGAAGCTGGAGAATGGAGTGAGTGTATGGATTGTGAATGGCCGGCTGGTGCGAAGCGCGTTCGACATTGACTTCACGGCTGGTGGTCATGATCACGTTTATGAATTCATACCTGAAGGTGAGGTCTGGATCGACGATGCTATTGAGGAGAAGGAAAGGGGATTTGTGCTGCTACACGAGTTGCACGAATGGAATCGAATGGCCGAAGGGTTGCCCTACAACAAAGCACACACTGAATCCAGTCGCCTAGAATTCCGGTGCCGCCACCATCCTGATGAATTACATGATGCACTAGTAACCGAAGGGTGGGCATGATATCAGGCGGCCTAAAACAACAGAGGGATCGCCCATGTTTTCGTGTCTTCTCATCCGTGCTATTTAGGAGAAATGGCAGTATCGCGATTTCGTTTACAAATCACTTGAGTTAACAGTGAAGAACTTGGTTGAACTTCATTCATGTTGGAGGTATCTGTGGGAGGGAGATCCGATATGCCCAAAGTTGGAGAACAAAGCTCATCCGCTCATCAATTCATATCTGAGAACGGTCCTTGAGCTGAAAGGCATCCGGGTGTCCAGGGAAGTGCGAACGGCAAATGGGGCGGTAGACTTTTTTTGCTCATATACAACCCCTCGGGACGACGTACTCAAGGTATGTATCGAAGTGAAGAACGCGCATGGGGCTGGCCTAAAATCCGGAGTCCTTAAACAGTTGCCAGCCTATGTGGATGCAGAGCACACGAATCATGGGATTTACCTGGTGATGTGGTATAAGGGAGTTGATTGGCTTTTGCCAAGTGAATTCGAGTCTTTTGAAGAATTGATTTCGAAGCTTGACGCACTCAAACCAAAGGACAGCTACAAAATCGACCTGATGGTCGTTAATTCCAGTGAACCGATTCACCCGTCAAAGATGTAAAGATATACAATAGTCGGCCTGCACCCAATAAGGGAAATGTAAGATGAAAGTTAAAGGGGGCCGGGCCAAGATAATTTAATATCAAAAAGGATCTGTGATAAAGCATCTGCGTTTTTGAACCCTATATTGCACTTTTTGATGCCGAAAAGAGAAAAATTCATAATTGTCACCATGGCGAGACCGTAAAAATCAACATTGCCTCCATGCAAAACTCCTTTTATCAAGTCATTAATACCTGTAACCGAATTAGTTGATCCCTGTCATTTTTTATCGCGCCCTTTATTCTTGACACATAGAGGTTAGCTAACTATATTAGCTAATCGGATGGCTTATTAAAAGAGGGAGATAATAATGGAAACCCTTCAGGTTAATATTCATGAAGCCAAGACCCAGTTGTCAAAATTGATCCAGGCAGCGCTTGATGGAAAGCAGGTCGTCATTGCCAAGGGGAATAAACCGGTTGTTCGACTTGAGGTAATGCCAGAAGCCCAAAGCAATAGAAAGATAGGAAGCGCAAAGGACCTAATTTTATCCATGGCCGAAGATTTTGACGAACCTTTGGATGATTTTAGGGAATATATGGAATGAAGGTCCTGCTGGATACCCATACCTTCCTCTGGTTGATTACCGACGATGAACGATTAAGTGAAACCGCCCGAAGAACCTTTCTGGACCCTGAAAACATCCTGTTTTTCAGCGTAGCCAGTTTGTGGGAGTTATGTATAAAAAAGAGTCTTGGAAAGATTTCCTTAAAGACAGGCTGGCTCCAGATTATTCAGAAAGAGGTGAGGTCCAATGCCGTTCAGTGGCTGCCCATTGAAATACAGCACTGTGCCGAAGTGGCGGATTTGCCGTTTCATCACAGGGATCCTTTTGACCGTCTCTTGATCGCACAGGCAATGGTTGAGGATATGCAATTGTTGAGTCGCGATAACCGGTTGTCAGCCTACAATATAAAGAGGATTTGGTAACCTCCGCTCCCATCTTCCCACCGATAGACCACTTCAATGGGAGAAAAGTAATACCATTTGCGTCTTAATAAACCGTAAACCGTTCGTGCAGAGCGTGCTCAACTATCAGTTTATGTCTTCATATCCGGCCCATATTCTTTAAAAAATCATTGAGATTAATTAACTTGACAGCAATTCCAGGGGCCTGTATGCTACCCGAAAATTAACAGTGTTCCTGGTTGTAACTGAAAATCACGTAAGCCCCGGAATAACTCCGGGGCTTTTTTTATTTGAACACAGAAAGAAGGTATTAATTGAACTTTGAAGAATTTGATTTTCATCCCGCCGTTGCGGCAGGTGTTGCAGCGGCGGGCTATGTAACTCCGACGCCGATTCAGGTCCGGGCAATCCCGCTGGTATCCAATGGCCGTGACGTAATGGGTATGGCCCAGACCGGCACGGGCAAGACGGCGGTATTCGCTCTGCCCATACTCAATAGGCTGATGGGGGGTAAACGCGGACGCGTCCGCGCCCTGATAATCGCCCCCACCCGTGAACTGGCAGAGCAGATCCATCAGGCCATTGAAACCCTGGGCCGCAAGACGCGCGTAAGAAGCGTTACGATTTACGGCGGCGTGGGAATTACCCCGCAGATTCAGAAACTGAAGAATGCCGATATTGTTGTCGCCTGCCCGGGCAGGCTCCTTGACCATATAGGACGCGGGAGCGTTGATCTCTCCCAACTGGAAGTCCTGGTTATAGACGAGGCCGACCAGATGTTCGACATGGGATTTCTTCCCGATATCCGGCGAATCTTGAAACACCTTCCAAGGAAGCGACAGACGCTACTTTTCTCGGCCACCATGCCACCCGCAATCCGTGGCCTGGCCGGAGATATCCTGCAAGATCCGGCTACGGTCCAGGTTGGGATCAGTGCGCCTGCCGATACGGTCAGTCACGCCCTCTACCCCGTGGCCGGGCATTTAAAGACGGCGCTCCTGTTAACGCTCCTGGGAAACACGGATACAAGATCGGTGCTGGTCTTTACCCGGACCAAACATCGAGCCAAGAGCCTGGGAAAAAAGCTTGCCGATGCAGGCTATCGGTCGGCTTCTTTGCAGGGAAACCTCTCCCAGGCACGGCGCCAGGCAGCGCTGGACGGCTTTCGGGACGGGAAATTTCAGATCTTGGTGGCAACCGACATAGCGGCCCGGGGCATCGACGTTACCCGGATCTCTCATGTCATCAACTATGATATCCCCTCCACACCTGACGCCTACATCCACCGCATAGGACGGACGGGCAGGGCGACCCGCAGCGGCGAGGCCTTCACCCTTGTTACCCGAGAGGACAGGGACATGGTGCAGGCCATCAATCGAATCATCGGTTCCGAGATCGAGCAGCGCATCCTGGAAACCTTTGACTACGGGACACCTGCCCCTGATAGCAAAGGCCGCTCCAAGCGGACTGAAAGACCGCGACGAAAATTATCCGGGATGAGAAAGAGGGGGTATAGCGAAGGCTGATATTTTGATCATGGCCGCCGGTTTATCCCTCACCTTCTATCCGGGGGGTTGCTGTTTCTGTCCTAAAGGCTGCTAAAACGGCCGGGATTTAGACCTCCTGGAGGGCGTCATTGGTGGAATCTCTGATAGGTATGATTGTACTGAATCCCGAAATCTCGAATACCTCCTTCACTGGTTCCTGGAGAGACGAAAGCATCAGTTGGCCGCCCTTTGCCTTCACTTTCTTGGTTAATACAAGGACGCTCCTAAGACCCGCACTGCTGATATAATCAAGGCCACTCAGATCGATGATAAATATGAGCTCCCCGCCATCGATCCATCCCGACAACTGCTTTTCAAAGTCAGGTGCAGTGACCGTGTCCATCCGGCCCTTCACGGAAACAATGATAGCCCCTTTTTCCTTCCTTGTCTGCGATACTTCCATAACATTCTCCTTCTGACCTGCCGCCCATCAGGATTACGGGATTCCCGCAACTGTATGAGTCAATTCAGTTGAATTGAAAAGAATTATACTTAAAGAATAAGAATAAAAAAATAAGAATTATGGGTCAAGAAAAAAGAACCTCAAAGGCATTGATCATGAAAAGGCCTTTTGCGCGACCTGATCATTCATTTTGCAGCATGGCCCGCTTGCCGCCGACCCATATCCGGTTGGGATCGACCTTTTCCCTGAGGATGCGCAGTTCTTCGGATGTGGGCGGTATGGAGCTCTTCAGGTCCTGAGAGACCTTTATGTCCCATCCGACCTCCGCCTTGACCTGCTCCAGTGTAACTCCGATACGGCCGTGGAAGGATTTTAAAACCATCTCCCTTTCTTCAAACTCGTAGCAGCCAAGGTTGGTTATGACTGCCGAAGGACCGGTATTCGCGAGCAGGCCGGCTTGTTCCCGCCTCCCTTCTTCACCGTCAAGATAGCCCGGGCAGGTGACAAAATCGACCTTCTCTGGAAACCTTTGTCTGCTCTGTCTCAGAATGATGATCGTCCGGTTGCAGAAACTCATAACATCATTCCCGCCGCCGCTGCCGGGCCAGCGGTGTTCGGGATTTGTGTAGTCCCCCACCACCGTCGCGTTGACGTTTCCATAACGGTCTACCTGCCCGGCGCCGATAAAACCGGCGCTGATATAGCCTGACTGTCCCAGGCAGTTTATGTAGAAGAGACCGTCCAGATGGTCGGCCATGTATTGCGAGCCCAGGGTGTCGGTAGCGGCAGGCAGTTGAAAGGTCGCGGTCTGGATAATGCCGTTCTGGATGATAATCGTGCAATTGGGGGCGTGGGTGTGCTTTGCCAACAGGGCGGCCACCATTGGCAGGCCCACCCCCACATATACCACATCCCTGTCCTTTATCCGGTGGGAAGCCGATACGATCATCTGGTCTGCGTCGTTATAGTCCATGGCTTTTTCATCTTCTCCCATCGAGTCGTTACCCCCTAATAACCCGTGATAACAGGTTCGCTCTTGACAGGATTTTTGATCCTGAATTTTTCAAAATAATCCTCTCCCTTGATGGCCCTTTTCTCCCTAAGATACTCTTCCCAGTCCTTTACACCGTACACGAGTTTTTCCATGTAGGACTCATAGCCCTCCCTGAGGCCTATGTCCCTGTAAAAGCCCCACATGTCGTCGTTATAACAGCCGGCCAGATGCATGGGGTGGGCCCCCCAGGGCTGCTCGACCACGGCGCAGACCCTGAATCCCGGGATAATTGTGCGGTTGGGGTCGTTTCGGATGATTCGGGAATCAACGATTTTTTCAGTGGTGACGATAACCTTCCGGCTGGCGTTTATCCCCTCCCTGTCAACACCCATGGTGCCCCACCTCTGGGCATTGCCCTCGCCGTCTGACCTCTGCACATGGATAATGCCCGCGTCGGGCACCATCGCCCTGACCGCGCCTATTAACTCTCCGGTGAAGGGGTCTTCCATTGTCTTGATGTTATTGTTGTACTTAGGCATATCGGAGCCTATCTGGCTCCTGACAGGCATAAAGGGTATTCCCATCTGGCCGGCAAGGAGGGCCAGGCTGATTCCAAAGTGGGAGTACTCCTCGAAGACGGGCAGCTTACCCATTTTCTTTGCCTTGGCAATGGCGTAATGACGCTTGGGGTCCTGCATCGTGAATCCGGTAACCATGTTGTTTACGAGACCCTCGCCGATCATGAGCGTGGACGTGGCCACCAGGGCGCTTATTAGGGTCAGATTGTCGATCTTCTGTCGCAGGATCTCGTGCACCGCAGCCGAGGGCTCCCCGTGCTGCATTCCGGCAATGAATATAGTGTCGCCGCTCTTTACATACTTGGAGACGGCCTCTGTCATGGTCATAACTTTGGTCATAGATTAATATCCCATTTGATCAATGTTTAAATCTTGGTCGTCCGGGCTGTGTCAGATTGAAGAGAAAACATTGCCTGCCTCGCCTCAAACAATTCTGGGGTTAAGGCAAAACCGAGCCCTTTGAATCCGGCCCAAAATCTGGCTTATGGGCCGGGATATTTCACTCTTATATGGTTTAATAAAAATCAAGGTCTCGTATTATATATGCGCTAATCGACAAACTTGAACATCCGGGTCAGATCGCCCGGAAGCTTGAGGTTGTAGAGGCGTACGGCGTTGCCCCCGAGAATTAGATTGAGGTCATCCTGATTGATATCCAGCCGCTGGAGCTGCTTCAGGCTCCAGCCCCATATATCCACCTGATGGCGCGGGATCCCCTCTTTTGTATTTTGCCTGGTATATCCGGGAGGGTAGCGGTTGGGCTGGGAATAGACGGGAAGGCTTGCGCCCCAGTCAGTGCCCCATAACAATTTTTCTGCGCCTATGCCAGGGTCGTTCAACGCCTTGTAGTAGAGATCCGCCCAGAAACGACCCGTCTCCAGGTAGACATTCTTGTGGCTCGCGGCCACGTGCAGGCACTGCTCGTAAAAGTATTCCCACCATCCGCCTTCGATGCCTGCATGCTCCAAAATGATGGGTACATCTGGAAATGTGGCGGCCAGGGTATGTGCCCACAAAGGGTTATAGGTCGTGGGAGAGCCGTGGTAGGGTATGGTGTATCCACCAGGCGTACCCGTGTGATAGCGGAAGGGTACCTTGTGTTTCCGGCACACTTCCATCACGTGCATGTTGTAGTTGATTAAGGTATGCTCATCTAAAAACTGGGGGTATTTTGTCTTTTCCTTTGGAATCGCATGGATCACGGCCTCACCCACGCCCACGTAATTACCGGTCTCAAGCAGCTTGTCCAGGGCGTCACAGAATCCTTCTATGGTCCATTCAATCTCTCCTCTAATGGCCTTGTCCCGGTATTCATGGGGCCATGCATTACAGACAAACTTATCAGGGTGTTTCTTCATCTGCTCGACATTGGTCTTGTTGGTCATTCCGAAAGCCGGTTCAATGACGCACATATCGACCCCGTAGCGATCCATGTCGTAGAGGAGACGCGCCGAATTGTCGTAGGCCTCCATCATGCCCATGACCTTTCCCAGATCGCCGTAATCCTTGGAGCCCTTCAGGGCCTTTCCCGCAGCATGACGCTGGGAATGGACGTGTGTGTCAACAATAAATCTTCCAAGTTTCATGTTTTGCCTCCTTTTAATATTATTGTTTTTACCGGCTGTTATTAAGCCGATGCCAGGTAGGGAAAAAATCAGGCAAGCCGGCCAGGGAGCGGACAGGAATGAGGCTGTCGTTCCTTGGGGATCAGGGTACTATGCACTATTGGGCATTGTCAAGAATTGATCCGCCCCCTGGTCACCATCGAGATGTTATCTGATTTTTTGGAGTAAAGGGGTGTTGGAGTCCACTACTCCAGGGCTTCAATATTTGGACAGGATAGAATGAGACTGCCGGATCAATGGATGAGGAAACCGGACTGCGGGCCTCGGGTTATTGACAGGGCGGACTATTTTCAATATATTCGCGCCCAGGACAAATTCATGTAATTTTCCTGCGACATGGATAACTTGGCCTTAAAAGGGGAGTTTGATGAATAGCATATCCTTTTTGGAAGGTTTCACGCCTTATCCTGAAGAGGTCATCAAGGAATACAGGGATTCGGGGGCATGGCTGGATCTCACCTATGGGGACCTGCTTGACAGGGCGGCCCTCAAATATCCAGAAAAAATCGCAGTGATTGATGACAAGACAAGACTGAGTTATGCTGATCTCAAGGAGAGGGTGGATAAATTCGCCATCGCCCTTAAGAGGCTGGGAGTGGAAGGACACGATCGCATCATCCTGCAACTTCCAAACAGGTGCGAGTTCCTTATAGCCTTTTACGCCATGGAGAAGATAGGGGCTGTCCCGGTTATCGCGGTACCCCGCCACGGTTTTCGTGAGATCTCCGGCTTTATAGGAGAAACCGGGGCCATGGGCTGGGTTTTTCAGCTAAGGGAAGGAAATCACGAATTTTTGCCTTTGATCAAAGATATAGCAGCGGAACACAGGAGTCTCAGGTTTGTCATAATGCCTGAAGATGAGGAAGATCTGCCTCCCGGCGCCCTTTCAATGGATAGACTCATGGAAGAGGCCAGGCCTGGAGATTATCCTGCCGATTATCTTGACCGATTCCGACCCGACCCGAACGATGTGGCCGTTCTTATACCCACAGGGGGGACGACAGGGGCGCCCAAACTTGTCCCGCGCACCCATAACAGCTTGATAACTATCAATAATTATGCCTCAGGCCCACTGACGCCTAACGATGTCCTGCTCCAGGCGACCCCGGTTGGTCACGCCGCGGCTATTTCAGGCTCACTCAACCAGTCCATGTTTTTAGGGGCGACACTGGTCCTTCAGAGGATTCCCCGCGCAACCGAGATACTTGAGACCATTGAGAGGGAAAAGGTTACATTTGCCATCTTTGTCCCGGCCCAGATCGAGGGAATCATGAATCATCCCGACCTCGAGAAGTATGAAGAGCGAAAAATATCCTTTGACGGCCTTG
>CAZGIZ010000120.1:0-14084 GCA_964526655.1 uncultured Desulfobacteraceae bacterium | reverse complement strand
GAACAGCAAGGGAGCAATCCGCCCGCCGTTCGTGCTGATCATTCAACATAAATTATTCATGAATCTAGGACACGCTTAACAAATTCAACAATACCATTTGTAAGTTTGATTAAATAAAAAGATGAAAAAAAATTGAAAGGTCCTGAGCCCGTGAGAAACCCGAAAAGACCTGCTCCGGTTCCTGAATCCTCAAAGAATGTCAAGAAAGCCTTCACGGCAGCTCTGGTCAAGGCGGGCATTAAGGATTTCAGGTTTTATGATCTGAGACATACCTTTGTCAGCCAGATGATTATGAGAGGAGCAAGCTTGAAAGAAGTCCAGGGAGATCCTGGGACATAAAACCATGACCATGACCCTCCGTTATGCCCACCTCAGTCAAGAGCACAAAAAGAAAGCGGTCAACCTTTAAAATGGATTAACCGCCTCACCTCCAAATTGTGACATTCATGGTCACAAAATGGTCACATCTTCTAAATCCTGTCGTTCCGAAAACCATCTAAGTTCCTGAATTTACTGGTCGGGACGACTGGATTTGAACCAGCGGCCCCCTGAACCCCATTCAGGTGCGCTACCAGACTGCGCCACGTCCCGACACCCGCAATCAGCCAGGTCATATTATAATAAAAGTTGTTTATGTCAAGACAAAACCAGTTGCTCTCCAAATCCTGGTTGATCCATTAGGCCAGAAGGGTGAGATGAGGATCGAAAAGGTTCTGCCGTTTCGGGCCTAACGGCTAAATATCTGACAGGATTAACATGATATACAGGATATTTTTTGGTGGGATTGAATTTTCCCCCTTCCATCTCCGCTTTCGGCGGGACAGGCATGGAAGGGAGAAACCCACAAATGATCCAGGAAATCCTGTTGATCCTGTCTAAACCTAATGTCTTCACATGCACACCAAAAGGTTCACCCTTGCACACAAAACCGGGCATAAAAAGCGTCCGAAATATCGGTAACTGGTCGAAATCAAGGAATTGTGGTCATGGCATGCTCGTTGCAAAAAGAATCTTATCATTAAACAAACATTTGCCTGTTTTTTTGCCCTTTCTACAACTTTTTCCTAAAAGATCCATGAGCAGGATAGACTGTATCAGCAACCGGAATATCAAGGTTATTGCAACCTATCTGACAAACAGGCTCGGCCATTGTGACAACCTTTTTCAGGGAATCCCCTTTCCCGCGGAAAGATACAAGTCGCCGGAAGACTTTTTCCTGAACGAGGATGAATGGACCACCTACGAAAATTTCCACAAGATATTCATTCGGGCGAAGGATCTCTCCGAAGAGACATACTTCTATTTCAACTGCGGGGCCTCGGCGGCCAGGCTTGGCTCATGGGGCCGGTTCGATTACTTTGTAAGGGTATTCGCAAGTCCCGATGACGGCTTTAAGAGGCTCCCTTTTTTCAACAATAACTTTAATGACACGAAGGAGATAGAGGTAGTCAGCCCGCCGGCCTATGACAGGACGTCAGGAAAGCTACGGGTAATATTAAAGGTTGAGTATCATGACGATATTGATATTGAAAAGGATTTCATCAGCGATCCTTACAGGAGGGGCATAATCTCCTCCATTCCCACCATCTGGGGCCTTGAACCTGCAATTATTAAACAACCCATGAACCAGTATGACCCGGAACTGCTGCTTAACAGGGAACCGGAGTTCTCCTCCTATGGCCTCAACGCCAGAATGGAAGGGGATGTCCTGACCATAAAGGATCCACTTGATGACAGGCGCCGTGTTGTGGGCAAAAAGGTCCTCCTGGAGCCTGATATGCCGGACAGTAAAAATGTCTTTCTGGGTAGATATAGTGAAGTCATCCGGGGGCCGTTACAGGGGATCCAGCATAAAAGGGAGGCCGTCCTTATAACCGAGACTGTTCAGGCTGGCAGCAGGATTCTCCTCATGGCCGGTGAGATATTCAAGGCCCCCTATTTTATCCTGGACATTTCCTATGACAGGTTCTCATTGATAAACCGCCTCTCCCAGGCCCGCAGGATCAGGAAAAGGAAGATTGATTCGGGCAAACACCTTATCGATACGATCAATGGGCTCAGGGAGACAATAAAGGCCAGGAACAGCGCATACCAGGCCCTCAGGGTGGCCAATGATGAATTAAAAGAGGCAAAAATAAGACTGGAAGAATATAACAGGACCCTGGAGCAAAAGGTGGATGAAAGGACCACCGATCTCAGAAAAGCCAGGGAAGAGTTGATTGCCCTCAACCTCGATCTTGAAAACAAGGTTAACAATCAGGTCGAAGAGCTGAAAAGATATCACGACATGAGGCGTTACCTCTCGCCAAGGCTCGCCGACAAGATACTATCCAGCGGTGACGTCCTGGGAGCCGAACCCCAGAGGAAGCTGATGACCGTCCTTTTTACGGATATCAGAAATTTCTCCACCCTTACGGACAACCTCGAACCCGAGGAACTATTCCATCTACTGGACAGGTATCTCTGTGAAATGACCACGCTCATTCATAACTATGAGGGGACACTGAATAAGATAATAGGGGATGGAATGCTGGTGTTTTTCGGGGACCCCATAATAATGGAGGACCATGCGCAGCGGTCGGTCCTGATGGCGATCGAGATGCAGAAGAAGGTCGCAGAAATGAAGACCGAATGGCTATTTTACGGTCACGAACTCAGCATCGGTATAGGGATAAATACCGGGTATATGACCGTGGGGAATATTGGATCGGATATGCATATGGACTATACGGTGATAGGGAATCAGGTGAATGTGGCATCCCGCCTCGTATCCTTGGCAAAACCGGGACAGATTCTTATCAGCCGGAGGACCTTTATCATGGTAAAAGACATTGTGGAGGCGGAATGGGTGGATAAAATAAGCGTCAAAGGGATACATAATCCCGTTCCGACTTACAGTGTCAAGGTCTTATGAGCCTCTATAGAATGGGAATTCTAAGTTCTTTTTGCCAGGGCATCGTAGAGTTCCGGCCGTCTGTCCTTGAGGCGGTCGTTCACGGCTGTGATCGATTTATCACGGGCCCTTTCCGGATCAATATCCACAACCGAGGTCCCAGTCTCACCCTTCTTGAGCCTCGTCAGGACATCTCCCCTGTTGTCAAGGATCTGGCTTTCGCCCGTAAAAGTCAATGCCGCCTTTCCGCCCCTGGATTCAGTGCCTATCCTGTTGGCCGTGGCTGAAAAGACGCCGTTTTCAAGGGAGCGGGTCTTCATTGATCTCTGACAATCGGGGAGGACAAGATTGGAAGGGTGGCAGATGATGTCCGCCCCCATGATCGCCAGGCTCCTCGCGGATTCGGGAAACCACCAGTCAAAACATATCATCACGCCCAGGCGGAAGGTCCCCAGGTCGAAAACCCGGAAACCCGTATCTCCAGGGTCAAAAAAGAGTTTCTCTTCCATGAAGAGGTGGCTCTTCCTGTATCTGCCTATAAAACCTTCAGGCCCTACAACGGCCGCTGAATTATATATCCTGCCCTTGTCCCTCTCCGCCAGGCCAAAGACCAGAAACATCTCCTTTGACCTCGCAAGTTCCATAAAGGCCCGGCAGGTCAGGCCCTCCGGTATCTCCTCCGCAAGCTCCGAGACTTCATCCCTGGAGATAAACTGATAGCCGGTGCCAAATAGCTCGGGCAGGACCATCAAGTCCGCCTCAACACCTTTCAGGTCGTGGACGGCCTGCCGGACATTTTTCTCGACCATGCCGAATTCGGGATGATTCTGATAAACGCCTATTTTCATGAATTTTTCCTCTGTTTTTGATCTGGGTTAGGCGGTTCACGGTTCAGGGTTAAAGGTGATTCTTGTAGATGCTTAAAACATGCCCAAATGGCCTGCGGCTGAATGCCTTTACAACCTTTGACCCTTGAACGTGGAACCCGGAACCGCCTAATTTTGGTTTTAATCAGACTCGTTTGTTTCTTGCCTTACACCCTAGACCTTAAACCTTAGACCTTTTTTTATCACATCTGCTTGAAGAGGTGGCTGTAGGCCCTGCTGACTGAAAGGGTGGTCCCTGGGAGGTCCTTAAGCTTTATCATCAAGCCGCCGGAGAATCCGCGGGTGACCCTGTCTATTTTTTTGACATTAACAATGGTCCCTCGATGGATCTGCCAGAATTGCCCGGGATCAAGGTCCCCGGCCAGCTCCTTGATACTCCTTCTTATCAGTGATTCACTATCCGCGGTCTTGACCGTCGTGTATTTATCTTCGGCCTTAAAATAATATATTTCGTTGACAGAGATCAGCCTTACCCCTTCACCATGCTGGGCCTTTATCCAGTTGAGGCGGTCCGCGTCCTTTCGGGTGTCAATGGCGGCCATCAATCTCTCGATGATCTTTCCAAGGTCCACAGGCGGGGAAGACCGGTCCGCAACCTCCTTTTTCAACCGCCTTATGGTCTTTTCAAGCCTTTCATCTGTCACGGGCTTCACTATATAGTCCAGGGCCTCATTCTCGAAGGCCTGCAGGGCGTACTGGTCATAGGCGCTTATAAATACGACCCTGCATTTTCCAGCCGCCTTTTCCGCGACCCTTATGCCCGAAAACCCAGGCATCCTGATATCAAGAAAGGCAATGTCGGGTTGATGCACTTCAATCAATTCGAGGGCGTCGGGGCCGTTTCCAGCCTCGCCGCTTATGATAAGTTCAGGCCATAGCGACTTGAGTTTGTCCTTCAGGAAGCGTCTGAGCTGCTCCTCGTCATCGGCTATGATCGCCTTAATCCCTTTCATAGGGCACCTCGATAATCGCCCTCAGTCCCGAGGGCCGGTTCTCCTCAAGTATCAGTCTTCCCCCCTCCCCGTAGAGAGATTTAAGACGCTCCCTGATGTTGGCGATCCCCATGCCGGGATTGCTGTTTTCATAAAGTCCCGCCCCTGTATCAGTTACCTCGAGGCGCAGGGTGTCGCCGTCTACGGCAGAGCGAATCCATATCTCCCCTCCGGTTATCTCGGGCTCAAGCCCGTGCCGGACGGCATTCTCCACAAGGGGCTGAACCAGCATGGGCGGAAAAGGGATATCCTTTAGGTCATCAGGGATGTCGATCCTGTAACGTAACCTGTCTCCCATACGGATCTTAAAGATATTGAGATAGGCACGAATGAGATCCATCTCCTCGCCCAGGGTTGTTGACTCGCGTCTCGATTTGGATAGTGTGGTACGCAGGTACTGCATAAGGTCCTTGAGCATGGACCTTGCCTTTTCAAGGTCCGTGTCCATCAGGCTCAGGATATTGGAAAGGGTGTTAAACAGGAAATGGGGCTCGATCTGGGCCTGGAGGAGTCGAAAATTGGTCTCCACGGCCTTTTTTTCCATATCGAGCCGCTTTATTCTCTCTTCCTTGATCATAGCCTCCTTGGAGGCGATTACACCCCGGGAGGAGAAAAAGTAACTGATGACCGATCCAAAAACGATGCTGATTACAAAGGCATTGATGAAATCTCTCTTTAACAAACCGTAAGGATCTATCCCCGCGGCAGTAAAACCCAAAATGATCCCTAAAATTGAACCTGTAAATATGCTGACCATTAATGTGATGAACAGGGTCAGCATTTTTTTCGGTCTTATTATGTAAAAGCCTAAGATAACGCAGGTGCATCCTGTCAGGCCGATGACCTCTGAAATGATAAAGGTGCTGAGAAACTCCTTGTCACTATCCGTAAGGACAAGGAACAGGGAGATAATCAAGCAGAAAACTGCCGTGAGGGAGTAATAGTATAAGGCCTTTTTTTGGTTTATATCGATCTTATCGTGTATCATGACTATTTACCCTGAAATATGGCTAAAATGTATACTCCAATCCTATCATCAAATGGCAATCAAGAATAGCCCTGAATTCCGTATCGCCATTGCCCGCGTTGACTGTCCCGATTGTGAAGACCTGAATATGGTCCCCCACATAGAAATCCACCAGGGATATGAAGCTCCCCGAGTCCTCGTCAATGTTTTGGACCCAGCTCAATGTTATGTTCAGCAGGTCCCTGATATCGCTTTGTCTGTACTGGATTACGGCATAGTTGCGCCTCAGGAATCTGAGTCCCGTATCCACGGCCTGGCCGAGGGTCATCCGGGAGAGGCCACCAAAGGGGGTCTTGTAGGCATCAGAGGCCTGTTTTCGCAGTTGGTAATACATTTCAGCCTGATGATTGTTATATCCGGTCCCGTTGTAGAGATATTCCATCGTGAGGGTCGGGCCGGCCAAAAAGGTGTAAGAGCCTCCCAACAGTATGGTCTCCCTTTTGGATGATGTGTCTTCATCGATGGCCCTGAAGGAGGCGCCGAAGGGAGAGAGGTTGTCCTCGACAGGATAGAGGAGATCGCTCCCCTCGAAAAGTGCGGTGTCGCAATAGAGGAGGAGCGCGTCTGTGGCTGTCCAGCCGCCAAAGAGGCCGAGCCTGTTCCCGTCGCCGGACTTGCGTGAAAGGATTAGCCCGGCATATCCTTCCTGACCAGCGTAATCAAGCTTGAGGCCGTAACTCTTTTCAAAGGGCCTGACCCTGAATACCTGGCGGCCCTTGCCCGTGTTCGCGATCAAAGAGACTGTCCATGCTGGTCCAGGGAGCCAGACAAGGCGGGCAAAATCCATTCCCGCTACTTCCTGCCTGGGATTGATCCTGCCGTTGTCTGAAAAGAAGGGGTTCGAGGGGGAATAGAGAAAGGAGGGTCCCCATTGGAGGTTTTCCCGGCCATAGGACACAAAGAGGTTCTCCAGCAGTCTTGCCCGGGCCAGCCACTCGTTGATGAACCAGTCGTCTTCCCAGTCTTTGTCTCCCTTTCGTGTCCCATCCTCCCAGGCCTTCCATTGCAGGTTCATCCTGGGCTTTATACTTAAATCAAGTCTCCTGAAGTTTAGCCCGAAGTCGGGCCTGAGATCCACTTCACCCGAATAGCTCTGGATCTGTAGAAAATCATTGTCCGGGTTCTGGGTCGAATCCGCAATATTGTAACAGGTGCCATAGGTAAGGAATCTCAGGCTGTAATGAAATCCTTCGGAGAGCTCATCCCTTAGAGCGGTAAGTCCGGCCTCGCTATCCGGTTCCGGATCCCCTTCCGAGGCAATGGAAAAGGAGGCCCAAAATTGAAGGCAGGCAAAAAAGGATAGGATAAAGATCAAGATGCGCACTTTCATGATATTGCCTTTTCTATAGCTGTTTAGCTTTTTTAACTATCAATAGGTCGAGCTCTTTGCGAGACTTAAAGCCTTAAAAATATGGCCCAAGGCTCAGGGCGCAAGGCGCAAGGCCCTTTTCCCTATGCCCTAAGCCTTATGCCTTGCGCCTGCCTTTACAATCCCGAAGCCCCATTTGCAGGAGCATTCTTTCGAGACTCCAAAGGGTTAATCCTCTCGGAGCGCCCGTCACCGCATCAGTAGGTTGAGGTTAAAGGTCGAGTCCGGTATGCTCTTGATAGTGACCTCTCCATAGACCATGGTTGTGACGTTATCTTTTATGACAGTGTCCGTGATGACCATCCTGGACACAAAGGGCCTCGGCTTATCCTCTATCTTGATGCTGTTATCATATTCAAAGGTCGCTGACTTGAATCGCTTTCCCGACACGGTGTAGAAGTCGGCCTGGACACCCACCAGCCTGTTTTTGGATACCCAGTACATTATGCGGTCGTAGGTTGCGTTTTTATTGATTGCCTTCAGGTCCAGGAGATAGCATTCCTCTCCCTTCACCACATCTTCTGAAATCGAGACCGGCTCATAGTCGCCTGCGTAGTTGGTGGAGGCTATGTCACCGTTGGCGGCCCCTCCCATGAGCTTCTGCCTCGGGGAAATGGGGACCGGCTTGCTGAGACCCGGTTTCACGAACCACATGTTCCGGTCTATCATGAGCAGCTTCTGGCCCTTTACCTTTGGGGGAGCGATAAATTCAGCGAGACTGTTGTATCCCCGGGCTTTGACCAGGACACTCCTCTCCTGGGTGCGCCCATTCTCAATGGATTCCATATCAATGGTCCACTCAATCCCCTCCACATTCCCCCTGGCCCTGTCGGCCCTTGTAAGTATCTCTTGAGGGGACATCTCCGCATGCGCCGGAACAACAAATATGGCCGTGCACATGGAAAGGACCGCCACCAGCATACCAGTTACCTTTCTCATTTCTTTCTCCATTATTTCGTTTTTAATATGTTTTTCCTTACGCCCTGCGCCCTATGCCCTATACCTTTTTTAATATGTTTTGCCTTGCGCCTTACGCCCTGAACCTGAAACCTTGAACCCTGAACCGTGAACCTTTTTTACACATGACCCAAGGCCTCCACCACATTCTGCCTTGCCGCGCGCCTTGCCGGTAGGAGGGCGGCTATAAGTGAGAGGAAGACCAGGAACAGGACTAAAAAGATCATGGCCTGGGGGACCAGGTTCACGACCAATGATACCCTGGTGGATACCCCGGGCGGGACATAGGTGGGCTCGACACCCCTGATAACCGCCCATGCGGCGATATTCAGGACGACGCCCGAAACGCTCCCCAAAAGGCCGATCATGGCGCCCTCTATGGCGAAAAGCAGCCCCACTCCCCTCCGTTTGAGGCCCAGGGCCCTCAGGGTCCCGATCTCCCTTGTCCGCTCAAGCACGGCCATGCCCATAGTGTTCACCACGCTCATGACCACGATAACCAGGACGATAACAAAGAGGAACATGAATATCATGTCAAGCATCCCTTTGACCTTGGAATAGAAGAGGGAGATCTCGTTCCATGTCCTGATCTCGGAGTTTAGGCCGGCGTCTGTCAGACTTGAGAGCAACCGGTCCCTTGCGGACTCGGTCTTTTCCCAGTCCTTCAGCAGGACCACTATCCGGTCGGCCTTTTCCGTGTCATAGAGGGCCTGGGCAAAGGCAAAGGGCACGCGGATGAACTTGTCGTTGGTGGCATCGGAACCTGTGTCATAGAGTCCGGCCACCTGGATATCCAGGGCGTTCATCTGGCCGTCAAGGGTGGGTGCCATGACCACGGCATCGCTCCCGGGTTTCAGGTCAAGGAGCTTTGCCAGATCCTCCGCCACCTCTACCCCATAGGGCTTGTCATTGTCCAGGGTCTCCCCCTTGACGGGACTGAAGGCGGCCCATCCGCCTTTTATGGTCTTTTCATCTTTGGGTATGACCCCGTTTGCAAGAAAAATGGCCGATGTGCGGCCGTTGGACACGAGGCCTGATATACTCAGTTGAGGGGTCGCGAGGATGACATCATTATCCTCCTCGACCAGATCAATGATCCGCTGGGTCTCGCCTTTTGAAAACATGTACCTGTCAGGCTCGATCTTTCCCTTTTCAAGCCATCCCTTCTTGTAGATGGTGAGGTGCCCGAGGCCTTCTCCTCTGATTGCCATCTGCCTGATACCCCAGTAGGTCCTGTCTGCATAGCCCCTGAAAAGGCTTACGGCCGCGAATCCAACAGCGATGGCCAGAAGGGTCACCATGGTCCTGCGCCTGTTTTTCAATATATTGCGAAGGGCAATCTTCATCCATTTGATCATTTTTAGTCACCTCCATCCAGAATTTTTCCATCCTCCAGGCGAATCAGACGCTTTACCTGATCAAGGAGCCTTTGATCGTGGGTGGAGAATATAAATGTCGTGTCTCCTCTGTTGTTGAGTTCCCTCATGAGTCCTATGATCTTCCTCGAAGTGCCGGAGTCCAGATTGGCAGTGGGCTCGTCCGCGATGACCAGGGAGGGGTCCATCACCAGTGCCCGGGCAATGGCGACACGCTGCTGCTGGCCGCCCGACATCTTGTCCGGCCTGTGATGTATGAAATCCGAGAGCTCCACGTCCTCGAGGCATCGTAAGGCCTTTTTCCTGACATCCCTGGAGGAGCCGCCCTTGATCTGCAGGGGCAGCATAACGTTTTCCAGGGCGGAGAGGACCGGTATCAGGTTAAATCCCTGAAATATGAAGCCTATGGATTGATTTCGCAACTCCGTGCGCCTGTTGTCCGAAAGGCGGGCAAGCTCCCGGCCTTCGAAAAAGAGCTGACCTCCTGATGGCTCATCAATGGCCCCGATCAGGTTCAGCAAGGTGGTCTTGCCCGAGCCGGAAGGGCCCCACACCGCTACAAATTCCCCCTTACCAATGGCAAGATCAATGCCCCTGAGGGCGTGAACCACTGTCTCGCCAAGATGATAGTCCTTTTTGAGATCCCTTGTTTCGATAAGATCCATTTTTTTATTCTCCTCTCCTATAACCTTTCAGCTTTTTCCCTGTACTCTTCAGCCCTGGCTTTTTCGCCCCTTTTCTCATAAAGCTCGACGAGATTTGAATATACTTCTTTTTTAATTGACTTGAAAGACAGCGGGTCTTTTTCAATGATCCCTGCCAGGCGTTCAAAATCCTCCAGCGCTACTCCCTCCCTCTCAAGGAAGGCTGGCAAACTCTTGGAATTATAGGCCCTTGTCAGGCGCACTGAGATGTTGTCGGGTTCCTTTCTCACGGCCTTGTCAATCATAGCGATTCCATTATTGGTGTAGGACAACTTCTTTATGGGGTTCAAGGTGGTTCGGGCCATCATGGTCGTTGAGCTTCCCAGATAGCAGAGGGCTTCATAATCCCTGTTGCCCATCTCACAGGCCCTTGTGAGGGTTTCGACGGCCAATGGGCCGAATTTTTCAGGATCGCCTTTTGCCAGGTTATGGTAGGCGATCCCCAGGCCCTTGAGGCTTTCGTAGTCTTCGGGATCCTGTTTGAGCCTATCCTGAAACTCGTTAATTTTCATTTTCAGGCCTGCCTCATCTATTTGGCCCAGCTCATGCCAGTCCCTTGCAGTAGCTGTGATGGAGAGGCAGGACAGGAACAGGATAATGATCCCTGTCCCTAATAATCCGTGCCCCAATGATATTCTCATGACAGCCTCCTTTCTATAAATATCCCTGCAAAAAGTCTCTGGTTTCATTTTTGGTCATTCCCTGGGAACCGGAAATGGAAAATTTTGAGAATGAGTATCGTTATTGTTTTCAGCGATATTTTATGGCACTCAACAGGGCCCGGCAATCCATATGCGACGAATGGCCGAAATAGGGGGATGGGCTGTATATATGGGGGGATGAATATGGAAATTCTGTTTGATCCTTGAAGGTTTCGTGAAAAAAGGCTATTATTCCATACCTATAAATTGAGATGGTCCATGAACATCTTAACCCCTAAAATAGAGAAGCGTATCAAAGGGACCGTAATCGACAACATCCGGAGGGACCGGCATGACCTGGTGCTTAGGAATATTCCCCGTGTCCTTGACAGGCTCTATGACAGTATCCCGGACAATAAACGTATATCCTATGGGATTGTCCATACCCTCGACGTACTCACGAAATATCTTTACGAAAACCTGGAAGGCCATTTCCTGTTCCCTGCAGCTTCAACAATATTTGAGAAGGGAAACGAATTCAAAAACAAGGCCGTGGGCTTGGGCCTCCTCTCTTATCACGGACTTAATGGCTATGAAGATGTGCTGCCCTATTTTAAAAGGGCCGCTGCGGACGATTTCTGGATAACGCGAGAGATCGCGGCCCACTTTTTCAGGAAGATCATCAGGGAGCACGCAGAAGGTGTTAGGCCCTTTTTGATCCAATGCGCAAGGTCCAAGGACCCCAATATAAGGCGTTTTGTTGGTGAGACCCTGCGGCCCGTGGCCACAAACCGGTGGATGTATAATAATCCCGACTATTCCTTGTCCGTATTGAGAAATCTATTTAAGGAAAAAACGCCCTATCCTCGTACATCCGTGGGCAACAACCTGAGCGACCTCGCCCGGAAGAATCCGGAACTGGTGTTTGGTATTGTCGGAAAGCTGGTAAAGACCAGAGATAAAAACTCACACTGGATAGCCTACCGGGCCTGCAGGAACCTGGTCAAGGAGGAACCCCAAAGGGTAATGGACCTCCTGGGTGTCGACGAATACAAGTACAAGGACAGGCGTTTTAAAAGAGATGAGCATAAAGGAGATTAGGGCAAAGTCCATCCTGCGGAAGCACAAGAAGATAGAAACCTGGTTTGTTTCAAGGTATGGGATGAACTTGTACAGGGGCTGCGCCCATAACTGCGTCTACTGCGACGGCAGGGCAGAGAAGTACAACGTGGAAGGGGAATTCGGGCGGGAGGTAGCGGTCAAGATAAATGCCCTGGAAATCCTCTCCCGGGAGCTGGACCCCTCAAGAAAACGCGTTCCCCTGAAAGCCGGATATGTAATGGTGGGGGGCGGCGTGGGGGACGGGTATCAGCCAGCGGAAGAGAAATACAAATTGACCAGGCAGGTCCTGGAGCTTCTGTATGAAGGGAACTGGCCGGTCCACATACTCACGAAATCCACCCTGGTGGAGCGGGACCTGGATATCATCAAAAAAATCAACGCCCGGAAAAGGGCCATTGTCAGCTTCAGTTTTTCTTCGGCGGACGACCTGATATCCTCTATCTTCGAACCAGGCGTCCCCTCCCCTTCTCGCAGGCTTGAGGCCATGAAGAGGATTAAGGGGGAGGGTATTGCCTGCGGCATGTTCCTGATGCCGGTTATACCCTTTATAACCGATACCCTGGAAAAAATGGAGGAGACCATCAAAAGGGCCGATGAAATCGGGGTCGATTTTATCATTTTCAGCGGCATGACCCTCAAGGAGGGCCGCCAGATGGACTATTTCTATTCAGTGCTTGAAAGGCACTATCCCGGCCTCATTCCCCAGTACGTCAATATCTACAGGAAAAACAAGTGGGGAGCGGCAACGGGGGAATATTACGGCTCCGTGGAAGGGACCTTCATGACCCTTGCAGAGAGATATAAGATTCCCATACGAATACCCCATTATCTCTTCAGGGACCTCATAGATCAGAATGACCTTGTGGTTGTAATCTTGGAGCACATGGATTATGTCCTCAAAGGCAAGGGACGTCCCTCGCCCTACGGCTATGCGGCCTATTCCATCTCGCAGCTCAAAGAACCGGTTTCCACCATGCTGGGAAGCCTGCGGTCCCTCAAGGGCGTGGGCAAGGTGACGGAGGGTATTGTCCGTGAAATAGTAAGGACCGGGACTTCCCAGTACTATGAAAGTTTGATGGGATGATTTGAAAAGGAGGTTTCCCATGTTCAAGGTAAAGGCTACTGTCGTTGACTTTTTAGGGGACAAGGAGAGGTATCCATGCCACCATCAATACAAGTTGGGTGATGAATTCATTTTTGACGGGGCGAGTTTTATTGGCTCCATATGTCCCAGCTTTGCCATCACGGTCGTTCCCAGGATGATAGAGATTCAGGAGGCGGGTCCGCGGTACAGGGGCTATCTATTTTATTACCCATTTTTATATGCCCCTTTGAGTGCGGATGATCCGGATTCCAAAAAACTGGACGGGCTCGGATTTAAGAACGTCAAAACCAACTATACGGAGCCGAAATTTCATATGGCAAATCTGGCCGGTTCAGGGACCTTTGGCTGGCCTCCCCGGGAGGAAAGGATCAGGCATAGGGACGTGAGGCTCATTTGTCCCGACTACCGGACTTCTGTTGTCGTGAAGATCGAGGCCTTTGACCTGAGCGATAAGGGCCGGAACACACCATTTTTCAGGAGGGAGATGACCATACTGGACAAGGTACTAAGGAAACCGGGAATAGATATTAAAAAGATATTGAACGAATTCTCAAAAGAGGAGATAGAGGGGATATATCCCGCCCTGGGCCAGGCAATGGTGGAGTCCCTGCTGGAAGAGATGGAGCTGATGGGTTACATTGAGATCCGGGAGGGAAAGGTGTTCGGCACCCATAAGTCGGAAAAGAAACTTGATGAATTCAGGGCTGGTCTTTCACCTGAAGAAAGGGCCGGCCTTAAACTCTGACGGGTTCCCTGGTTATTTCGTTGTGGAAAAGCCGATCCTAAGGACCGTATCGAGGATCCCGCTATGCGGGAGTAAGAAACAGCATCTATGCAGCAAAGGAATTATCGCTACGGTCATGTCCCAGAAATAGCTTGATTAATTAGGCCCTGTTTTACCCCACAGAGATAGATATGCCAAGGTAGGCGATGTTATCTCTTCAAGGTTATATCTTTTTGAAAGTTCCACTGTGCATTGCAGTGAATAAATATTTGGGATTTATGGCTATG
>CAZGIZ010000119.1:3476-14335 GCA_964526655.1 uncultured Desulfobacteraceae bacterium | reverse complement strand
ACAAAACCTGTAGGAGAGAAGAAATGTCCAATATTCTGGTTATCGACGATCAGCCCTTCATAGGTGAGCTACTTTCAGAGGAATTGGCGGATGAGGGTCATCATATTACATGTCTTGGGGATGCAGATTACCTCATGAGCTCTCTTGAGGAGTCAAGACCCGATATTATCCTCCTGGACCTCTATCTGCGGGGATTCGAAGGCTGGGACCTGCTGCACAGGATAAAGGAATATGACCCTTCCGTGCCGGTCCTCATCGTGAGTGCCTATGATAGTTTTGTCAACGACGAGCGCCTGGCCGAGGCTGACGGGTATGTGGTCAAGGACATAAACACGGACAAACTCAAACAGAAGATTCACGAAAACCTAACATCAAAAAAATCCTGATCACATGAAGACGGGTAAGATAATAAAAGGGGACCAAGAGAGGTGCCATAATGGCAGGTCTTTCTGATAGCAGGGAACGCATACTCATCGTTGAGGACCAGAAACCCATAAGAGATGCTATTTCAAAGTACCTTGCATATATGGGGTATCAGGTGGTTGCGGCAGGCAACGGCAAGGAAGGCCTGGGTTTTTTTCTTAGCAGTCCCTTCGATCTCGTGATCACGGATATGGATATGCCCGAGTGCGACGGCCTGACCCTCGCCTCTTCCATCAAGGAGAGATCCCCGCATACTCCAGTTGTGTTGATAACCGGAAACACATCAGACAACATTCAGGAAGGTTCTGTGGATCTGATAATACCCAAGCCCTTTATGATAAAAGACCTTGAACGTACAGCTCAGAGGTTCCTGGGTAAGGGAAAACAGGCTTGAAAGATGGGAAAACACGAAGGAGTCTGAATCTTGGCATGCAATTTCAGAATTATCTTCCATCAAAACAGTGAAAGCATTCACCTCAAGCTGATGGGTGATTTTGACGGCAGCGCCGCCCATGAATTGCTAAACGCCATTAAGACCTGTTCAAGGAATACAGATAAAATTATTATTCACACGGACGGGTTAAAAGAAGTCCATCCCTTCGGGAAGGCGGTATTTCAGAGTCATTTTTCCGGAATCAAGTCACTGCCAGGAGGTTTTATCTTTACAGGGGAAAAATTGTCACCGTGATGGCGGGCGAGACGCCTCGCCCTCGTTGACCAGAAAGACCGCCCCTGAGAAAGGGAATAGGTGGGTATATGGAGGAGATAATCGATCTTCTGTTGTACAAGCTTTCAAAAAAGGGCCTCACACATGTGGAGATCCCAAGGCTTGTCAGAGATGTACTGAACATCGTCGCCGACGACGGAGAGTTTACGTCCGGCCCCATCAACCTCAGGCTGGAAACCCTGGGCTGGGATAAGGCAGTCGTTGACCAATTCACCCTTGAACTGATCATCGCACTCCTTGAGAAGGAGGGGGAGTTTGAAGTCAAGAGTGCATGACCCATTAACCAAGAAACATCCGGGTTTCACATTGCACGTAAACGAGCGCCTGGAAAGGAGTGAACACCCAATGAACAACATTTATAAAAACAGGACAATCCTGATGGTTGACGATGATCCTGACGACCTTTTTCTTGCCAGGGACGCCTTTATGCAGAGCGGCCTTCAGAGCGATTTTCATATGGCGACGGATGGTGAGGAACTGATGGACTATCTTTACCGAAGGGGTAAATTCATGGAACTTGAAAATTTTCCCATGCCGAGCCTTATCCTGCTCGACCTCAATATGCCCAGGAAGGACGGCCGTGAGGCCCTCATTGAGATAAAAAAGGACCCCAATTTACGGCGAATTCCCGTTGTGGTGTTCACTACCTCCGGGGAAGAGGAAGATATATCACGCTGTTATGAGCTTGGGGCTAACTCCTATATCACCAAGCCCGCCACATTCGATGCCCTGGTCGAAGTGATGAAGAAATTGGGGGAATGCTGGCTGTAGGTTGTAAAGCTGCCTGAAAAGCTGGCCCAGAACATGCCGGCACGGGGAATGTTGCCGAGGGAATGCTCAAATTGATCCAGGCACCCCTCAAATTTTCAGCTCAACCCGTGAAACCACTCCTGTGAAAATTTTTCACCAGCCATTCATATTTTTCCCTAATAATTGAAAACCCCCGGCGGTCCGCCGTCTCTCTAAGGTACTTCAGCGGAATCAGCCATCTCTCTCGATATGTCGCGATTTTTCTGAATTTGTCCATATGATTGGCCATGAGCAGATCAAAGGCCCTCTTACTCATATCCCAGAGAAAGGTCGCCCGTTCTATGCTCACAAATCCGTCTCCATCCTCTTCGTATTGAAAGCTCGTATGATATTCCGGCATCAAAATTCCTTCTTCGGAAAGGAGATCATCTCCGGAAGAGATGCGCGTGAACATGGACTTTTTGAGGACGGATGTGAGCGATTTTATTTTTTGTCTCAAGTGCCTGCCTGGAAGGGTGCCAAGGATAAGGCTGTCCCGATTTCGAATGAACACTTCACAGTCTTTGACGATTTTTTCCGCCCTCCGGGAGTCGATTCTCTTGAGCTTTCCTTTCTTGTAGGGGCCTATGCCCCGGCCAAGATATCTTTTTGCGCCCATTCGGCCGTATCTTCTCAGGAAATCCAACTCCTCCGCTACCTCTGAAAAACGTACATAACCTTCCCTCTTTCCATAGACTTCTTCCCGCAGCCTTTCAATCTCAAGGCCTGATCCTGCTGCAATTGCCTTTTCCGTACGCTCTTTCAGGTCCGACAGGGTGTCGTATATCTCGCCTGATATGGATTTCAATTCACCTGCTTCGTATCGTTTGACCTGCTGGTTCAAGAGGTGAGAAGGATTGGCCTTCAGGGTTTTTTTTAGGTAATCCAGGAGGGGTTTTACCTGCTTATAGGGCCGCCGTTCCCTGTGGACACGCATGTTCAAATCCTGATTCCATCCCATGATCTCCTCACGATCGAGGCCCTGGTCCAGAAATTTTTTCTCCATCATCTTTTCCAGACCCGCTTCAACAGTTTTTGTTGAGCCGGTGAATATCCTGTAATCGATTTTTTTGAGGGATCGCTTACCCCTGTAGTACTCCCGGTAAATGTCCTTTTCCGTGACGTCATCGTTTAAAAAGAGCCATAACTTAACCATTGACCTGAAGTAATGGCCGTTGACCCTTGCTATTTCCTTCCTGGGCGGGTCCTCACCGAAGATCCTTCTATAATCGGCCACGGACAGGGAATGAATTCTTCCGTGCACCAGATTATAGATCAGTGTATAGGAAAGTCCCTTGGCGTTGGATAGGCCGGCAACCTCGCCCGTGAAAACGTGTTCAAAAAATTCATCCACCACGTGTTTGGTCAGGGGTACCCGATCCTTGTTCAAATTTTCCATAATATCCAATTCCTTTAATTATTCCATAATGTTATTCCTGTTATTCATAAATTAATCCCCATTGGGTTAAAGTCAAGAATTCATGGGGGAATGATTCATTTTGACACATAAAAATAATTTACCTATTATCTGCGAAGATAAAAGCAAGGCTAATGAAGCCCCGGCCAATATTAGACGGCGGGAGGGAAGGATGAAAACAAGGGCCTTTGTTGGAATAATTCGAATTCTCACGGCCGCCACGATAGGGATTGGATTCTTGGCCTGTTCCCCTGAAGACCCTTCAGCGGAGGCAGAATCCGTCTCCTTCGGGGCCATACCTTCCGGTTCGGCCCTCCTCGTTTATATCGCTCAAGACAGAGGATTTTTCCGGGACGAAGGCCTGAACGTGAGTGTGAAAGATTACCCCACCGGCGTTGCAACAACGGATGCGCTTTTGAGGAAAGAGGTGGATATCGCCTGGACCGCCGAGTTCCCGATGCTGTCGAGGGCCTTTGCCCGGGAACATATCAGCATCTTTGCAGTTTCAAGCAGGTTCAGCGACCAGTTCCTTTTTGGGCTCAAAGATCGCGGGATAGGTGCTGTTTCAGACCTCAAGGGGAAAACAGTAGGTCTCCCCCTTAAAACCATTGCCGAGTTTTATCTGGCCCGGTTTCTTGAACTCAATGGAATGAATATACAGGATGTCTCCCTTGTCAGTGTCCTTCCCCCCCGGTCAATGGAGGCAATCACGCAGGTCAGCGTTGACGCGGTGGTTACCTGGGAGCCCTATACCAGCAGGATAAAGGAGCAATTAGCGGGCAGAATAGTTTTCTGGCCGGTACAGAGCAGCCAGGCCGGATTTGGTGTGATGGTCGGCCGCAACGATTGGCTCAACAAACACAAGGAAGCAGTAAAGCGGTTCTTAAAATCATTGGTCCGGGCCGAGGATTATCTACTCAACCATCCTGGTTCGGCCAAAGACATCCTGAGAAAGCGGTTAAATTATGACGAAGCCTCCTTGGAGATATTCTGGTCAGAAAACCAGTTCGGCCTCAACCTTGATCAGGCCCTTATTACTGCCATGGAAGACGAAGCCCGCTGGATGATAGCCAACAGGCTGACCGAGGAAACTGAGGTACCGGACTTTTTAGACTACATCAACGAAAAGGGGCTTAAGGCCATAAAGCCGGAGGCGGTGAACATTATCCGCTGAAGGGGAGAGCCATGAGAATCAGAACCCAGTTTGTCATTACAATGTTTCTGTTCGGTGTTGTGCTGGTTGCTATTTCCGCCTGGGCCATAATCACAAATCATCAGGTAGAAAAGGCTGACGAACAGGAAGAGATTGCAAGCACCATCGCCCAGGGGGTCAGTGAATTAAGCTACCTGTCGAACGATTATCTCATTAACCGCGGAAGCCAGCAGCTTAAAAGGTGGCGGACTAAGTTTGCTTCCTTTTCCAGGGACGTGGCCAGGCTGCAAACCCACAAGCCGGATCAGCAGGCCCTTGTCCACAATATACAGGCAAATACCCTGAAACTGAAAGAGGTGTTTGACAGTGTGGTATCCGGTATCGACAGCCCGGCTTTGACCGGCTCCGCCGGGGTGAGTCCATCCAGGGGCCGGGGCGGAAATATCAACTTGGAGTTTCTCCGGGTATCCTGGAGCCGTATGGCGGTCCAGATCCAGGTACTGAACTCTGACGCTACTCAATTATGGCTGCTGTTGGCGCGCCATGTAAACCGGGTGCAGAGAACGAACACCGGTGTTGTTATCGCCCTGATAGGGGTCTTTCTGAGTTATTTCCTGGTCAATTATCTGGTAACCCAGAGGCGCGTGCTGAAAGGAATAACAAAGCTCCAGGCCGGAACCGCCGTCATAGGCTCCGGGGACCTTGACTTTGCAATCGAGGAACAGAAGAATGACGAAATCGGAGACCTGTCACGGGCCTTCAACAAGATGGCAGCCAGTTTAAAGCGCGTCACTGCCTCCAAAACGGATCTGGAGCGTGAGATCCTGGTGCGTGAGCAGGTGGAAGAGGCGCTGCGGCAGCGCAGTCTGGAACTTCAGCAACTGGCGGAGACGCTGGAGCAGCGGGTTCAGGACCGGACGGCCGAGCTGCAAAAATCGAACGAGGCCCTGGGGCGAAGCAACCGGGAGCTCGAGGATTTTGCCCATGTGGCTTCCCATGACCTCCAGGAGCCGCTTAGAAAGATCCGGACCTTTGCCGACAGGCTGGTGACCATGCAGCAGGACTCCCTGGACGAAAAGGCCCGCGATTACCTGATAAGAATGCAGCATGCCGCCGGAAGGATGCAGTCCCTGATCCAGGACCTCCTCAGGTACTCGCGTATTACCTCGAGACCGAATCCTTTTAAATTAGGCAATTTGAGAGTGCCCGTGGAGGAGGCCGTGACGGATCTGATGGTACTCTTCGGAGAGACGGGGGGAAGCATTGAAATTGATGAGCTCCCCGAAGTGGAGGCGGATCATATCCAGATGCGGCAGCTTTTTCAGAATCTGATCAGCAACGGGCTCAAATACCGGGGCGAGGAAAGGCCTGTAATCAGGGTGTACAGCAAGCCATCCTCTCAGGAAGGGTTTCATGAAATCCATGTGAAAGACAACGGGATCGGTTTTGATGAATCGAATCTGGATAAGATCTTCAAGCCATTTCAGAGGCTCCACGGGAAAAGCGCGCCCTACCAGGGCACGGGAATGGGCCTTGCCATATGCCGAAGGATTCTTGAACACCATGGAGGGAATATCACGGCCAGGAGCAAGCCGGGCGAGGGAGCGTCATTCATTGTGCGGCTGCCTAAATCTCATCCACACAAATCTTAAAACCATCACTCAATCCGGATCTGAATGGCTTTTTTCGCCTTTGCCTCCGCTGCCTTCACCGGACATCAAAATAACTCCGAAAATAATGTAGTGCACCATGTATTTTTACAATCTTATCAGGGTAGAGGCTGCCTCAGATCCATCCAAATACTTGTTTGTTGATTATCAAATACATATTCGACCCCATTTAATCGCAGGGAGATCCGGGCGACAATAATTGGAAGAAATCCGGTCGAAAGGGAGCGTCTTTGATTTCATCCAAAAGGGGTGTACGAAGCGCGGTAGGCCATGACATCTCTTCAGGGTGATATCTTTTTGAAAATTCCACTGGACATTGCAGTGAACAAATATTGGGATTTACACCCATGAACTCCAGGGAATCTGCTCTACTCTATGCAAATCCCAAATATTTGTTCACAGGCTGCCAGGCAGGTAGATATCACCCTGAAGAGATATTATGGCCGGACAACTCATGTTTGGGTAGAGATGCGGGGGAAGGGAAATGGATGACATAAACATAGTAATTGCGGGCGCGGCAGGAGAAGGGGTCCAGACTGTCGGAGAGCTGTTGACCAACGCGGTGGCGGCACAGGGTTACCCTGTCTTTTCCTGGAAGGAATACGAATCCAGGATCAGGGGCGGCAGGAACAGCTATTCCATCAGGATCGGGGAGGAGCCCCAAAACGCCCCCCTGACGGCCGCGGATATCCTCCTGGCCCTGAACAGGGAGGCCGCTGATAAATACAGGGGCCTCCTGAAGGAAAAGGGCATCATCATCTCCGTGGAAAAGGAGGGGGAAAGGTCCATCGAGATCCCTTTTTCCACAGTGGCCAGGGAAAAAATCGGGAAAGAGATCTATGCCAACACCGTTGCCGTGGGCGCCCTGGTCTCCGCGTTAGGGATGGATATCGATCTTGTTAAGGAAGACATTAAAAAGACCTTCTCAAGAAAAGGGGGGGATATCGTATCCGCCAACGAGAGGGCCCTTGAAGAGGGGTTCAACATCGCTGGGAAAGAATGCGGCGCCATGTGCCCATGGAAGCTGTCCCGGAGAGATGACGCCTATTATTTGATCTCTGGAAACGAGGCCCTGTCCCTGGGCGCGGCCTATGGGGGCTGCCGCTTTATCTCCGCCTATCCCATGACCCCGTCCACGGGGATAATTACCTACCTTAACTCCGTCCAGGAGCGGTTGGGAATATTCGCCGAGCAGGCAGAGGACGAGATCTCGGCCGTCAACATGGCTATTGGCGCCTCCTATGCCGGGGCGAGGGCAATGACGGCCACGTCGGGCGGAGGCTTCGCCCTTATGGTCGAGGGCATCAGCCTCGCCGGGATGACAGAGACGCCCCTGGTGGTCGTGCTGGCCCAGCGGCCCGGTCCTGCCACCGGCCTCCCCACCCGGACGGCCCAGGGAGACCTCCTCTTCGCCATAAATGCCGGGCACGGGGAGTTTCCCAAGCTGGTCCTCGCCCCCTCGGATGCGAGGGACGCATTTCATAAAATGGTCAGGGCCTTTGACCTGGCCCAGGAATATCAGACGGTCGTCATCGTCCTCACAGACCAGTTTTTCGCGGATAGTCATTTTTCCATCAGGGACTTTGGCCTGAAGGAGATAATCCCGGGCAGCCGGAGGCCGGACCCTTCAGGGATTGAAAATTACAGGAGATACAGACTCACGGATACGGGCATATCCCCGAGGCTCTTTCCAGGCATGTCCCGACACCTCGTCTGCGCGGACAGCGACGAGCACGACGAATGGGGACACATTACAGAGGATCTTCAGGGAACCGCGCCGGCAATGGCCAGGAAGAGAATCGCCAAGGGCAAGGGATTAAAGGATTCAGTCCGGCCGCCGGAAGAGATATCCCTAAAGGAGGCGGACATTATTCTGGTAGGGTGGGGTTCTACCCGGGGGGCCCTGCTTGAGGCCCTCGGGCTATTAAAGGGTGAAGGCATAAACGCGGGCTTGATCCATTTCACGGAGCTGTGGCCCCTCCCGGAATACAAATTCCCTGAAGGTAAGACATTCTGGGCCGTCGAAGGCAATGCCTCCGGGCAATTGGCCCGGCTGCTCAGGAGCGAATACGGCATCAATTTCAAGGGAATGATTTCCAGGTACGACGGCCTGCCCATGACCGGTCATTATATAAAAAGGAACTTTCATGAACAAAATGGATGAATATAAGAGTCAGGCGGAAATTCAGTGGTGCCCGGGATGCCCGAACTTCGGCATCCTCAATGCATTTAAAGGGGCCCTGGCTGAGTTGGGGAAGGCGCCCCATGAGGTCTGTCTCGTCTCTGGGATCGGACAGGCGGCCAAGCTGCCCCACTATCTGAGGTGCAATTTTTTCAACGGCCTCCACGGCAGGGCGATCCCCGTGGCCACGGGAATCCATGTAGTCAATCCCGAATTGACAACAATAGTGGTCACGGGCGACGGTGACTGTTACGGTGAAGGGGGAAACCACTTTATTCACGCGATACGTCGCAATCCCGATATCACTGTGGCGGTGCACAATAATGAAATCTACGCCCTTACCAAGGGCCAGGCGTCACCCACCACACCCCTGGGAGAAAAGAGGCGGCTCCAAATGAGGGGCGTGGAGATCAGCCCGCTGAACATGCCGGCCCTTGCAATCATGCAGGGCTGCGGCTTTGTGGCCAGAGGCTTTGCAGGGGAAAGGGAGCACCTTCAGGATATCCTGGTCAGGGCCGTGAAGCACAAAGGTCTGTCCTACGTGGATATTATCCAGCCCTGCATTACCTGGGGGACACATCCCGTGAGCTGGTATAAGGAAAGGGTCACAAAACTGGGCAAGGATTATGATCCGCGTGACAGGGTTGCGGCCCTTAAAAAGGCAATGGAAGAGGAAGGGACCTTTGCCATCGGAGTCCTATACGAGGCCCCGACCGGCAATCTCTTTGCCGACCGGTTCAGAAGGGAAGTTACGGGCCGGCCCCTTTGGGACCTGGGGATGCAGGAGCCCGAAAAGATCGAAGAGCTTCTCTCAGGCTACAGAAAGTAGGCTGGGCGACCGTGCCGACCAATGGCGGGCGAGACAAGCCCGCCCTATGCCGGGATAGTGACAACCATCACGGGCGAATTCTTTACCACCTTTTCCGTAACGCTGCCAAAGGAAAACTTCCCTTTTCGCCCGCGGGTGGCCATTACCACCATATCAATATTTTCTTCGGGGATAATCTTGAGGATCTCTTCGGCCGGATCGCCTATCGAGACATGTCTGATGTATAAGGGGCAGCCGCTGAGATATTCTTCACAGATATGGTCCAGGCGATCTTCGGCCTTCTTTTTTTCCCATTCATGAATTTTTTCCATATGATCGGACTTGAATACACCGTACCATGGTTCATGAATTCCCAGTTCCTCGATGACATATAGGACATGGATTTCGGCCCCATATTTTTGCGATAACGAATTTACATGGGGGAGGGCCTTTTCAGCATTTCCTGAGAGATCCGTGGGCCAGAGAATCCTCTTCATTTCCATATTCACGCCTCCTTGTTAAATTCCCAATGCCTAATAAAATTATTTAGGAGTTCAAAGTTTTTCGTCATGCCGGACTTGATCCGGCATCCAGGATTATATAGTACGAAAAATATTCTGGATTCACCGATTAATCGGCATCTTCGACCGGCTTTCGCAGGAATGACGGTTAATTTGATGCCTTATTAAAATCAACCAATGGTATTCCTGATTCCATAGTTTGATAAAATAAGTTTTAATAATATACCCCTTTTAGGGGCCTTCCTCATACCACTGGTTCTACTGGTGGTCACTGATTTACGAGAGTAGATCCTTTTTCTTTTCCTCAAATTCCTGTTTATTGATCTCTCCCCGTGCGTAACGTTCTCTTAGGATCTCCAGGGCACTGGAAGAGGGCCTGTGATGTAAAACGGAATCACCCCTCGAGCTTGCCAGCAGCCACCTGATAAGGACTATCAGCCCGACAATAACCAGAACCCAGAAGATGATCATAAAGATTCCTCCGAACCATCCTCCGCCCCAGCCTCCCATCATTCCGGGGCCCATGTTCCAGTTGTCATAGCCTCTCCCCCATTGGGCAAAGGCCGGGGCTTCGAATAGAATAGAAAGAAAAACTGCCACGGGCAGACCGGATATGAAGCGATTAATGAGTCGCATATTCACACTCCTCCTTTTTTAGATCGGCGAAGCCTGCCAGCAGCAGACAGGCCGCCTTGCCTGAAATCGCGAAACGATTGTATATCTGCAGGTATTGATCTCTAATAAACGGATCGCATCCAGCCGGTATATTTGTCAATAATGATTTTATCCACAAGGGAACCGGTTTTTGTGGTGATCTCGGCTTCAAAGGTGTCCCCTTTTGACTCGATTTTACCAAGCGTTAGATTAGGATTCCTCATGGACTGGATATAATTTTCCACCAGCTCTTTCGCGGACTTTTCATCCATGGGCTCCCGTTTTTGTTGGTATCGGGGTCCGTAACCATAACCGGGCTCCGCGCCGTATCCAGGTCCCATCATTCCGGGTCCCATGCCATAGCCATAACCCCTGCCCATCATTCCGGGTCCCATCATGCCGTAATAGCCCCGACCCATCATACCAGGGGCCATGCCATAGTAACCCCGTCCCATCATTCCGGGTCCCATGCCATAGCCATAACCCCTGCCCATCATTCCGGGTCCCATCATGCC
>CAZGIZ010000119.1:0-3376 GCA_964526655.1 uncultured Desulfobacteraceae bacterium | reverse complement strand
CGGGTCCCATGCCATAGCCATAACCCCTGCCCATCATTCCGGGTCCCATCATGCCATATCCGCCTCCCGGGCCCAGATAACTCCCGCAGTAGGGGCAGTAGTTCCAGTTGCTTCCCTGCTGCTGGTCACCATATCCTGGGTCCATCATGCCTGGGCCCATTGACTGGGCGTAAAGCCTTGGTTGAAAAAACACAAAGGTCAGCAATAAGACCGGTATGATACTACATAAAATCTTTTTCATGATCCATGCCCTCCTTTTAGATGATTTTAATCCTGCGATTTTAATTCTTGTTGCTGGGATTGAAAATACTATCATTCGTGTATTCAACAGCGAAAAACACCCTATTTTCTCGTCTATTTTTGACTGGGATTTTTTGAATAGACTGATTTTTGAAGTTCGTCATGTCCATCAGATTTATAAAGAGCGATTTTTCCATTATGGGCATGTTATTTTAAATATAATTAGGGAAACATATCCATAAGTTCAAGTATGTATTAAAGAATGCAACAGGATGTATCCTCCTGATTTTTGAAGTAATTTCGGATGATATACTGATTGTGGATCAGGGACTTCCCTGATTCACCATCAAGATGTCAACTGCCGTTCGACAGGCTCACGGCCCTGAGCAAAGTCGAAGGGCTGCGTTTATCCGCCTCTGGTGGATTGCCTTCCCGCCTGTGATGATGGGCATCAGGATCATTTCAAGGTCTCTCCCAATGGGATAGTCCATGGCTCAGGGAGGAGTTATATCCCCCATTTTTTCCCACGCGTTCCAGACAGGCCTCCCGTTTTTTTCTCTCAGCTTTAATGTCTCGGTCCCCTTGGTGACAGTGGTGGCGATCATGAAGGGTTCCGTCCTCGAGGTGATCCACGAACCTGTAATTGAAATACTGTCACCCGACTTGAAGGGTATGCTTCTGTCCGGCCGAAGAATATACCATATGGGCCCCACATATACGGGAACCGCTTCTTTATTATTCACAAGGACAATGAGTTCTAACTGCATCTGGGACATGGTTCCCTTATCAGGAATGACGCTGTCAACTTTAATAACCTCACCTGTAATTGTCTTCATTGATTTTGGATCAAAGGTTTTTGCGAGGGGGTCCTCTTGAGCAATATTCGGATACATAATGGGGCCGTATCCGTAATCATAAACATTGTGCCTGCGTCCCCCGTAAAGATCATAGAAATCAGCGACCTTTGTTCCCCAATGCACATCTCCCATATCCGGCAGGTCATTTTTGTTATATCCAGGGGCATCTTTCAGTTTGTCTTTTGATACATTCAGGAAAAAAATACCTTCCGAGGGAAGCGGCAGGAGAATGTCCCAGGGCACAGGAAACAGCTTTCCCCCGATTCCCAGGATGCTACCGAAATCCATTACGGCGTACAGGACCTTTCCGGAATCTATGTCCACGACAATGTCTTTAATGGTTCCCAGATCCTCCCCCTTCAGATTGCGCACCTTGGACCCGATAATTTTTTCCACCATGAAGGCATTAACATTCCCGCCTCTTGGGATGCTATAGACCGTAAATGGCTCACCTTGGGCGGATTTTTGGCCGCTTTTACCACCCTGGGCAAAGACGATTCCCGCAGACGCCACAAAAATGACTGCGAGGATACCCATAACAACCTCTATCACATGTCTTCGCATAATATTGTACCTCCTTTGCTTTGCGTCTATTTTTTCCTGGGATCTTTTAAATAAACCGATTTTTCGAGTTCATCATGTCCATCAGATTTCCATGATCCCGGACACCCCGTAAACCATTCTTCGATTTTGTATCGCTTTTCGATATAAAATATTGTGGATTGTATTCTGAAATCTTCCTTTTCGCACGGCACATTAATAATAGTCTCGTATACCTGTGATCCATCAGATTTTTTGGGGATTACTACTCTCAATTCCCTGCCCGCGACGGGCGTTTCATCTTTCATGACCTTGAAGCAGATACTCACATTAGGGCGGTCAAAGTCCCTATCATTGATGACGCTATAGCGAATAACCATTTTCCCATCCTTCAGGCATTCAGCTCCATGGACAATCAACTCAATATTTGCGGCCCTTGCGAAGCCGTGCCATGAAAAGGAAAACAATAGAGCGGCGACTGAAAGTAGAATGATTTTTTTCATGGCTATCTCTTTTCATGGCTATTTAATTTTTTAATTGTTTTTCAATGCCCGAAACCTTTTCCGCATAGGCCTCGTGCATGAGTTTGCTGTCCAGGGCATACCCCTCCCTCAACAGGGCATCCTTCTCTTCTGAGGAGAAATAATCCATCGCGGGGATAAAGAAGTGCCTGTCCTCCTTTTCAATGTGCCTCGGGTAAAATTCAATAAGGGCCTTCATTTTCTCTATAATCTCGGGAAGGACTTTCATGTCCCCTTTCCCGTACTTTTCATTGGCCGCTACCAGTTCGCCAGTGGTCTTCCTGCCCCACTTATGGTCTTCGATCAGTTGGCCCATTATTGTCTCATGTTCTTTTGAGATCCGCTTCTTCTCGATCCCCTTAAAGAGGATGTCTTCCTCCTTTCCGTGGTGGCACTGATCGGCGTAATTCCGGATAAATTGCGTAAACCACTGAATTAGATCAGGGTCTGCCTGTTTTTTGTCTTCCGCGAGTGAAACCGCCTTTTCCATCAAGGAGATGACTTTTTCGATGAGCCTGTGCTCGATCATCAAAGGGCCTATGGGCATCATGGCGAATCCTCCTTTAGCTTAAATCCTTTTTCCTTCAGTTTCATAATATCAATTATAAAAAGGCGATTATGCCCGAGTAAATAATTGCAATCCTGTATTTTTTACAGATCGGAGACCTATGGTTTTTCCGGTTGATGAGTACGCACCCGCTTTTTCCTTCTCCTTAATTTAACTCCCCCTACCCCCTCTTAAATAAGAGGGGGAATAGGGCTAAGCATCACTGGGTGCCCGTTCAATTGTCGGGACGGTGACCCGCCCTACGAGTGCCCATAAAAACCACCTATGCCGGATCAGCTCATGCATATACATGAACCTCAAAATACAGGACAGACCCCATTCCTTGATTCCGAATGGAATACATGGTTTTCAACGGGAATATACAACATGGACAGTATATTCAATCATGATCTTTTGCCATATGATTAGCCGCAAACTTAAATAATAAACAGAAAGGAGAATATATTATGAGTGATGCACCATTGGTATGGGTAAAGGACAATGCAGGCAACCGGTTTCTGTGTCCCATGGACTCATTGATTGATCCCAATTCCGTGACAGAGGAAGAAAAGAAGGAATGTGTGGATGACGCGTCGCGGCTCATAAATCCGAAAAGCGTCCCGGGCGAGGGGAAGCTGAAGTTCAGCAAATCAAAGAGCCCGGCTTAAGTC
>CAZGIZ010000118.1:9155-14695 GCA_964526655.1 uncultured Desulfobacteraceae bacterium | reverse complement strand
GGGGATAAACAGGATAGGATAAGGACCCTGATTTCAGGGATAGATGAAGACCCGGTAAAAAACCTGGAGGAACTTGAGAGGTTATCAGGGGAATTGTCCCAGGGCCACCTCAAGATCCTGTTGAAATACCTTCACCCAATCCCGGGTAAGTCTCTTTTTGAGGGGGAGAGGGCCCTGGAAAAGCTTTCCCGAAAGACAATAATTCTGGCCGAGGAGGGCGAGGGCCATGGATCAGCGAGGCAATAATTTCAGCAAGCTCGAGGCCGAGGGATGGACCAGGAGGTTTACGGCCAAGGAGCCCCGCCTCAGCGAGGCCGTTGATATGTATAGGGATTCGGGATTTGAGGTCCTGCTTGAGCCGTTGTCCAGGGAGACCGGGGCGGGCGAGGGCGAATCTGATGAGTGCAGGATCTGCTTTGAGGGATTTGAGGATCAATACATGATCATCTTCACGAGGCCGACCTCCCCTGACCGCGTTTAGGGCAGGTACTCCGGCTTTACGTTTTGAAGGGCGTGGAAGATATTCCCCTTTATCTTCCTGCTGGTCATGTAAAGGCCTTTCAACATCTCCTTGACGTCATTTCTCTTTGAGGATCCGGCCGTGGGGCAACCCAGGTCTATATCCGGCCATTCCATCAGACCGGCATACTTCTCTATCAGCCGCTCGTCAATCATGTAAAGGGGCCTTATCACCGTGAGCCTTCCCTTGAAAAAGCCCTGGACCGGCATCATGGTGCTCACGGATGCCCCGTAAAAGATGTTCAGGAAAAAGGTCTCGATCATGTCGTCCTTGTGGTGGCCGAGGGCGATCTTGTTGCAGTCGAGCTCAGAGGCCAGTTTGAACAGGGCCTTTCTCCTGAGCCTGGAGCAGAGGAAGCAGGGGTTTTCCAGGTTCTCGGGGCTGTGGGCCCTCGGGCCGCAGTCGCTCCTTATTATCCTGTAGTTAAAGCCTTGCTCCCTGAAGAAGGTTTCCATGGGCACGGCGGAATCGGCCCCGAAACCGGGATCCACATGGACGGCCGTGACCCGGTACTGGATCGGGATACGCTTGATCCTCTCCCGCAGGAGCCAGAGCAAGGACATGCTGTCCTTTCCTCCCGATACGGAGACAAGGACATGGTCCCCGTCCCGGATCATGTCATGCCTGTGGATCGCCTTTCCCATGAGCCGTCTTATCTCTTTGACCGCGTACTTTGTCATGCTTCCTGTCGCTCGCCGAATATACTGGTCCCTATCCTTACCATATTGGCGCCCTCCTCAAGGGCCACCCTGTAGGAGTTGGACATGCCCATGGAGAGGTATCTCATCTCGACCCCGATGAGGCCAGATGTCTTTATCTCCTCGAATACCTCCCTGGTCCGCCTGAAAAAGGGTCTGGCCTCTTCAGGATCCCCTGAAAAGGGCCCCATGGTCATCAATCCCATTATCCTGATGTTGCCGAGCCCGGCCATCTCCCTTATCAGCGGGAACGCCTCCGCGGGCATGACCCCTGCCTTTTGAGGCTCTTCGCCGCTGTTTATCTCTATCAGAACGGGCATGACCTTTTCTATATCCCGGCAGGCCCTGTCAATGGCCTTTGCAAGCTTCAGGGAATCCACGGTCTCTATCATGTCGAATATCCTGACCGCCTTTTTGGCCTTGTTGCTCTGGAGGTGCCCGATCAGGTGCCATTTGACCCTGGGGCCGATTATCCCGTAGGCAGCCTCCGCCTCCTGGACATAATTCTCGCCGATAATATCAAGGCCGGCCTCGAGGGCCTCCAGGATCTCCCCGGGGCTTCTGGTCTTGGCCGCGGCCACGAGCTGAACCCCTTTGGGGAGCTCATCCAATATCCTTTTTACGTTATCCTTGATCATGGCTGTCCCCTACTTCCCGGGAAATATGCCTCATCCCGTATATCCATAGGTTGTCAGAAAATAATTCCATGGAAGCCTATATTCCGGATTCCCAGATTATTTCAGAGATATCCCGGACCTTTATTCTATGTTCCAATCCCTCGACCTTCACGGCGTCTTCAAGCATGATCAGACAGTTGGGGCAGGCGACGGCCAGGATGTCCGCTCCAACCTTAGCTGCCTGCCTGGCCCTTATCCTTGCAGGGCTTTCGTCACCGCCACCGAGGAGGTCAATAAAATAATTACCCGCGCCGCCGCCGCAGCACAATGCGCCTTTCCTGTTCCTTTCCATTTCAAGGAGTTCGCAGCCGGCCAAGGCCCTCAATACATTTCTGGGGGCATCGTATTCCTGATTCCAGCGGCCGAGAAAGCATGGGTCATGAAAGGTGATCCTGACCTCTGGACTATCCGCTACAGTCAGCCTGCCGGTATTGATGAGGTCCCTAAGGACCTGGGTATAATGGAAGACCTCGTAATGACCCCCGAACCTGGGATAGGTATTTTTCAGCGCATTATATGAATGGGGGGATAAGGCAATAATACGCCTCACTCCCAGTTCCGAAAACCGCTTCACGTTCTTTTCCGCCAATTCCTCCAGCAGCCCGTATTCCCCTAACATTCCGACTTCATTTCCGTCGGATATCTCTTTGCCTCCCAGGACCCCGAAGGATACCCCGGCCTTTGATAATAGTCTTGCCGCCGCCCTTGCCGCACCCTGCGCTCTGCTATCATAGGATCCTTCACAGCCCACATAATAGAGGTAGTCATGTCCCTCGTAGGGGTGGAGATCCAGCCCTTCCATCCAGTCGGCCCGTGTTTCAGGGGAAAGGCCGTAGGGGTTCCCGTGCAACTGGACATTTTCCAGGAATTCCTTGACCCGTTTGGGGACCTTTCCCATCTCGATCATTGCGGTCTTTGAGGCAATAATCATGTTGACGATATCATCGCTGAAACCGAGAGGACACTTTTCCACACAATTTTTACAGGCAACACAGGAATAGACGATGTTCGCCAGGTGCTCGGACCATTCTAATTCACCGTCAATCCATGCCCTGATCAGCCACAACCGGCCGCCGGCCGAATAACTCTCCAGTCGATATCTGGCATAGGCCGGGCAGTTGGTCACATCGTCCCAGTCCGTTGGGAATTTACAGTATCCGCATCGAAAGCACCGGTGGATCATGTCATTATAGGGGTATTCAACAGGGGCCATGGGTCAGTTTACCTCCCAATTTCCTGGGTTCATGATCCCGTTGGGATCCAGCAGGTCTTTTACCTTTTTCATCAATTGAAGGGTTGTGGCATCCATCTTTTGCATCATCAGTTTTTGACCGAAGACCGCGGGTTTCCATATGGCGCCGCCCAGTTCCATGACCAGCTCATCTGTCTCCTGCAGGGCCTCCCTGGCATGCCGGACTGTTTCCGGGTCCGCCCGGTTGAAGGCGTAGGACCAGGAAAACATCATGCCGTGGGAGCTGCCGATGATCCGGCATAATACCGTGTAGGGTATCTGATGCCGGGAAGAAATTTCAACTCCTTTCCTGTAGCATTCTGGATAGGCTGAAACCGGCATGATGGAACCTACATATTCAAACCCGCCTCCTTTTTTCCAGTCGGATGCCTTGCTGATCTGAGGCCTTTGAATATCCAGCGAGACCTCGGCTATTCCACCCACGCCGCTCCGTATATATTTGGAAAGGGTGATATCATAAAGGAGGTGCCGCTTGAATTCGAGCTCCTCCCTGGAATCCCCGGTAACGTTTATGGAAATGTGATGGAGCCGGTTATAGAGGGGCGGTATTTCAGAACTCGTGATAACCAGGTCTTCAGATAATCCCACATGGGTCAATTCATATAGTATCTCCGGCACCAATTCCTCGTCTTCCACCACGAATAGGTCCATTTCCCTGATCCTTTTACAGGGAAACAATCGAAGCGATACCTTGGTGATGATGCCCGTGGTGCCGCCCCATCCCAGAAACAGGCCCAGATCCGGCAAAGGGTGCATCGTGAACCAGCCGGACCCGATCGCGCATGAGCCGAATCGGGCGATTTCTCCCGTAGGCAAAATCACCTCCAGTCCATTGACCATATCCGAGTTGAAGCCATAGGGATGGGCCAGGTCACCCTGTCCGTGTATGGCAAGATTTCCACCAATGGTAGCGGCAGGCGGCGCACCCGGTTCCGAGTGCATCAGATGGGGATGATGTTTATGCAGATAGGCCGTCACCTTTCCCTGGGATATGCCGGCCTCGACAATCATGTACCGGGCCTTTTCATTGACTTCAATGATCCGGTCCATCCTTTTCATGTCGATGATGATACCGCCTCTAAGGGGCAAGGCAAGGCCTGCCAGGGACAGGCCGCCGCCCAAAGGGACAATGGGTATCTTCTCCTGATTGGCGATTCGAACGATTCCTTGCAATTCTTCGATTGTCTTGGGTGCGACCACGTATTCCGGCCATTTTGGTTCGGACGTTCCCAAATCCTTGGAATAGGTAAAGAGTTCTTCAGGCTGATTGGAGACATGATCTTCCCCAACCACTTCGGCCAGGGCATGATAAATGGAACTCATGTGATTTCCTCCATTAGGCTACTTTTTCACCGATGGCGAGGCGACAGAGATCACTCATAAACAGGGGCACAATATTGTTTTCAGCCGCAGGTTTGCCCAGTGTCTGCATACAGGCGGGACAATTAAAGACGCAGACCCGGGCCCCGGCCCGCTTCATGTCCTCTATGTTTCTCTTTTGCAAATCAGAACAGTATTGCCGGCTTCCTTCCTTTTTCTGCCCAAGGATGGCCCCACCGCAACACAGGGCATTTTCATCCACATACTCGCGATCTACCGGTTCCACTCCTATCAGGTCAAATATTTTTGCTACAAAGCCATGTTTTTCAGGAGACAACCTGGATGAACAGGGGCGCTGGTAAGCGACCTTGTATTTTAGGGGCCTGATTTCATTTTTCAGTTCCACCAGACGGCTGTAAAGGTACTCGAAGAGATGAACGGATTTAAAAGGGACGTCCACCCCAAAGGCAGGGGCATAGGACGTGTAGGTCCCAAAACACTCATCATGGAAATGGACCACCTCCTTTACCTTGTGGGCCGCGATGGTTTCAATGATCTTTCCCAGTCGTTCGTTTATAATGGATATCTTGCCGAAGTGAAGATACATCAGTTGGCAGAAATAATGGAACATCTTTCGAGGATCAGTTGACATCAGGGTGAGACCCTCGAATAGTCTCCCCTGGGTCTTATTGGCCAGGGAACTGAATGCCCCGAGGTTAAGGGCGGTCCCCGTAATTTCCTCAATTTCAGGCTCTCCGCGAAAGGGGACACCTGTTTGAATACCCCGCGTTATCAGGGGCTCGGGCAGCGGGGAGATATTGAGTTCTTCCTGCCTCTTCACAATCAGATAAAAGGGATGATTGCCCTTTAGGCAATATTCTTCGCATGCGTAACAGGTCACGCAATCGTGCAATACAAAGGAGTCTTCTCCATTGATGATCCTTTCCATTTCAACCCCGGCCTGATCCGGCCCAATCTCAAGATGCTGGCACTTGACGAGGCAGTCACGCGTATCACAGGCCAGACACCTGTTTTCATCAAAATCCAATTCCATCATATTTCCCCCGTTTATT
>CAZGIZ010000118.1:0-9055 GCA_964526655.1 uncultured Desulfobacteraceae bacterium | reverse complement strand
ATTATCCTGCCATCATGGACATTTCATGGTTGATTGTTAAGACGTGAGCCCACCCTTTGTCAAGTTGTTTTGGAATCAGGGGCTACTTGTTCTGCTTTATTGACACATAAGCCAAAACACCATATACTCCGCACACAAAAAAAGAATTCTCATCAACGCGGAAAGATAACATCACCAGACAGCTCAACTTAAAAAACCTGTACCAGGATGGGCCAGAGGGTTGTAAAATCACAGGGGGTGATCGCCGGAGCAGGCTGTGCCGGGCTGAAATTCCCAGATCCGGCAGGGATCACGAAATCCTGCAAATCACGAAGATCAAGATGATATGCGACTGAAGACCCGCGGAAAGAAAAATGATAGCTGAAAACATCGTGCCCCAGTCGGCAGGATCATTATCCGTGGCTGTCCTGGCCCTGTTTATGGTGATCCTGCAGATCATATTCCTTTTCCGAAAGCCCCGATTCACATGGTATGGCTGGAGCGCGGCCATATCTTTTTCGGGCATGCTCTATGCCGTCGGCATTTTTCTCGAATATAACACCCTTCCCGGACCCTTCAATCGATTCGCAGGGTTGCTGGAATACACGGCCGTTATCTGCCTGCTCCATTCCCTGTACGGATTCATCTTTGTCTATCTTGGGATTAGGGGAAGGCTCTATCACATTATAGCGGGAATTTTTCACGGCGCGGTTTTAGTCTTTTTGTGGTCCAGCGACCTTATCGTGGCCGACAGATTTGTCAGTCGCGACTTCATCGGACTGGCAAGGCCATACATTGAGCCGGACCTGGGACCGCTCGGGCCCTTCTTCGTGCTTTACGCCGTGTTTGCGAGCATCGGCGCGGTCGTAATATGGATCAGGCACAAGGGCCCCGATCCTGGATACAAGGCCCCCTTTCTGGCTGGCATGATCTTCTGGCTTGTCCTTGGCATCCATGACGGGTTGGCCTCCCTGGGTTTTCCGGCCTTCCAATATGTCATGGAATACGGCTTTCTCGGATACTCCCTGGTCCTCCTCTGGGTCGTCTTCAGCAGCTACGTCGATATATCGGCGGAAGATAAATACCGCGTGATTACAGAATTTGCGAACGACGGCATCCTGGTGATTCAAGACGGAAAGGTGATCTTCGGAAACCCTGCCTGCAGCGAAATGCTTGGCCTGCAGGCGATCGATTCAGAGGCGGAGGACTTTCTCGACTCTGTTATTCCGGAAGACAGGCAAAAATTCCTACGGCAGTACAAGGGGTTGCTTCACTCCTCCGACCTCCCCTATTCGGCCATGATCCGTATAAAGAGGGGAGACAGTGAAGAGAGAATCGTTGAAATCAGGTCAAACCTGATCCGCTACAGGAACAGACCGGCCGTCCTGGCCATCATGCGCGACATGACCGAACGAATCCGTGAAGAAGAGGCGCTGAGAAAAAGCGAGGAAAGGCTTTCCAGAATAAGGAAAATGGAATCCCTGGGGCTCCTCGCTGGCGGTGTGGCCCATGATTTGAATAACGTTCTTTCTGGGATTGTGAGCTATCCCGATTTAATCCTGCTGGAACTCCCCGAGGATAGCAAACTCCGAAAACCCATAAAGACCATGCAGGAATCCGGGCAAAAGGCGGCGGCTATTGTTCAGGATTTATTAGACGTGGCCAGAGGCGTGGTCATAGCAAAGGAGGTGCTGAACCTTAACGACGTGATCAGGGGATACCTGAAATCACCTGAACATAAAAAACTCCTGCAATATCATCCCGGGGTTGACGTCAGGGTGGATCCGGATCCAGGATTATTGAACATAAAGGGTTCCCGGGTCCATATCGGGAAGGTTGTGATGAATCTTGTGTCCAACGCCGCCGAAGCCATTGAAGGCAGTGGAAGTGTGGTCCTGTCAACCATGAACAGATATATAGACCGGCCTCTGAAGGGCTATGATGATGTAAAGGCAGGTGAATATAGCGTTTTGACGGTGGCGGACGACGGGCCGGGGATATCATCAGATGATCTTGAGCGGGTCTTCGAGCCCTTCTATACAAAAAAGGTGATGGGCAGGAGCGGGACCGGTTTAGGTCTGACGCTCGTGTGGAATGTGGTGGTGCAGGACCACGAGGGCTATATCAACGTGATCAGCAATGATCACGGCACAACATTCGAGCTCTATTTCCCGGTAACAGGGGAGCCACCGGGGGACAATAAGTCGGCCGTACCCCTTAAGGATTTGCACGGCCACGGGGAACTTATTCTCGTGGTGGATGACGTCAAGAGCCAGAGGGATATATCCTGTCATATGCTGGAGACTCTGGGATACAGGCCAAAAGCCGTTTCAGGGGGTGAGGAGGCTGTCGAATATTTGAAGGGACACAGCGTTGATCTGGTTCTCCTCGATATGATCATGGACCCCGGAATAGACGGACTGGAGACCTACGAGAGGATCAGGGAGATTCACCCCGGACAAAAGGCCGTTATTGTCAGCGGCTTTGCCGAGACCGAGCAGGTAAAGGAGACCCTGAAATTAGGGGGGTGCCTGTATATCAAAAAGCCGATAATATTGGAAGAATTGGGGCTTGCCGTAAAGGAGGTGCTGGAAGGCCAACACCTCGTTCCTTTAAATAACAGATTGTAGGCGGGGTCCGGAATGGATAAGGCAATTCCTTTGACTACCCCTCTTATATGGTGTAAAAAAAACAATATAGAGACATTAATAGATTTTGAACAGATTTTGGAATGCAGGATAAAAATAACCGGAAAAAGGAGAATGTAATGTCAATCAAGACCGATATCCTGGTGATCGGCGCAGGCGGTGCAGGGGCCAGGGCAGCCATAGAGGCAGCGACAAGGGCCCCTGAAATGAAGATTACTGTCCTCAACCAGGGTCCGATCGGAAAGAGCGGGCTCACGTCAATGGCCAACGGCGGGATGCAGTGGGTCGATCATCCCGATGACAGTCCTGACGCCCTTTTTGAGGATATCCTGGAAGTCGGCTGCTTTCTGAACGACCAGAACCTCGTGGAGGCGCTGTCAAAGGAAGGTCCGCAAAGGGCCAGGGAATTGATAGAGTGGGGGGCCAAGATGATTCCCATTGCCCCCCAAAAGGAGGGAAGAAAATCCGCCGATTCCCCGAGGGGGAGACCATCCTATCCAAGGGGCCACTACATCCCCGGAGTGACCTACATGGAGGCATTGAAAAACAGGCTTGCCGGCTGTCCCAACGTGACAGTCCTTGAAGACGTCCTGACAACAAAACTGCTCATTGCCGGTAAAAGGGTCGCGGGCGCCTTTGTGCTCAGCATACGAACGGGTGAATATTTCGTGATAGAGTCAAAGGCCACAGTCCTTGCAAGCGGGGGTCTGGGGGAGATTTATCCCCACTCGTCAAACGCCCCCTTCGGCCTGCACGGCCATGCCATGGGCATGGGCTACGCCATGGCCTATCACGCGGGAGCGGAGCTTATAGATATGGAGATGGTCCAGTTCACTGGGGATCAGCTCTACCCGCCCTGGCTCCTTGGCAACCCCGCCCTCCTGAGCGTCATGTGCGGAGGCAAATACGTGAACGCCCTGGGCGAAGAATTCCTGCAACTGCCCCAGCCCAGGGACGCCATTCAGAGGCTCGCATATAAAGAGATCAAGGAAGGCAGGGGCACGGAGAGGGGGGGAGTATATATCGACCTCACCTTATCTCCTCTGTCCAGTGAGGAGATAGAGGAGCAGCTCAAGCACTCGCTGGCAGAAGAAATCGCCAAAGAGAGGTGGAAGCTCATCAAGGCCATGAGCGTGAATGACCCCGATCCCAAGAACTGGAGGGTGGAATTCACCCCGGGCGGGGCCCACTTCTTCATGGGGGGTGTCAGGATCAATGAGAGGTGCGAGACCAGCCTGGACGGGCTCTTTGCCGCGGGAGAGGTCTCAGGAGGGGTGCACGGGGCCAACAGGATGGGCGGAAACGCCATGGTTGAAATAATCGTATTCGGCAAGAGGGCGGGAGAGGCCGCAGCGGAATACGCCCGAGGGGCCGACTGGGTTAAATATACGGAGCCTCCCCAGGAAGAGTACGAAAGGTTGTGCGACTTCTTGAGGTCTGAAGGAATAGCCCCCAGGGTCATAATGGATAAGATTGCCAGCCTCATGTCAGCATACGCGTGTGTGGCGCGGACAGGGGCCGACCTCAAAAAGGCCTTGTCCGGGATAGAGTCCATCAGGGCGGAGGATCTTCCTGTGATGCGCGCCCCCCAGGGACGGCGCTTCAACCTCGGGTGGGTTGAGGCCATCCAGGTCCCCTACATGCTGGACGTGGCCCATATGATCGTCAGCTCGGCCCTCCACAGGACCGAGAGCAGGGGGGCCCACTTTCGGGAGGATTATCCCGAGACACTGCCGGAATGGCTTAAGCACACCCGTGTCATCAAGAAATCCGGCAACATGGAATTGGATGATACCCCGGTCGTCATTACCAAATTCAACCCGGAGGAAAAGAGATGAGCAACGAACCGGTCTCCTTGAAGATCTTCAGATATGATCCCGATGTGGATCAGGCGCCTTTCTACAGGAGCTATCAGGTACCCTGGAAGGAGGGACTTCTCCTCCTGGGCGCGATAAAGTATGTACGCGATAACCTTGACGAGACCCTGGCCTTTAGGGACTATTGCTGCGGCTGCTCCTGGTGCCTGTCATGCACCATGATGGTGGACGGCAAAGGCATGCGGACATGCTCAAGGGTCCTTGACCCCGGGGAGAGCATCCTCGTGGAGCCCATGAGGGGATTCCCCATTATCAAGGATTTAGCCGTGGACTTCGGGGTGACCATCACGACTCCCGAAGGGGTCTTTAAAAAGATGGAAGGCACTCTTTTAAGGAAGGTGAAGGAAAAGGGCGCTGATAAAAAGGAGTAGGGATATGACTCACGAAGATGAGGGACATTACGCAAATAAGCATTCGCGGGAACGGAAGGTGTCCCCGGAGATAGCGGAGGCCGTGAAGGGAAGGGCCTCGGGGGGAAGCATAGCATGCGCCGCGGCCTTCAAGGTTGTGAGCGGCCTGAATGTCGAACCCTCTGAGGTGGGTTTTACCATAGACTCCCTTGAGATAAAGATCACCCACTGCCAGATGGGGATTTTCGGATATCCTGAGGGCAAGAGGCCTATCAAGCCGCCAGAATCCGTCCCGGACGAGTTAAAGAAGGCCATTGAAGGCTCGCTCCTGGGGGGAAAGCTCCCCTGCAGGAGGGCCTGGGATGTCGCCGGGGAATTCCGGATCGGCAAAATGGATGTGAGCTCCGCCTGTGAGGCCCTGAAGATAAAGGTGTCTAAATGCCAGCTGGGGGCCTTCAAATAATGCCCATTCCTAAACTGACGTTTATGGATGGGCGCTATCAGCTATTAGCATCCAGCAATCAGCGAAAGACATAAAAACAAAGGTTTGGCTGACCGCTGAAGGCTTTAACCGGAAATGGCCATTTCTGGCTGGATATGAAACAGCATAAAAAAAACCGCCGCCCCGGTGCTTTCAGCCGGGACGGCGATTTGGATATATGTCTTATTTAGCAGCTACAGGAACCGCAGGAGCTCCCCATGGACATGGCCGATGTTATTGAAAAGCCCGACCCCATGACCGACTCGACAAAATCCACGTTGATAGGTTTGACCCTTTCATAGAGGTCCTTTTCTATCAGATATTTGATCCCGCTCTCCTCGATTATCTCGTCATTTTCCTTTGGCTCATCCAGAGCCATGTTCAGTGACGGGCCGGATCAGCCGCCCTGTGACAGGAAAAGCCTGATGTAGGTCGGGTCTTCCCTGTCCTTAAGGAATTCATTTATCATTTCACTCGCTTTTTCCGTTACCTCAAACATTATCTCCTCCTTGTGGATCAATCATGATCAGAATTTTATGCTCCTAATTTATACATAATTTAAATTATGTCAATTTTTTTATTTAAAAAGGCTCTTCCGCCATTCTGCGGGAGAGCCATATCATGACCTTATCAAATTCCTTCCCAAGCTCCCGCATGGCCCTCCCCCTGTGGCTCACCCTGTTTTTTTCTTCGAGGGACATCTGGGCAAAGGTCTTTTTCAGGGGCGGATAATAGAAGAGGGGATCATAACCGAATCCGTTACCGCCAGCGGGCTCAATCACTATCTCCCCGTCTGCCCTGCCTATATAGGTCAGGGCGGGCCCCCTTGGCACGGCCACAATGATTACGGATTCAAAATAGGCCTCACGGTCGCTCTTTCCCTCCATCTCCCTTAGCAGCTTCAGGTTATTTTCCTCGTCCGTGGCGTCATCGCCGGCGTATCGGGCGGAATATACGCCGGGCGCTCCGCCGAGGGCCTTCACCACAAGGCCGGAGTCATCTGCCAGGGCTGGGAGGCCCAGGACCCTGGCAGTGAAATGGGCCTTTTTGTAGGCATTATCCTCAAAGGTCTTCCCATCCTCCACCACGGGAGGTATGGGCCCGAAATCCAGGAGGCTCTTTATCTCTATATCATGATTCTTGAGCAGCTCCCTGAATTCGGAGATCTTTCCACGGTTCCGGGTCGCCAGGATCAGGGTCCTCTCACGCATTGATCCTTATCCTTTCCAGCTTCCCTATCTCCTGATGGATCGACCTGGCCTCATCCTCGTACCCAGGTTTTCCAATCAGGGCGAACATGGCCTTCTTGTAGGCCTCCACCCCGGGCTGTATAAAGGGATTATGGCCAAGGAGAAGGCCGCTCACGGCCACGGAGCTCTCCATCATGTAGTAGACCTGCCCCAGGTTAAAGGCGTTTCTTTCAGGCACCTCGATGGTCATGTTGGGGACCCCGCCCAAAAAGTGGGCGTAGGCAGGCCCCTCAACCACTTTCCTGTTCACATGGTTCATGTCAAGGCGTCTTTCGGGGAGGAAGTTGAGACCGTCCGGATCATCCCTGTCAAGGGGGATCTCCATCCTGTTATCGTGCTTCCTCAAGAGCAGGAAGGTCTCGATCATGTTCCTTTCACCCTCTTGAACCATCTGGCCGTTGGCATGGAGCTTCTCCGAATAAAGGGACGGGGAGATCCACATCCCGTGCCCCTCGTGCCCCTCGCTCTCGGGAAAGAGCTGCTCCATCCACCTCGCGACATAATAGAGGGACCCGGAGTTGGTGGCCACGACCTCGATCTTTTTGCCCTTCAGCCAGGCCGCGTGTCTCACGGCCGCGTGGACAAGGGCCGGGTTCTCCCAGAAATCCGCCTCCATACAGATATTCCTCATCCTCCTGAATCCCGCGACAAACTCCTCAATATCTATATTGGCCACGGCCAGCCCCACCAGCCCCACATCCGTGAGCACGGAGAATCTCCCTCCGATATTGTCCGGTATAAGGAAGGTGCGGTAGCCCTTTTTAACGGCCAGGTCCCTTAGGGCGCCCCTTTCACGGTCGGTGGTGGCGATGATCAGGTCCACGGCCCCATCTCCCAGGTTCTGCTCCAGTATTTTTCTCAGTATCCTGAAGGCCACGGCCGTCTCCGTGGTGGTCCCGGATTTTGAGATCACGTTGACTCCCACCCTTTTCCCCTCTAACATGTCAAGGGTGTCCCGGAAAAAGTCCGGATCCATGTTCCGGCCCAGGAAGTAGATCTCCGGGGCGCCACCCCTCTCTTCCCTGGTAAGCCTGTTGAAGTAGTTATGGGTCAGGGCACGGAAAGTGGCCTCTATCCCGAGATAGGAACCGCCTATCCCGAGGGATACATAGGCGTCAATCTCTTTGGAAAGGGACCCTGCCACGGCCCTGATCTCTTCTATGTGACCCATGTCTATCTCCACGGGCAGGTCCTGCCACCCGGTCATGGGGATATCATTGTCAAGGATATCCCCTTCCCCCCTCCTGAGCATCCCATGGGCCTCCACGACCCTGGGGATGAGGCCCTCCACATCCCCCCTTGATATGGAGCCGCTCCCGGGAGAGTCAAACATGTAGGTGATGTCAAGGGAGATCCTGTTCTCCTTAAGGAAGGACTCCTCCTCAAAGGGGCTCCTTTCGCCCCTTCCCCTCCTTATCTGATCAAGGATGGTCCCGTTTTTATCGAGACCCATGAGTCTTATTCCCTTCATCCCTTCTCCTTTCAAATGAAATGACCTGTCCCACTGAACCCTTCCATCTGTGGGAACCGCCACCTTGGCTTATAGATAGGGCTGGAAAAAGAGAACCCGACCGGAGCCCGTCCTCGTCCGACGCCATAGGCTAGCCTCCTTCGCCATAGTAGGTTAGGCTACGGCGGCTGAATGGCCGACGGTGTCCGCAGTAGCACTGCTACGGAGGATGGACAATGACTCCTATGGCATAGCCTCTGTTTCTTACTCCCGCATAACGGGGGTTTCCTGCAATGAAATGAAAATGCGGATGAACAGGGCAGTGAAGTTTCACCGGGTTATGAGTATTTTACCCTATAGAGCCTTGAATCGGCGAGCCTGACCAGGTCCGACTCATCCTGGCCGTCAAGGAGTTCTTCGGTGCTGGAGATGCCGTAGCTCATCCTGGTCATGATCTTCCCTGATCCCCACTCGAAGGTATGCCTTTTAACGTTCTGGGAAACCCTGTCCATGATGGCCATTGCCTCGCTCATGGTAGCCTCGGGAAGCAGGATGGCGAACTCGTCCCCCCCGTAGCGTGACACTATATCGGGCCGCCTCAGGGAGCCCTTGAGGATCTCGGCCAGGCCCCGCAGGACAAAATCGCCGGCCTGGTGTCCCAGGGAGTCGTTGACAGCCTTGAAGTTGTCCATGTCGATCATTACGAAAGAGAGGGGTTTTTGATATCTTTTCGCCCTTTGAAACTCCTTTGACATAAAGTCGTGGAGCCCTTTTCTGTTGTAGATCCCCGTGAGGCTGTCCGTTACGGCCGCCTCCCTGAGTTTATGGTATTCCTGGGCGTTTTTCAGGGAGAGCGCCAGGATGTTGGCGAGGGTGTTCAACAGTTTTTCCCTGTCGCTTGCCGGACTGTCCGGGTCTGCCGGGACATAAAAGACCGAACCCAGACCCATGCCGGCCAGTCTCAGGGGCAGGCTCTCAAGCCCTTTAAGCCGGTATGTCGGCAATCTCTCCCCTCCTGAT
>CAZGIZ010000117.1:11903-14728 GCA_964526655.1 uncultured Desulfobacteraceae bacterium | reverse complement strand
AAATAGTGGCTGAAATTTTTCTCCTTGATTATTCGCATCTCATGCTCCACCCGGTCCATGACCGCGTTTGTAATCTCTCCATATCGCTTCCTGCATCCCTCCATTGTAAGCCGGTACAACCGGTCAAAGGCCTCGCTGTCGGTCATCTCCCTGAAGCCCGGGAATATGGAGCCGCTGAAATCCCAGTCAGTCATGCACATGTCCGCCACATCGAGGCTGTTAAAAACGGCATGGGGCGCATGGGGAAACTGGTCCATCATGTCCCGGGCGGAATTCAGGAAATTGTGATCCCTGCAAGTGTCTTCGGGTGTAAGGCGGGAGAGCTTGCTGTTCAGTGCCACTGCCCTGAGTATCCGGTGGAGCCGGAACTGGTCCATGCTGACCATATAGACCCTGTTGGTGGCAAGGGGCGGGATACCGCTCTCGCGGGAAAAGGCGAGGCACTGATGCATCCCGTATCCCGGTGACATCTCCACAAAGAGGTCTTCTTTCGAGTCCCTCTTAAGGGCCTTTAGGAGCCCGAAATCATCGGAAAAGATAATGAGCCCTTCACGCCTCTCCCCCAGGATCTTGATCAGGTCGAAGCCCTCGTGGCAGTTCCTGTCCGATATGATCCTGCATAGGTTCGCGTACCCTTCGCGGCTCCTGACCAGGAGGACGGCCCGGTGGTCATCGCTCCTGATCTCGCTACCCGCGATGGGCCTGATGCCTGTCTCGCTGGCTATCTGGAGAAAGAAGATAAGGCCGTACAGCCCGTTGGTGTCGGTCAGGGCGAGCCTGTCCATGCCCTTCTCCCTGGCGGATAGGCAAAGCTCTTCAATGGAGGCTACACCCCAGCCCTTGGAAAAGTGGGAATGGACGTTTAGGTGGATGAAAGACATCAATCAGTGCTCACTCGAACGATTAATGTTATTCTTTGTTTTATAATAGTAGATATATGAGGCACAGGGCGCAGGGCACAAGGCGCAGGGTAAAAAAGTAAAACTGATTGGCTGTATCGCAAAGAGTTATACATATGCTTTATGGATGAAATGACCTAATGTTTTTCCTTGAGCCTTGTGCCCTGCGCCTTGCGCCTCGGTTTTATTCCTTGTGCCTTGCGCCGCCGCGTGACCTATCGGTCACGCGGCTCTCCCGTATCCTATCGCCCTGTCCCCATAGCGCTCCCTGATCCGGTCCATGGCCCGGGTCACCATGTTCTTTTTTTCTCCACCGGGACCGGTCGCTGGAAACAGGGAAAGCTGGGAAGGGGAAGAAAAGAGGTCCCGGAACCAGACCCGGATGAACCTTACCCCCGTCCTCCTCTGGCAGGCCTTGAAAAAGAGCCCCTCAAGCACACTGTATAGATCCATATCCCAGAAACTCGGCCGGGACAGGCGGGCCTGCCGTGCTACCTCCATCTGGTCGGAATACCTGAGAACCAGCCCGGCCCTGCGGGCCATCAATCCCCTCCGTCTCAGCCTCAGGGAACACTTTTCCGCCAGGGAGTAGAGGTGTCCTAATAGTCTGTGATCATCGTTCTCGTCACATGGAAGGGTGACCGCCTCACTCACGGCGGGCTCTGCCGCGGGCGGATGGACAGGCGTGGGATCGATCCCCATGGACCTCTGATGGATCACCCATGCCTGCATCCCGAAAATCAGCTTGAGGCTGTGCATATCCAGGACCGCGACCTCCCGGACCAGGGAGATATGCAACTCCTCCAGGAGGATCCTTCTGCGGCCATGACCTATGCCGGGGAGGAAATCGACCCTCAGGGGGGCCATAAAGGTGGATTCCCTGCCATGGTCCACGTCCATAACTCCCTCTGAAGGCATTACCCTCGAAGCGATGCTGGAGACCATCTTGTTTCCCGCCACGCCCACGGAACCGTTAAGGGAGAGGCGGCCCTGAATCTCGCGCCTGATGCGGCAGGCTGCGTCCTTTGCCCTCCCCCACAACCGTTCCGTGCCAGTGACATCCATGTACACGTGTCCCGGCCGGGCGGGCTCCCAGACGGGCGTGTACCGGGCCGCGGCCCCTGCCAGGAGCCGGCACCCCTTTTCCGTAAGTGCCGGATCAGGAGCCAGGATCGTCAGATCGGGACAGCAGCGTCTGGCATTGCTCAGGGCCATGCCCTTGAAGATCCCTTCCTGCCGGGCCTCGGCCGAGGCAGACAGGATAAGGGCTCTGTCCGACTGGGGAGGCGCCACCACCACGGGACGGTCCCTCAGTTCGGGCAGGCCGACCCGCGCAAGGGTGATTTGGAATGTCGGGATGTGGACATGTATAATATTACGATACAGGCTCAAAAATTCCTCATTTTAGACAAATTGGTTAGCCATATTTATAGTGGCACAAGGCACAAGGCGCAGGGCGCAAGGGATAAAACCGAGGCGTAAGGCGCAAGGTTTAAATCGCAAAAGCCAATCTGAAAAGGCTAATGCGAGTTGCGATGAATCTTCGCCCTCGCCTGAATCAGCCTCGTAAGCATGCTTGAAATGGATAGGCACTCTTTCTGAATGTGGTTGAAATGCTGGTCGGCCAAATAGCCTGTCTCATGTGCAATGATGCTCTGAGTAAGGAGTTCGGCAGCAGAGCCTTTTGCAATATAAAAATACTTTATGGACTGTCGATCCGTATCAAGTTCATCTCCCTCTGCGATGTTACTTGGAATAGAAACAGCGGATCGTCTGACCTGGTCGCTTAATCCATAATCCTTGGCAAGTTCCCCCTGCCTGGTGATCTTATAAAGAAACACGGCAAGCTCCTTGGCCTTGTGCCAGACCTTGAGTTCCTGAAAGTTTCCCATTATTTCTCCTTTTCGCCTTTGGTTTTAGCCTTAT
>CAZGIZ010000117.1:0-11803 GCA_964526655.1 uncultured Desulfobacteraceae bacterium | reverse complement strand
CTGACCCAGATGGATTCCATGCCCTCATGGGCGGGCCTGAGCTCAACCCGATCGCCCCTCCTGTAATACCTCTTGAGGGTGGCCTCATTGTTTATCAGGGCCACGACAGTCTCCCCGTTCTCCGCCGTTGACTGCTTTCTGATCACCACAAAGTCCCCGTCCAGTATCCCGTCCTCCAGCATGGAAAACCCCCTGACCTGGAGGACAAAATGGTCGCCGCTCCCTATCATGGATGGGGGGACCTCGATCACGTCCACGTCTTCCACCGCCTCTATGGGTTTCCCGGCCGCGACTCTTCCCAGTAGGGGAAACTCGAACCGTCTTGCCTCCACGGGGCTTATCACCTCAATGGCCCTCTTCTGGTTTTTCTTGCCGGGAAGGCGGATATAGCCTTTACGCTCAAGGATCTTGAGATAGGTGGTGACCGTGTTGTAGGAGTTGAAGCCGAAATGGGAGCATATCTCGTCAAAACTGGGGGACTGCCCCCACTCCTCCCTGTAACGGGAGATAAAACCCAGGACCTCCTGCTGTTTTTTCGTCAGTTTCATCTCTTGCCTCCTTTTTCATGCCCATATGGAACCGCAGACATATCAGACAAATAGGTGGCCGACCTGGCCACCTATTTATTGTTGTTCCCTTCGGGAAGATTTAGAACCATTCTTTTGATCTCGGCTTTTGGGTGCTTAAAATTGATCAAAAGTCCCACTTGTATGCCTGTCGCTTTCAAATAATTCAACAACTGCGCTTCATGCACTTTATTAAGCTCTTCAACTGTTTTAAGTTCGACTATGACCTTTCCTTCAACAAGTATGTCCACAACATACTCGCCAGCAACGTTCCCTTTATAAAAGACCTTAACCGGGACCTGGCCTTCTGCCTTCAGTCCCCGTCCCTTCAGTTCAACCAATAGGGCTTTCTCATAAACCTTTTCAAGAAAACCTGAACCGAGAACCTTATTTACCTCAAACACAGCTCCATTTATAGCGTAGGTAACGTCATTAATGTCCATAGGACATAAAACCTCCTCTGCTGAAAGCAGATTGAACCTTTTGTTCGGCCAGGTCGGCCGAATAAATGTCTGCGGTTAATTATTAATTGTTCTACATTCAGCAAAACTTACAGCATATATTACTGTAGCATTTACTGTAAGTCAAGGGGAAAGTAGCAAGATAGGTAAATAAATGTTATTGTATAAGGTGTGCTTGGCCTGGGAATCTGGGGGAGTTACCCGTGAACCTTGAACCTTATACCTTAAACCGGAGCAGGCATGATAAAGACTGCCTCCCAATACCACCAATACACGAGTTATGAACGAAACAGGATGGGCGGGCATTATCTTGACTGGCAAAACCAGCCTGTTGTCTACAAGGATTATCCGGGAATCGAACCTGTCCGGCTCCCTGTGAAGGATATCCTCCCCGAAAGTAGCATCTTCTCCATTCTTAAAGATTCTGAAAAGGGTAAAACAGTTAGTAGCTTTGACATCGGAGACCTCTCCCTGATCCTGCGCCTGACCCATACCCTGACAGCAAAGGCCAATTATTCTGGCCAGGATTTCTATTACAGGAGCGCGGCCTCAGCAGGCGCCCTGTACCCGACTGAGATATATCTGGCCACCAGGACGGTCAAAGGCCTCCGTGACGGACTTTACCATTTCGGGATTCAAAACCATGGCATTTCTCCCATCAGGGTCGATAGCCTTTCAGAATACATTGCCGGGCTGGTCATTCCGCCTGAAGGGAGCGTGCCTGCGATCACCTTCCTTTTCACTGCTATATTCTTCCGAAGCTCATGGAAGTATCGTGACCGGGCCTTTCGTTATCACCTCCTGGACACGGGTCATGTAATTGAAAATCTCTTTATTGCCATGAGAGTCTTGAGGTTTCCGCTTAATCTATCCTATGACTTTGATGACAGGCGGGTAAATCACCTGCTCGGATTGGATGAGACAAAGGAGGTATCGCTGGCAATAGCCCTTGTGCCGGGAAGCAGGCCGATTTCCGCGCAGGGAGATAAAGAGATCAATACCCTTTCCAAGGACATAAAAAACGCGAGCATGGTATCCGCAAAGGAAATGGACTATCCATCAATAGGGGAAATTTATCAGGCAGGCGGAAAGGTCGTTTCAATGGAGGATTCGGGACCTGAAATGATGAACAGCCTGGGATTATCTCCCAATACCTGGCAGGAGATACCGGATGCACCGCTAATGCCAGGTCATATGGGATATCCCGAGTGCCTTTTCAGGCGCCGTTCAAGCCGCAACTTTGTAAGACAGACCCTTGAAAGGGAATCTCTTTTTACCCTACTGAATACCCTTTGCGTGAATGATATTGACCGGCAGACAGGGGAATCTATATACAGCCGAGCCTTGTCAGTTGGATTTTTTGCCGGTAATATTGAAGGTATTCCTCCCGGTCTCTATCTGTTGGATACCATGGGCCGCCGTATCGGGCTTATAAGAGAAGGTTCATTCATGGACTGGATGGCCGGTGTATGCCTTGACCAGGCATGGCTTGCCAATTCCTCGATCCATTTCCTCTTTCTGTCCAATCTTGATCTCCTCGACAAGACATGGGGCCCGAGGGGATACCGGTACGCCATGATGACCGCGGGTCGCATGGGTGAGAGGATATATCTGGCCGCCACCTCATTAGGGTTAGGCTGCTGCGGCATAGGGGCCTTTTACGACAATGAGGCCGCAGAACTTATAGGACTTAACAGGGAGTCCCGTCTCCTCTATCTTGTTGCAGCAGGCAAGATAAAGAGCTTATTAAAAAGGGAATGAAAGGACGATTGATTTGGAGATTTTTCTTATCATATTGGGAATATTTCTGGCCTTAGCAGGTTTTGTCGGTTGTATTCTCCCGATCATCCCAGGACCTCCCCTGAGTTATCTGGCCTTGATAGCCATCTCCCTTGCCAGGGACTGGCAGCCCTTCAGCCCCACATTCCTGATCGTCATGGCCGCCTTGACCGTCATCATAACCATCCTGGACTATATTGTGCCTATAATCGGGGCCTCAAGATACGGGGCCTCCAAATCGGGGATAACTTTATCGATCATCGGTATGTTCTTGGGGATCTTTTTCTTTCCGCCATGGGGGATATTTATCGGCGCCTTCGCAGGAGGAGTAATCGGTGAAATACTTCAAGGGCACAGGGGAAAAGAGGCCTTAAAGGTAGGATGGGGAATTTTTGTGGGAAACTTGTTGGGCATTGGAATCAAGCTTGCCTTTTCCCTTGTGGTAATTTTCTTTTATATCAAGGAGTTAATTTAAGGGGAAATAGTTTTACCTCCTTTTATAGTAATAATCTCGGGCGTATCTTAATGATAGAAAGATCAAAAATGTGGCGCAGGGCACAGGGCTCAAGGCGTAGGGAAAATACGAATCATTCTTGGTCTTTCCTTGTGCCCTGCGCCTTGGGCCTTACGCCTGTGGACATATTTTTCAATACTAATATGAATGGAGACCTGAAATGAAGTCGAGTGAAGGCCGAATCGGCAGGGTTTTCGTGTTGCGTCTGGAGGACGGGGACCAGATACCCGACTGCATTGAGAAATTCGCGGAGGACAAAAATATCCTGGTGGGGCACGTCATCCTGATCGGCGGCATCGGTTCGGGAGAGATCGTTGCCGGTCCACGCAGATCCTATGAAATGCCCCCGGATCCGATACTCCTTCCCGTTGACGGGGCCCATGAAGCGGCGGGTATGGGTATCCTCTCCCCGGACGAGGATGGGAAACCCGTCCTTCATATACATGCCTCCCTTGGACGGGCCGGAAAGAGTATGACCGGATGCCTCCGGCCCGGGGTAAAGACCTGGCTTGTGGGAGAAGCCATCATATATGAGATCCTGGGCACTACGGCGAAAAGGCGGATGGATGAGGATAGCGGGTTTGTACTCCTGGATGTGAAGTAGGTTATTTACCATGAATGGGATATAGCCCTTGCCCCGCATGCCTCTATACAGGGAAGAGGCGGCCTGGATGCCGGCTTGCAGGGATTGCACCCGAATTTGAGCTTCCATTTCTTGTCTTCCACAACCACTGCCACAGGCCTATCCCTCATGGGGTCGTTGGGATCTTCATCGAGGACCTCAAAGATATGGGCTGGACATGCCCTCACGCATTTACCGCAACCGTCGCATTTGTCCGTATCGATCGTAATGAAAAAATCACCGGAAGCATCTTTGTAACCATAATTGGCTAACACTTGTCTGTCTCCCTGTCTATTTCTTCCGCCCCTTTCCCTGCTGGCAGAACTCATAACCGAAAAGGGCGGCGCCGACGGCCCCGGCAATCTGGGTGTCCCACACGGTCCTCATGCGCTCCATACCAATGAGCGGCATCAGCCGGTCCATTATACCCCGGTTCTTTGCAGTCCCGCCCGTTACAGCAAACTCGGGTTTGACGCCAATCCTCTCAAGGAGTGAATAGATACGCTCTGCCATGGCACGGCAATAGGCCGCTAACACTTCCTCCTTGCTCCAGCCCTTGCGTAAAAGGCCGGTCGCCTCTGATTTGGCATAGACGACACAGGTGCTTGACACGGCGCGGGGCTCCTCCTTGACCTTGAAAGAAAGCTCTCCCACATCGTTCACGGATACACCCAAAAGATCTGCGAAGACCTCCATACCCCGGCCAGTCCCTGCGGCGCATTTATCGTTCATTAGAAAGTTTGTTACCTTGCCCTTTTCATCGCACTGGATGACCTTGATGTCCTGACCGCCCACGTCCAGGACCGTCCGCACTCCAGGACCGTAAATGAAATTGGCGCCGCGGGCGTGGCAGGCTATCTCTGTAACTGACCGGTCCGCCATCGGGACATTGACCCGTCCATACCCCGTTCCGATACAATAATCAAACCTGTCTTCAGCGAGGGCGCTCACGGCCTCCAGCGCGAAATTGAGAGCCTTCCTTGCACTGTCCGGGCTGTTGGAACCCGTACGCATGTTTCCATAGGCGAATATCTCCCCGTCAACCATGATAACGGCCTGGGAACTCACTGAACCAACGTCTATGCCCGCTGTGATGTACCGGGCATCCTTCCATTCGATATCAGGATTTTTCCAGTTGGATTCCGTCCACCTCCAGAATTCCTTTTTTTCTCCGGCCATTCTTTCTATCCTCCGATTTATTTCCTTCAGGTCCCTTCCGCAGCCACAATCGCGGCCCCGACGGCAGCGCAGAACTCAGGCACATCCGGGATATGGATCTTATCCTGATTCAATCCCCTTTTCAGAGCGGCCACAAAACCGGGGTTATTGGCAACACCGCCGATCATAACCACATCGGGATTTCCCCCGACCCTGCGTACCATGGATATAATACGGCTCGCCATGGCGTCATGAATGGCCTTGCTGATATCTTTCTTGGCCGTCCCGGCATGAATCAGACCAACCACCTCGGATTCTGCAAAGATGGCACACTGGGCGTTCATTGGTATCTCAGCCGTTGATTGGAGCGCCAAAGGACCTATCTCCTCAAGGGATGTCTCAAGGGCCCTTGCCATGGCCTCAATAAAGGCCCCTGCACCGGCCGCACATTTCTCATTGATGGCGAAATCAACAGGATTGCCCTTTTCATCCAACCTGGCTACCCGGCCCTCTTCAGCCCCGACATCAATAACCGTCCTCGCGTTGGGGAAGAAACAGCCTGCTGCCTTGGCCATCGCCTTGATATCATTGACCATAACAGCCCCATTAATGGAATCCTTTCCTGATCCGGTTCCGCCGCACCTCTCGATATCGCATTCCGCCACACCGGCGTCTTGACAGGCGGCGTCAAGTGATGCCCTGATCGCCTTTTCATGATCAAAACCCGTCAAGATTTTCGCCTCTCCTATTATCTTTCCATCCTCTATGATTACTGTCTTTGTGGTTTTTGCACCACAATCGATCCCTGCAAAAATCACTTTTTATGCCTCCTTAAAGTCCTGATCAGACGTTGTTATTTTTCCACTATGTCCTTCATTTCATCATAGGGCTTATTATTGCAATCCGCGAAAACCTGATGGCATTTCTGCAGGGTACCAAATCTTTAAAAGGGGTAGAGGGATGAATCATCCCTGGTTGCCGGCGCCGGGAGCCATAATCAACGGACTCCTGCCGATAGATTAGAATAATTTGGATTCCTCTCGGGAACAATGATTATTCAATAACCTTCCTGAGATTAACAAATTCGCTCCTGTCAAAACCCAAGGCCTTAAAAAATTGCAGCATGTCAGTGGAATCCCATTCGACCGTGGTGTATATGTTATTTATGCCCTTCTCCCTGTAAAATCTAAAGGCCTCTTCGGCCAGGCCCTTGCCGATACCCTGATCCATGAATTTGGGATCAACACCAACCAAGGCTATCCAGGCGCTCCTGTCTATTCCGAATCCCCCTGAAAGCCTGTAACTGATTAAATACCCGACAACTTTGCCGTTGACCTCGGCCACAAAACTCGCCATACCCGAACTCTTGCTTTGTTCATTGAGTATTCTTTTGAAATCAATTTTTTCATTATTTTTTACTATGGAGCCGTAGATCCTGCTGACATCACCTGCATCCTCTACCCTCAACTCTCTTATGACAAGATTATCCATTGATCCGCCCCTTTAATTTAGCTCTTTAATTCAAAAAGGAAAAAGCACCAACCCTTAGAAAGGTTGTGTTTTTGAACATGTCCTGTATACTATACTAATTATTCGATATTCGCAACATATGCTACCATTCGGAACATGAATTATCAAACACTTGCATTTTGTTTTTTATTCTAAAGATTTTTTGGATAAGAGTGATGATTGACATTATTTCAAAGAGAAAGATCAGGCGCCTGTTTTTGACCGGTAAGGTCGAGGAATTGATGGACGAGCTCATTAACGAATACCTGCTCAGGATACGGCTTGACGGTGAAGATTTTATCCAGGCGGTTGTTTCCCCGTATCTCTTGGAGGAGTTTGTGCTGGGCTTCCTCCTGACCAGGGGCCTTATCAATGGACAGGAGGACATATCCTCCCTGGAGATATCAGAGGGGCTCGCCTCCGTGGAAAGAAATCCCCGAAATCAAGGCAGCAGGCCCGTTGCCACATTGCCGGAGTCCACGGGCAGCAGGAACATTGACCTTTCAAGCCATTCCAGACTCGCCCGTGGAATTCGCGGGTCCAGATTAAAGGTCAGGGTGAAATCTCTAATTGAAGGTATCCGTATGCTGAAGAGAATGCCCATCTTTAACAGGACCGGCGGCACACATTGCGCTATCCTCTTCTCTCCCTCAGGGGACCCCCTGTTCTCTGCCGAAGACCTGGGGAGACATAACTCCGTTGACAAGGTAATAGGAGGCGGTCTCAAAAAGGGAATCGATTTCAATGAAAGCTGGTTGGCCGTGTCAGGGCGACTGCCAAAGGATATGATCATCAAGGCAGTGCTTTCGGGAATCCCTTTGATCGCTTCCGTGTCGGCGGTTACATCCGAAGGTGTTAGGACCGGTGAAGAATCAGGTGTAACGGTGGTGGGCTTCGGGAGGGAGGGGAGGATTAACTGCTATTGTCACCCCTTTAGAATCATTTGAATGGATCTATTCCTTTTCCAGTTCCTGCCTTACTACCTTCCCAATTTTTTCGAGAAGGTATGGTTTTCTTATATAGGCATCGGCCCCAAGTTTCTTTAGTTCTTTGACCCTTCCAGTCTCTGAAAAACCGCTTGCTATAATTGCCTTCTGTCCCGGCTTTAGCTTGGTGATCCTCCTGTAGGTTTCAAGGCCATCAATTCCCGGCTCCATTATCATGTCAAGTACTATCAGGTCCACTCGATTTGTCCGGATATATTCCACAGCCTCCTCTCCGCTTGAGACCACATCTACTTCGTATCCGAGTGTTTTCAGCATCATAGTTGCAATTTCGCGCTGTTCTCGGACATCATCCACAACAAGAATCTTTTCTCCTTTGCTCTTATACCCATCCATTGAAGGAGGCACTAATTCTTGGACCGCCTCTTCTCTTGTTGCCTGAAAGAATAGAGAGATCTCAGTTCCCTCTCCTTCAACACTTTTCACATCAATAAAACCCTCATGATCCTTCACGGTCCCCCAGACAATAGCCATCCCAAGGCCAGTCCCGCTTCGACCCATTATCTTTTTTGTATAGAATGGCTCGAATATTCTTCGGATTTCTTTCTCTGAGATTCCTACCCCTGAATCCGTGACAGTTAAGACGACATAATCGCCCTCTTTTCTTGTTTCGTCACCTTTATGAATTGTGTCAAGATGACGGTTTTCAGTTGAAATAATGATATTTCCGCCTTCGGGCATCGCTTCTGCCGCGTTTGAAACCAGGTTCATAATCGCTTTCATAAGATGGACAAGCGATCCTGAGACATTCAGCAACTCCGGATCAAGACGAGTTTCGACACTTACATGAGGATGATAGGACATGATCTTCTGATGCTCAGGACTTTCGAGATATTTCATCACGATCTGATTGATATTCACAGTCTCGGTTTCCGTAACACCTCTCCGGGCAAGAGCAAGGAGATCCTGCACGATTGTGGCTGCCTTCTCACCGGAGCTCTTCATGGTCTCGACGGGTTTTCTAAAGGGGCTATCCTTTGGCAGATCCAATAACAGCAATTCAGGATAACTTACAAGACCCGAAAGGATATTATTCAGATCATGGGCCACGCCACCTGCAAGCATCCCAATCGCTTCCATTCGTTTTGCCTGCTGGAGCTTATCCTCGAGTCTCCTCTTTTCTTCTTCAGCTTGAATTTTATCTGTAACATCCCGGCTTATGCCACGAAAACCTATGGGTTCTCCCTTTGAATTTTTCATCAGTAATACAGATGCTTCAATAACATGGATTTCTCCCTTTTTCGTGATAGTCTTATATTGTACATTCCCCAAAGGTTTACCTGTCTTATATACCTGATTATAGATTTTTCTGACTTTATCTAAATATTCGGGAAGAATGTATTTTTTATATGACATATCAGTCAATTCATCCCTTGAATAGCCAAGGTCTTTCAATACCGCATCATTGAAAAAAACCATATTCCCGGCAAGATCTACTTCATAGTACCCTTCCTCAATATTTTGCAGGATATTTCGGTATTTTTCTTCACTCTCCTTTAGCGCTCTCTCGGATTTTATTTTCTCAGTTACATCTTTTGCAAATCCCTGAACCCCCATAGGTTGTCCATTTGAATCATAAATCAGATCATTCTTGTATTCAATGATCCGCTTGGACCCATCCTTAATTTGGATTTGCATGAAACCTTCATCATGGCCATTTGATATAACCCTATGAAGATAACCTTCAAATTGGGATCTGTATTTCTCGGGGACTATCTTCCTGATATCCAGATTTGTGACATCTTCTTCAGTGAATCCCCAATCAGTATTCAGATGGACATTCGTCTCCATAAATATTCCGTTCAGATCATGGAAGAATATAAAATCCGATATATTCGAGATAATGTTCCTGTATCTTGCTTCACTCTGACCGAGATCCTCTACCACGCTTTTCATGTCCTGAAAAAGTTTATCTATATCCTCCTTTATGAGGGAAACCGCGTCATATACCGGACGGAATGGATGAGAGGATCCGGGTATTAATTCCAGATCAACGGGCTTTTCTGATTCCCAGTCTATCCCACCTAAGAACTGGAGCAACTGATCCACATATGAATGTATTTCTCCGATTTTATCATTTTGCTTTTCCGGGGATTTTTGATCTTTTTCAGATGAGGATTCCCCTTTCTTTATTTTATATTCATCGATATATCTTTTTGCGCTCTCGAAATCATCTTCGACCCTTACCTTATAAGGCCGCAAAGGTCTTGATAAACTTATGACTGTCTGCATAAAACGATTCGCGCCATAAACAACACATAGCTGAAAAGGCTTCCTCGCGTACCATTCCTTTACGGCTGAGAAATAGGCCTTTCTCGCACGAAAACTCATACGTTTCAGATTATCCATACCGACTATTACGTAATAATCACCTGTATGCCTCGTATCCCTGTCGATACGTTCATACAAATCCCTGAAAGCAGGAATATGCTTTTCCTCTAAATAACCCGAGGATATTGAATGGAAAATATCCCCATCAATATATTCATATCTCACAGAATAGTCTTCGGTATCGAGACGCCATTCATCACGACTAATAACTTCAGGTATCTTCTCCTGCTGTTGATTTTCAATTACAGCCGTAATTTTATACTCTTCAGAATATTGATCCGGTATCTCCTTTTTCTCTACCGAATTCTCTGATAGGAATTCAAGAGACAGTTGTATTGCTTCCTGATAATCCTTTGCCATGTATATATTATAGGGAAAGATATGCAATCTTTTGGCAAGCTTTACACTGATCTCCATAAGAACTGGCGTATTTATAAAAACAACTGCGAGGATCCGTTCATATGTCCTATAATAATTAATAAAGTATTTCCTCGCTTCATAGGTCGCTCCTGTGAGGTTTTTATAGTCCTGAATTACGATTAACGGGTGATCCTCGGGAATTACTTCATCTACCACCTCCTTTGCCAATGAAACAACCTTCTGGAGATCAGTCTTTGTGGCAAACCCTGTTGGCTGCATTAGAAGGATATTTTCACCTATAAAACTGAACGTGATTTTATACTTTTTATTAAGATTAATGTCTATCCATTCCGGTTTTTGAATTATAGGTAAACCGGATACCGGGCATTTGGATGTTGATTTATATTTATTCATAATTTTTCTTTGACTTCAGAGAACTAACGATGACCTTCAAATGAAGAAAAAAATAATGAAGTCTCAATCACTTATCGGAATAAAATTACTAATACTTTATTCATAAATGTATTATTAGGCTGAATTCTGTTTAATATTACAGAGTAATAGACCTTTTCAACTCAAAATGGTATAAAAATATCGATACTTTTCTATCAAATATTCTCACTTAACTCCTTTTGAACAATATGGAAATAGATAGTACGGAACAAGAAAAAAAAAGGACTATAAAAAGATGGGTATGGGTCTTAATATTTGCTATAGCTTTCGCGTGGGTTGAGAGCTCTGTGGTTGCATATCTCAGGGAGATCTATTATCAGGGCTCATTTTCCTTTCCCATCGTCGCGGAATGGAAAGAAGGGAAATATATACTTGACCGCCTCATGCGGATCGAGCTCTTTCGCGAATTGGCGACTATTGTCATGCTCGCGGCCGTCGGGTGCCTCGCGGGAAGGAACGCCTGGCAGAAATTCAGCTTCTTCATGATCGCCTTCGGGATCTGGGACATATTCTATTATATCTGGCTCAAGGTGATGCTCGGATGGCCCGAGAGTCTGATGACCTGGGATATCCTGTTTCTCATTCCGATCCCCTGGGTGGGCCCCGTCATAACCCCTGTATTAATTGCCTTGGCCATGACAATCGCGGGGTCGCTTATCATCTACTACGATGAAAAGGGATTCAAAATCCGTTTTTACTGGTACGACTGGCTTATCGTAATGGGTTGCGGCCTTCTCATGATCGTGGCCTTTTGCTGGGACTGGAAAAACATCATACGGCTCCCGGACGGGACCGAGCGCAACGGGATTCCCAATCCATTTCCCTGGGTCCTCTACCTCCCCGCGTATATTTTTTCTGTTCTCTATTTTGCGATCAGGTTACGGCAGAATGTTGTTAGAAATAGGAAAAAAGAGTATGGAGTTTTATCTTGACCGATAATTATGATTTTGTTAGACAATTGCATTTTTCTTGATATATACTAAAAAAATATTCCCCGGTAGCTCAGCTGGTAGAGCGGGTGGCTGTTAACCACTTGGTCGGCGGTT
>CAZGIZ010000116.1:0-15005 GCA_964526655.1 uncultured Desulfobacteraceae bacterium | reverse complement strand
CGGCCGCCGAGACGATTCTGGACCGCGCCAATGTCCTTGGGTTTCAAAACGGCTTTTTCCTGGCCGGCGTCATTATCCTCCTGAGCCTGCCTTTGTGCCTGTTGTTAGACGGGCGGAAGCACCCACAAGTGCCTGGGGAGGGATAGAAGTCTTAATTATCAATGCGGCGGGAGGGGAAACCGAGTTTGCGGGTTCTTTAGGGACCCAGGTGGTCAAGATCTTCAATATTGTGGTGGCTCGAACGGGTCTCCGCGAGAGCGAGGCCCGGGAGGCTGGGTTTGATCCTATAACCTCGGACCTGGAAACCATGGACCATAAGGTCTACTATCCAGGTGCAACCCCGCTTCGGATGCGCGTCACTGGAGACCGGAAGACACATCGGCTTCTCGGCGCCCAGATGATCGGGGACTACAGGGCCGAGATCTCCAAGCGAATTGACATTGTTGCTACCGCCATTTTCAACGAGATGACCGTCGAGTCTTTGAGTCAACTGGATCTCAGCTATACTCCCCTGTTAAGCAGTCCATGGGATCCTGTCCAGTCAGCATCGCAGGCCTGGATCAAAGAGTCGGGTTATTGAATTCAGAACGATAAAACCCTCGACCATGCACGGGCCAAGCTCGGAACCGGCTTCCCGGATGACGCGATTATCGACGCGGTGAGATTCCTGTGATCCAGTAAGTTATCAGCTGTCGTTCTCCAAAACGCCCGCTACTACCAAAGAGATTACAGAAATCACACCCCAACGGCATTTCATACACACGGCCATCCAGAATAATGGGCACCTTTGCTCTTTCAGCCTGCGTCGCACAAAATTTCAGAGAATGGCCTTAATATTCGATATTAAGTTTATGAAGTTGACCTGGACCTCTTGCTCCTCTTTTCTCTCTTCTCCTCCTGAATAGCGGAGACCAAAATAGAGATTGATCTTTATCCCTCTTTGCCTGCAATACTGATCCAGCGACCACTTGGTCATGCTTCCAATGAGGAAAGCGCCCGCTTTTGCCCCCCATTCAAAGTGTGGCCCGTCCCCCCCGCTGTCTCCGATCAGTACCACTTTATCGGGCGGCAGGCCAAGGGCGCTCATGACCGCCTGGGTGTTCCTTGGTTTGTCCTGGATTTCCAGCAAATCATACCATTGGCAGACTTCCTTTCCTTCTTCCCTGTATTTGATCATCGGGTGAGCCGATACAACGGGTACCTTCGGCAGGAGCCCTTTCTTGAAGACACGCTGGAAGTATCCCTGCATGCCTGTGGTATTGACCATGAAAAGGACATCATTCTTGTCGCACCATTCGATCAGCTCCGGAACTCCCCGGTATGTTTCGAAACGCTCATCCAGGTAGGCGTCCATCTGTTCTTCGGTGATCATTTTGGGCTGAAGGATAGCAATGCGCCGGGTAGCCTCTGAAAGGGAGATATGATTGCCCGTATAGGCCTTGAAGATCTCTTTTACCTCCTGGCCGAGAGAAGGATAATTGAAAGTTATGGGATCGAAAGGTCCGGAGGGTGCAAGGCATTCATTCCAGTCGGAAGAAATGAGCGCCCGGTATTTTCGATCTTTGGCTTTCATAGGGTTTCCTTTCTCTTTGGGCTGAGTCCGGACTTCACCAGAGAAGCGATCCGCTCTAATTTCTCAGTCCTTTCAGGGGTGGCTCCGTGACCGAATTGCAGTATCACCGGGTCGCCTTTGTAACGGGGAACGACGTGAAGGTGGAAGTGGGAGACTGTCTGTCCTGCCGATACTTCGTTAGATTGGATAAGGTTCAGTCCATCGGGAGATAACTTCTCTTTGATCGCCTTTGCCACCATTATGGCCGTACTCATGAGACGAGCCCCCAAATCCAAAGGCATTTCGTAGATGGTCTTAATGTGATGCTTTGGGAAAACCAGCACATGCCCGGGCGTGGCCGGGAACAGGTCCATAATTGCCAACATATCCTTCTCATCTATCACTGATACATGGTCCAGTTCGTGTCTGCCCATGCTGCAGAAAGGGCAATCCTCATCGGTTAGACGGTTCATTATCTTCACCTTAACCGGTTCAATAAGCCAGAGGATTGCTAAACATAGCCGCTTTCCCCAGATCGAGTTCTATCTCCAGGAGTCTGTTATATTTGGCTATGCGCTCACTGCGGCAGAGAGAACCTGTCTTGATCTGCCCGCCTCCCATGGCGACGGCAAAGTCAGCGATGAAGGAGTCTTCGGTTTCGCCCGAACGATGAGAGACGACAAAACCCCAACCCGCTTTCCGGCAGAGATTGACAGCCTCAATAGTTTCCGTGACAGTGCCGATCTGGTTCAGCTTGATGAGAACAGCGTTGGTCGTTTTCTCTCGAATGCCTCGCTCGATAAATTGCGTGTTGGTCACATAGATGTCATCGCCGACGATCTGTATGTTTTCACCCAAAGCCGCAGTTTGCTTGCTAAAGCCTTCCCAGTCATTTTCAGCGAGGCCGTCCTCGATTGAAACAATGGGGTATTTTTCGATCCACTTCCGGTAGAGGTCCGTCATCTCAGAGCTGATTTTCTTCCCCTGTCCTGACTTGCTCAAATTGTAGACCCCTTGATCGAAGAAGGAGCTTGCCGCCGGGTCAAGGGCAATGGCGATATCTTTTCCAGGCGTGTAGCCTCCGGCCTCGATGGCTTCAACGATGACCTCGCAGGCCTCATCGTTGCTCTTGAGACTTGGCGCAAACCCGCCCTCATCGCCAACGCTCGTGCTATAGCCTTTCTTTTTGAGGATTGACTTGAGGGCATGGAAGGTCTCCGCGCCGTAGCGCAGGGCTTCCGCAAAGGAGGACGCCCCGATGGGCATCACCATGAATTCCTGGAAATCCACGCTGTTGTCTGCGTGTTTGCCGCCATTAAGGATGTTCATCATGGGCATGGGGACGCGGAAGGCCCCAGGCCCTCCAAGGTAGAGGTACAAGGGGAGCCCCGCTGCTGCCGCCGCTGCGCGGGCTACAGCCATGGAAACACCGAGAATGGCGTTGGCGCCCAGTTTTCCCTTGTTGGGTGTACCGTCAAGATCGATCATCATCCGGTCGACTTCTGCCTGGCGAGAGGGGTCCATCCCCACCAGGAGCGGGGCGATCATTTCATTGACATACTTGACGGCATTCAAGACCCCTTTTCCGCCATAGCGTTTTTCATCCCGGTCACGCAGTTCAACCGCTTCATGCTCGCCTGTTGAGGCCCCTGAGGGAACTGAAGCCGAAACGATCAGTCCGTTATCCAGTGTAACGAATACACGGACAGTCGGATTGCCTCGCGAATCCAAAATTTCCATGGCACGTATAGTGTTTACTTTACAGTTCATAGCATACCCTCCATTTTTTGATTGAGTTTTGATCCGGTCTTCTGTGCTCCTCTCTATTGCCACAAACCTTTTCACCTCGTAGATAGGGGACGGTCATTAGAAAATAAATAAAATCATTGGAAAATGATATAATGGATAAAGAAATGCCAATGACAGTCACGATTAGATAAAAAAAGTCAACTTTCGGTTAGACTCCCCTAACTGCCTTGACAGGGCAACCTGTTTCATCCTTCCCGGAGATACCAGGAGTTGTTTCCCTACCCCTGCTGAAGGTTGTCCTATGTAATTAGCCGGGACAGATAGGTGCGTTAAACGTCCATTGTTCCGGCGGCCTTGCTCCTGTTTCCCCCTGTGTGTTCCAGGATAGTTGAGGGGGTAAAAAAGGCGTCCCACAAATTTGTGGAACAGGTGGAAAAAACCTTCAAAAACCTAAGTGCTTTTTTTATGCGTTTTACCAAAAAATGTAGCCTATATATAGACAACTCAAGGCCGTCATTCCAGAACCATTTTTACAAGTACCTGATATTGTTGCCCCTGCTTCATCAAAGGATGTAAGGCTATTCTTGCATACTTATAAAGAGATCCTGTAATTTCAGTTAATTGACATATTCCGAATTGAAAGAGCGCATGACATTGGTTCACAGGGTCTTTCGAACAATTCGATTATTAAAGCTATTGGGATGTCACCTCAGTAAACCCATACCCGAAAAGGCATTTAATATTTTCCCCTACCATATGGTATACCGAGCTTATTCATGCGGTGGCGGAGGGTTCCGGGGTTTACCCCGAGAAGTTCCGCTACACCACCCGGCCCGTTGATTTTACCATTTGCCATCTTTAAAACATGCCGGATATGCCTGGAAACCACATGATCAAGTATCGTGGACTTCAACTGAGGTGTTGTAGTTTCTACCTGTTTTTCCTTATCCGCCCAAACGATGTCATTAAAAGTTAGGGGCTGACCTTTACTCAGGATTATGGCACGTTCGACAACATTTTCCAGCTCACGAACATTCCCGGGCCATGAATAGGCCATGAGAAGCTCCATCGCTCCCTGTACAATCGTCGGGATGGTCGGAAGCTGTAATTCTTCAGCTTTCTTCTCAACGAAATGATTTATTAGGGCCGGGATATCCTCTTTTCGGTTTCTCAAGGGCGGGATCATGATGGGAAAGACATGTATTCTGAACCAAAGATCTGCCCGGAACCTTCCATTTTTGACCATCTCCTCGAGGTTTTGGTGAGTGGCCGCGATAATCCGGATATCTACTTTTATTTGGTCAGAGCCACCTACACGTGTTATTTTTTTATCCTGCAAGACCCGTAGCATTCTAACCTGGGCATGTGGAGGCAACTCTGCTACCTCATCAAGAAAAATGGTTCCTCCCTCGGCCCGTTCAAAATAACCCCGTTTTTGGGTATGGGCACCTGTAAAAGCCCCCTTTTCATGGCCGAAAAGTTCACTGTCAATTAAAGTTTCAGGGATGGCACCGCAATTAACCCGAATAAATGGGCCATCCTTTCGGTGGGACAGGGTATGAATGGCATTGGCAATGATCTCCTTACCGACCCCGGTTTCTCCCTGTAACAGCACCGGGCTATCCAAAGGAGCCACTTCCCGCACCATCTCCATGACGCCTTTCAAACCGAAGTCCGACCCGATGATTTCCTCCTCTGAAAAACGCTGAAGCTTGCGGTGTAAAAAGCGAATGTCATCGGCCATGATATCTTTGAGCCGATTCGTCTCATTGAATCTCAAAAAATTGGAAAGGGCGATTGCAAAGGGTTCGTTTAATGAGACGAATAATCTTAAATGTTCCTCTGTGTACTGATCATTTCCCTCCGCAATGAGAATCACATTTCCTATTTTAGCCCCTTTAATGGCCAGAAACATGACCAAATTTGAGTTGTTTTGCCCTTTTCCTCTTCTTTTAATTATCGATGCAGCAATAGGATCCGTCAGAGGGCGGTTTAAGATTATTGCTTTCGGCAGGTCGGGATCATCATAATATTGTGCGCCCTCTTTGTCCAAGGGCCAGATTATATTAACTTTTTTGGCTTCCGTAGCAGTGGCCGTGGCGATCGTTCTGATGGCATTCAATCCCCGATCATAGAGCGTAGCTTGTATCATTAATGCGGGCATTAACGATTTTAGGTAGAGGAGACATTCCTGCAGGGCAATTTCAAAATCCAGATTCCCACATATGCGCATGGTGGCTTCCCGGAAAAACCTATTTTCATCAACTACCATGTCTTTCTCCTTTTGCTGTCATGGGATGCATTTAGGTTCTAACATATATGATAATTTAATTCGAATTTAACATATATGAAAATAAATTTTACCAAATTTGATAATTAGGAATAAGAAATTTTATAACCTTTTGATTTTATGGATAAAAATTTGTGGCACGTTAATTGCTCAAATATCAATATTTATTCGGGGTATGATGAAGTCATGAGATGGATCGATATCATTACGCTTCGTTCATCTACTACCAGCTTGGAATCACTAAACAATGAGGTCCTCCTTTCGATCATTAACAATATGCCGGAAAGAAGCCTTAAAGGCTCCAAAATTTGTCGGCGTTATGCAATGGATTCTGATTTGAGCATTCATCTTTTTTGGGATTCGGAAAATATTGAACAAAAGGAAAATATCCTGGTTCAGCATTTGATCCAATTCTTGAAACAATACGGTCTTGTCAACCATTCCATCTGGGTAGAACAAGATCGGCAAAGTAAAACCTATGATTCAGACAGAAGGGCGTTAAAATAAAACAAACATTAACAGTGAAGGGGGGACACCATGAGGAAAAAAGCATTTTTGATTACTACATTGGTCTTGATGGTTTTCATGTACTGGGCGACAGCGGCATCCGCGAAAGAGGTGAATCTGATTTTTGCCACAGGCGATATAGCCATGGCTCATAAGAATGTCCAAATCTTACATCCCTGGGCGCAACGCATTAACGAACAGGGTAAGGGCATCATCAAGATTGATGTGCGAGACGGTTTTACATTGGTTGATCACCAGAATTTTTACCAGAGAGCCCATGACAACGTGGTCCAGATTACATGGGGTATTATTGGTCTCATTGCCGGAAAATTCGATAGGACCAACATCATCGGTCTACCCTATATGAGCAAGAAGTCCGAGATTTCCTCGGTGGCATTCTGGCGGCTTTACAAATCCGGGTTCCTTGATGACGAATACGATGATATTGTACCGCTCTTTGTCACGGGGTTACCAAATTCCAGCTTTCATTTCGCGAAGCCATTGAAATCGATCGATAATTTTAGCGGCCTTAAGATGACAGCCGGGACAAAACTTTTAGCCGCCTTGGTCAGACAACACGGAGCTACGCCTATTTCCCTTCCCCTTCCCGATTACTATGAGGCACTCCAGCGCGGAACCGTGGATGGGATAATGATGACCTGGACGGGATTCCAGCCATTCAAACTGGCAGAAGTCACCAAATATCATATTGATACGCAGTTGGGCGGGGCGCCTGGAGCGGTATTTATGATGAAGAAGGTATACAACGCCCTACCCCCTGAGGCGCGAAAGATCATCGACGCCAATTCCGGAGAAGCACAAAGCCGACTTTTTGGGGCATTCTGGGACCGCGTGCAAGATGAAACGCGTAAGCAGGTAGAAGGAATGAAAGGCCACACGGTCGTATCATTAACGCCGGAACAAACGGCCGAATGGCGGAAACGAGACACTCCCATAATTGAAGAATGGATCAAAACCATACCTGATGGCGAAAAAGTGTATGCAAAGTATACGGAACTTCTCAAGCAAGTAGAGGCCGGCAATTAGATGCGCTAAGGAAGCGTGTGATTGCCGGAGCGTTGTACCCCGTCCTTGTTTCAGCCAAAGATGAGAGGGTGGCTTGGGATATAACCGGGTGATCCTGGAGGCATTAACCTTATGACCAACATAGAAAAAATTCCGTTTCTGGAACGGCTCGAAAACCGCCTTGTCAAGATCACACGACCTCTCGCCTTTATCGGCGTCTTGGGGATGCTCATTGTAGCCTGTATCACGGTTTTTGACGTTCTGTCGCGTTGGTTAGCGAACAGGGGGGTGACGGGACTCACTGAAGTCGTGGCGATGGTCTTCGCGGTTGCTGTGGCTGCCTGCATTCCTTCGGGTGTGGCTCGGCGAGTAAATCTCAGAATCGATATTCTCCGCCATTGGATCACCGGGCGTTTGGAAGCGTGGATGAACGTCGTGGGTGCGGGCCTTCTTTGCCTGTTCTTTTCGCTGTTGATGTGGCGGATTTTCATTTATGCCGCCTCTTTGGCCGATCAAGGACGGACCACAACCATTTTGCTTTGGCCCATGGCGCCGTTTATGTATGCTGTGGCTGTATTGCTGGGAGCTGCTTCGATCATTCAAGCCGTGGTTTTCATGAATACCCTCAGGAGGGCGCTGGCTCTTGGATGGAAGGCCCCTGACGCGACGCCACGCCCTCCCCTTCCTGTACGCGCTTTCTTGATCACTCTCATCATCATTGTTCTATCGCTGTTTATCTTCTGTATAACGAATTTTCCCACTCTGTCCCAATGGGTCGTCACGAATACAGCGCTGGCCGTTATCGTAGCTTTTCTCTTTATGTGGGCGTTACTGCTTGGAATGATCCCTCTGGCCGCCATATTGGGGTTGATCGGTTTGGTGGGGACAGCGGCGATTCTGGGATTTGAACCGGCACTGAGCGTACTCGGCACTGAAGCCACAGGATTTCTGACAAACAGTCAGGTTGCCGTATTGCCATTATTTCTGATGATGGGAAGCTTCGCGTCGGTTGCAGGCCTGGCGGAGGATATCTATAGGCTGGCTCACGTTATTCTGGGCAGGTTTCGCGGCGGGCTGGCCATGGCAACTGTCGGAGCTTGTGCAGGTTTCGGCGCCGTCACAGGATCGTCCCTGGCGGGAACAGCCACTTTAGGTCCGGTAGCCATACCGGAAATGCGGCGGCGAGGCTATTCGGCAGGCCTTTCTGCAGGCAGCGTTGCAGCAGGTGGCACTTTAAGCGCTATCGTGCCGCCTTCCTCGCCGCTTGTCCTCTTTGCCCTTCTTACTGAAGCCTCAATGGGAAAGATGTTTATCGCCGCTATCGTGCCTGCCGTTGTGGCAACCTTGCTTTATGTGCTGACAATTGCCATCAATGTGCGCCTGGTTCCAAACGCGGCACCGGCAAAACAATCGGCGGAGACTATCGAGCTGATCGCCGCCCTTCGAAGGAGCATCGGTGTCATCGTCCTGTTCGCTGCTGTTATGGGAGGCATGTATCTTGGTATCTTTACTGTTACCGAGGCGGCTTCGGTAGGAGCCTTTGGAGCATTTCTTTTCGCGCTTTTCCGGGGAAAGCTTAAGGGAGGTAAATTTTGGGAGATAATGGGAGAGGTCACGGCGGTAACAGCCATGATTTACAGTCTGGTCTTCGGCGCCCTTATGTTTTCCTTTTTTGTGATCGTAACAGCTATCCCTGAAGCCGCTCTGCAGTTTGTAGGCAGTCTGAATATCCCCCCTCTCGGCCTTATCGCCATACTCCTGGTCATCTATCTTATCTTGGGATGCGTCATGGATTCATTTGGCGTACTGGTGATCACCGTTCCAGTCGTCACTCCGATAGTCATCGGAATGGGATATGATCTAGTCTGGTGGGGTATCGTCAACTTGATGGTTGTCGAAACCGGCTTAATTACGCCGCCTTTCGGCCTCAATGTATACGTAATAAAAAGTCTGACTACAGAGGACATTCCCATGACCGCAATTTTCCGTGGCGTTCTGCCTTTTGTCATAGCCGACTTCGTCAGACTCGCGCTCATCGTAGTTTTTCCTATCATCGTCCTATGGCTCCCATCGACGATGATGTAGTGATTAATGACTCAAAATGAAGAAGATCAAGAAGCAACATAATAACGGGTTTTTGGTATAAAAAGGAGGTAAAAATGGAAGAAAAGAAATACCCCCTGGAATGGACAGTTGTCGATCATACTATTCCAGGTGTTACTCCCGAAATGATCGATTGGTGGTGGGTTAATATGGAAAAAGGATATGAACTCTGGTGCCCTGACGAGCACAAGGGTTTCAAATGGGAAATCAAGCCGCCAATGAACGGGCACATTGGCGCGGTCCAGATAGCAACGGAGAGCATAGATTACGGGCCGGTTATGGACCTCCGCATCGAATGGGTTGACCCAAATATAGGGACCCAGGAGCAAAAAGATTTCTGGACTTATGAACACCTTCTCACTGCCGGTACAACCGGAGCACAGCCGGGTACTAAACCCCGGGTCATGCTTTCCCACCAGTGGGAAGCTGTCCCCGGTGGATGCAAAATGCGTTCATGTATGCACGGGGCACCAAAACCTCCCCCTGGCAGCGGAACGGCTCAACCTCAACCTGGGCCGTATCAACATCCAAGTGGAAAAAAACCTACCGGCGGCGGCTGGCGGGTGCACAATATTGCTGAAGTTAGAACGTTCAAGGATTTCCTGCCGGCATTATGGGGAATCTGGCAGGCTGTTCCCGATCCGGCTATCAATCGTCATTGCTCACTAAGGATTAAAAAAGAAGGTTCTCATATTCTTTACGTATAGCGATAAGGAGAGGTAAAAGAAAAGTAAAAAGCATGACGTTCCCGCTGGCATTCCATTGGAAGAGTACTTTCATGTTATTAGACTTCTGAAAAAGAAAAGGAGATGAATGATGTCCGTCAAAAAGATCGAGATTGATATGGAGACATGCAATGGTTGCAAGACCTGCATGAAGGCCTGCTTCGTTGACGTGATTCGCTGGAACGACAATGAAAAAAAACCAATCGTGGCCTATCCTGAGGACTGCGTCTGGTGTTTCGCCTGTGAGATCGCTTGTCCGGAACAGTGTATCGAAGTTGTTCCGGAGATAAAGTCCCGTAAAGAAATCACGATATGACCCTTTCCCGCACTACCCAAGGAAGGTATATGGTTATTATTAAAATCCGTCATTCCAGACAAGTTATGCGTAGCATAGCGAGATCCGTGGTTCGACCGGCTCACCACCCTGAGCGAAGTCGAAGGGGAATCCAGGGAAATGACATCATCCCGCGGACTTCTATATTCCGGCTTGCACCACGTTTCAAGGGCCCCGGCCGGGATGATTAATTGTGATACAATCTCTTGATTGAAAGGACCTCAATAGCAGGTTCAGAAAGGAGTTAACAAATGGCTCGTATAGAGGATTTGGGAGAGGTTATCTCAACCGACTTATTGGTTATCGGGGGAGGAATCGGAGGTCTTTCAGCAGCGATCAGCGCGATGGAGGAGGCTCCTGAGATCGATGTCCTTTTAGTTGACAAACAGACGATCGGCTGGTCTGGCAAGGCACCAAAGACCGGGGGCGTGCTTATGGTTATAGGGCCGGAGGACAGCCTGGAAGATTTTTTTGAATATCAAATAAGAAAAATCGGTGACTATCTGAATGATCAAGACCTTTTGTATGCCCTGGCAAAGGAATCCTATGGACTCATTGAAAAACTCGATGCTTGGGGGATTAAGGTGGCTCGGGACGCTGGGGGAAATCCCCAAACCACCAAGGGGTTCAGCCCCAAATGGTCCATCGTGGGTATAGATTTGAATATCCTCGTTCCGTTGCGAAAGAAGGCCCGCAAAATGGGGGTAAAGACACTCAACAAGGTTCAGGTGGTCGATCTGTTAACCCAAAACGGCCGTGTGGTCGGTGCAGTCGGGTTTAATATCATCGACGGCCGTTTCCATATCTTTAAGGCCAAATCAACCATATTGGCCAACGGGAGTTGTAACTACAAAGTAGAGCGAATGTGGTCGGCTGCCAACGGGGACGGCATTGCGGCCGCATACCGCGCCGGTGCCGAAATGAGAAACGCCGAGTTCGGCAATTTTTACGACATTCTCATAAAGGACCAGGATTCTCCCGCCGTCGGTTCCCAAGCGTTTATTTATAATGCCAACGGCGATCGATTGGTCAAGCTCTATGGGACGGAGGATGAACCGGACATTGCCTTAGCGACAATCCTAGGCATGGAAAAGGAAATCAATGAAGGCAGGGGCCCGCTGGTTTTAGACATTGCAGGATGGCATGGCAGATTTGCATCCAGACCGAGATTGAAGAGACCCCATTGGGATGCCTTTTATGGCCGCTCAATAGAAAAAATGACCAAATATGGACCGCCCCCAACAGATAAACCGGAAGTAACCTTCAGCTTCCACGCGGAGCTTTCACCCGTAAGGGTTGACCACAACATGAAAACGACCCTCGAAGGTCTGTGGGCCATTGGGGATACGAGCTATGGAGGTTCTGCCCTTGCCGGGGCCATATTTGCACCACCGGCCAGGATGAGAGGTACGGGCTTGTTGAACGCCGTTTTCAGTGCCATGAGAGGTGGCCCTTCAGCCGCCCGCTCTATCCCAGAAGAATCTCCCCCGCACGTCGACTACGATGAGATCAAGAGGTTGAAAGATGAAATTTTTACACCCATGAGATGCGACAATGGACTGACCCCCGCCGATGCCGTCCAAAGCATACAGAAAATCATTGTCCCAATTAAATACAACCTGCGCAGGAGCAAGGACCGATTGGAAGAGGCATTGTCTAAGCTCGAAGCGTTGAAGCAAAAACTGCCGACTCTTTTTGCAAAAGACGGGCACGCCCTTTTTCAATGCCATGAAGCAAAGGCTATGGCCTTATGTGCGGAGATGACATATCGGGCAGCTTTGATGAGGGAGGAGAGTAGAGGGTGGCACTACCGGGAGGATTATCCGAAGCGGGACGACAAGAATTGGCTTAAATGGATCATAGTCAAACAGGTGGGGGATAAGATGGTGCTGTCCACCGAACCGGTGCCCGTCGATAAATATAGAATTCGACCTTGGAGCGAAACTTAACTAACACCATTTCGCTTCACATTGATCAACCTGAATGGAAGCCATTTAAATAATAGAAAAATGCTATGAAGCGGAACGCCCTTAAAATTTTAATTTTTAATTTATTGACTGATAATTATTTTCTTTGGCTCGGATTTCTCCGCTCTCGACCGGGTATCCAACACTTTGTTCACTGATGCTATCAATATAAACTTAAAAAATTAAGGGCGTTCCGCTTCATGAGAATGCTGAGTGCGTTCACGGCCATTGTGACCGAGTTTCAAGAGGTAAAACCATGACCAAAGCAGAACATTTCCGCCTAAAGAACTCCTTGCTCCTGACAAACGCCCTCTCCAACCTTATCGGAGTCTGCGTGGTATTCGCTCTGGTCCGCAGACCGACCTTTCTTTCTACCTCTGAGAGCTGGAACATTGGCCGCATCATCAGTAGCTTCTTCGTGCCCCTTGCCTTTCTTGTACCCATACCGATGATCCTAGCCTATGAAAGGCCCATCCGCAAGTACCTTGACATGCGTTACCGTCAGGAAAGGCAGGCCGAAGCGCTTCTCGGTGAAGTCCGGAAAAGGCTGCTGAACGTGCCCTTTTTTCTGATCGTGATCTCCTTCGCGATATGGTTTGCGGGCGCGCTGATTTATCCCGCGGCCTTCTGGCTGTCGGACGGCAAGGTGTTTATCGGAACGGTCCATAATCCTATCTTGGGCCAGGTGCTTTCCAGGTTGCTTCGAGGGTTTCCTTCGTTGTTAGACTTCTAATTATGGAGCCAAGAAAAAAATAATCGATTTGATGACTTCTCCAGAATATTTCATACCATTTTCAACCGATTCTCACGAAATCCTTGCCACTGCCAACCTGTTTGATATCCTCCTAACTATTGCAGTTCAGGGCAGGTAAAGCTTATCGGCTTCCAGCAGCCATTTCCATACCGGCAGCACAGATATTTTCAATCCATCCTTCTCACGTTTTTCGTCTTGAACATATGTCAGTATAATGCCGGAAGTCAGGCCAAGAAGGCTGCATGCCTCCACAAGACCGGCGATCTCACGTTTCTCATTCCGGCCTGTGAGCTCCCAGCAGACCTGTATTGCATGCTTGGGCCTGCGACCTTGTTTGATTATAAAGTCGCATTCGTTTCTGTTCTTAAAGTAGAAAGTTTCCATTCCGCACCGGAACAATTCAATAGCAACGATATTTTCGATAATTCTTCCGCGATTTTCCGTAAAGGGACGGCCAAGGGTAGCAAAACCGGTATCGGTTAGATATGCCTTTTTCGGATTCATAATCCTTTGGCGGGGTGAAAAGGAAAACTTTTCGTTTGCAATGACGAAAAATGCTTCTGTGAGGTAGTGAAGATAGTTTGCAATCGTGCGTTTACTGCCGGGTAGATCACTTCTTTTCAGTTGTTTTTCGAATCGGCTAATGGAAAATATACCCGCATAATTCTCCAGGATGTCGTTCATCAGGGCATCAAGAACATAGCGGGCCTTAATGTTGTATCGTTCAAGAATGTCCCTGTAAAAGATCGTTTTGAAATAGCCCTGAACCAGCTTTCGTTGTTCCATCTCGGTACCGGCCATGACGACTTCGGGAAATCCGCCATGTTTCATGTAGTCATCAAATGCGGCCAGTATGTTGCCGCGGGCAGCGGTGTGAAGTGATGCCGGAGTATAGGAAATCTTCCGATGCTCAAGATATTCCCTGAACGAAAAGGGAAGCATGAGGATATCCTCGTAGCGACCGCGAAGCTCTGTTGCTATTTCACTGCTCAGCAGCTTCGAGTTGCTTCCCGAAACAATGATTCGGAATTGTCCCCGGTTGTGGAGTGTGCGAAGTACGCGATTCCAGTTTGGAAGATTCTGAATTTCATCAAAAAATAGAAAGAGAGGGTATTGTCCCGCAACCTGGTGAAAGGCCGTGAAAAGTTCGTCCATGGTATCACCGGTAAGTTCACCCAGCCGATAATCTTCGAAATCCAGAAAAAGAATGTGCTTTTTCGAATACCGGCCGTCCTGCAGCAGCGAATGAATGAGCTGGTACATGAAGCAGGTCTTTCCAGCCCGTCTCGGCCCGACAATGGCCAAAATGCGCTTGAGGTCCTGGGGTCTTACGGTAGAGGGATTTCGAGGAACCAGTAAAGGCATCTCCCACTCTTCAAGCCACTCAGCGATAATAGTAAGCAAAGCGTCTCTTTTCATATTGTTTACCTTGGTAAACAGATTAGATCTAAATTGTTTACCTGTCAACCAAATTTTTTATACAGTCTTCCAACGAATAGTCGAGAAACAGGCTTAGTAGAAAACGACTCAGATTATAAATATCGCGGCAATGTATAAGCATGACAAATAAGGCGGTCATTGCAGGATTTCATAATTTGAACAGCCGAACTTCCTCATTCCAAATAAAAACAGCGAACAAGATGGTGAACGCTTGTTCGCTGAGAGTATTAATTGGCTCCCCGGGACGGACTCGAACCGCCGACCAAGTGGTTAACAGCCACCCGCTCTACCTGCTGAGCTACCGGGGATTATTGTGGAATTATATATCAGAAAAAAAGAGATTGTCTAACAAAAACATGGGATGGGGTCAAGAAAAAATATATGGTTTTTCTTTCAATTGGTTGGGAGAAATGGGGCCGGGATTCCAGGATTCCAGGGTTCAAGGGTTGAAATATCAGGCGTTATATAAAAGTTTTTCACTTGACCCCTCGACCCCTTGAGTCCTTGAACCCTTATTATTTTAATGCCCACCCTGCCGCGAAATGTTCTGCCTTAACC
>CAZGIZ010000115.1:9711-15345 GCA_964526655.1 uncultured Desulfobacteraceae bacterium | reverse complement strand
GATAACAAACCCCGGAAGGTTGTCAACAAAAAAGAAAGGAAAATCAATGAAAAACATGGGGCACATCCATTAAATTATAAATTGGCCACATTCTTCCAGTCTGTTATAATTTCAATATGCTTTTTCAGGCCCTCGTCAATGATCACTGAACCCTTTATAATATCATTGCAAGAGGGTATTGAAAGTAAAGTGCTATTCAGCCAGAACGGCACTATCGCCAAATTGGCAAAATAGCAATTTCGAAGGACAGTGAATGGGGTAAAAGGGGTGACCCCTGATCTCTGATAGTCAAAGGAGGTAGATGCAATGGAAAAAAGGACATTGGGGAAGAGCGACTTGAGTGTCTCGGCAATGGGGCTGGGCTGTATGGGGATGTCGGAATTTTACGGCAGAATCGATGATGAAGAGGCCTACAAAACAATACATCGAGCCCTGGATCTGGGGATCAACTTCCTGGACACCGCGGATATGTACGGCAGGGGGAAGAATGAGGAGTTTGTCGGCAGGGCCATCAGGGAACGCCGCAGGGAGGTTATTCTGGCGACCAAGTTCGGTGTCATCAGGGGAGAAGACGGCTCATTTCTGGGGAGAAACGGGCGCCCGGAATATGTGCCCGCTGCCTGTGAGGCCAGCCTGCACCGGTTAGGGGTGGATTATATCGATCTCTATTACCTACACGGCCCTGACGCCAATATTCCCATCGAAGAAACCGTCGGGGCCATGGCAAGACTTGTGGACAGGGGCCAGGTGCGTTATCTGGGCATCTCTAATATACAGCCGGAGGGAATTCGCCGGGCCTTTGCGGTTCATCCGATTGTCGCCCTCCAGTCCGAGTATTCCATCTGGGATAGGGCCGTCGAGGCAGAGGTAATCCCGGTCTGCCGTGAACTGGGGATCGGCTTTGTCTGTTATAGCCCCCTGGGAAGGGGCGCCTTGACGGGCCGGATCAAGGACGTTGAAACCCTGGATAGAGATGATGCCCGGCGGATCCATCCGCGTTTTGCGGGAGAGAATTTCCAGAAAAATCTCCTCCTGGTCAACAGGATCGAGGAACTGGCCAGGGAAAAGGGCTGCCGTCCTTCACAGCTCGCCCTGGCGTGGTTATTGGCCCAGGGGGAGGACATCGTGCCTATTCCGGGGACAAAGACCCTCAAATACCTGGAGGAGAATATCGGCGCCCTGAAGGTGAGGCTCACGGCCGGGGACCTGGCTCGAATAGATAAGGCCGCGCCGGCAGGGACCGTGGAAGGCGCGCCCTATCCTGAAAGGCATTAGATAAATAAAAAAGCAAGTTGTCCCCATGTCCCTGGCAGATGCCTGTCTTGTCCGTATGTCTGAAATGTACTCCGACAGCAGTGTATTGACCCTGGATAGCGATTTCAGGGTCTACCGGAAAAATAAGCGGAATCGTATTCCAATCCTGACTCCTCCTGATTTTTAACCATCCTTATCGTAACTTCTCAATAAGTTCGGGCACGTTAAAATTATGTAACAGTTAAGAAAACTCCTGGATTCCTGCTTTCGCAGAGCCTGCCCCTGTGAAGACAGGGGAATGACAACAAGTTACTTGCAAGGTCATTTGCCGATTAATCGGTGAATCCAGTGATATTTGCCCGGACTTATTGAGAAGTTACACGCTGACCACTTTTCATATGGATATAATCTGCCGTTGAGCGCATGCAGAGACTATGGTGAAAAATTGATAACATCATGTTAATCTGCACTGTATATTAACGCCTAATGAATGAAAAGAGCCTGCAAAACCGTTTTCCATGGTAAAATGCTTGTTGAATTCCTTACCATCTTCTGTGCTATAGAAAAACCTGACCAATCACCAACCCTGGCCAGATATTCATTTTTTTCAAATGTGCATTCAGAAAGGTGCTGAACAAAATGTTCCCATTCACCTTCAGGAACAGCCACTATACTATCAACGATTCTCTTAAATTGTTCGAGTCTCTTCCGGTCTTTCATCCCCATAAAAACTCCATACCTCTGTCTATATGGTGATAATGTTTGCTTTTACCTTAAAAACAAAAAAGAAGTCCAAGGAAAAAACGGTCTGGAGACAGGACAGGATAGACAAGGATGCCGCTGATATCGACAGTGATCAAGTTGCTGTTCCAAAACAGGATAGAATCGGTTGAACGCTGGCATCAGGGTAACATTAATTGCACTTGCCGAAATTCGAGCAGACCTAAGAGATACGATCACTTATTGTAGTCTATACTTTCTCGGTGATGACAAATTTTATGACTTATTGATAGCAGTAATCAAAGCATCATCAATTAACGGGCTGGTGAGAGGCTGGTATGAAGCGCCAGCAAAATGCCGGTCCTGCTCCACCAGCAGGTTCTGGCGGATGCTACCCTTCTCTCCGGAGAGGAAGGACACGTGCTCTCGCTCGATTTTTGTCAAGACTTACTAAAGCACCCTGCTTCAAGCTCTCCTCAAACTGTTTAATAGCCGAAAGGACGAGATCGCCGATGTGATGTGGCGAGATATCCTGTGTGCGCACCTGGAATACACTTGGTGCTTCTGCATCGGTGGATGCGAGGATAGTCCCGAAATCAAGATCATGGGTGAATACAATAAAACCATTGGATCGGGCCCAGGCCATGATTTCACGATCGGTCGCATCGGGCGCACCAATTTTCGACCAGTGCATAGCCTCATGTCCGGCATCCGCCAATAATTGAACCCAAAGGGGGGACAAATTCATGTCAATGACGATTTTCATACGGCTCACATCGCAAGTGGGACTTCAATCTCTTCAACGCGCCATGCTGCGTACTGGAGGGCCTCATCAATGTCCCCGGCTTCAAGATAAGGGTACATCTCCAATACTTCTTGCTTTGTGTGGCCGGAGGCAATTAGTCCTACTATCATTCCTACGGTAACCCGCATGCCTCGTATGCATGGCTTTCCCCCCATTACTTCCGGATCAAAGGTAATTCTTCTCAAATGTTCCATAGCAACTCCTATAATTTAAAAAATTTAAGATCATTATATCATTATCTTACTAATTTTTCCAGCATCTTCGGAAAAGCCAGAACAAGTAAGTGTGAAGTTTTCTGGATAACTCCAAAAATCGATATCCTTTTTCTCTAAAATTTGTAAACTTATCAATTTTCCTAACTTGATAACATTACATTTCAGGAGTTATCAAGAAAACTGTATTTTCCCAAAATGCGACGAATGCAGATTTTCTACTTCTTGCCATAATCATAATTTTTCTTGGATTAAAGATTATCCAAATTAATCAAAGGTGTCTGAAAAAATCAGAACATGATATGCAGCATCGCGAATGAAATCATGTTTTTTACAGGAATAAATATTTATAAGCGCCACAATAGAGGGTTGGAACAGATTTTAATCGGATAATTGGGAGCACATTTTAGCGTTCGGTTTTACAAAAAACACAGGGGAACTATGAAGAACAGGAAAAGTAGCGTGAGATTGGGTGAATATGGCATGAAATTCTTAAAATAGCAATAAGATTCCGAAATTTGAGAAGATTCAGTGGTCAGATGTTATTCGTTACGAATTTACGATCATGCTGTTAGCCGTTCAAGATGGTCAATATTCACATTCTGTTTTGCTTTCCATAGATCATATTGAAGTTGAAGCCTTAGCCATCCTTCGGGAGTACGACCAAAAACCTTTGAAAGCCTCAAGGCCATTTCAGGACTAATCCCTGACTTCCCGTTCAGAAGCATTGATAGGGTCTTTCGAGTAACGCCAAGAGATTCCGCTGCCTTGGTAACGGTCAACTCAAGTGGCTCAAGACAAAACTCCTTTATTATTTCACCCGGATGAGGGGGATTATGCATACCCATAATAAACTCCTTTACTAATCGAAAACGTACTCAACCTCAAGATCTTTTGCATGTATTTAATCAACATCCCTCAGGATAGGATATCAAGGCGATTATGCCTCCCTAACAGACAATTTCAGGCTATTTACAAAAAAAGGCAGTATTGCCTAATTTTGTAAATAGCGATCTGAAACATGGTTTCACCGTCCCCCAGGTAGCAAAAAGGCATGGCTGTCCAGAGCCCCTTGTCTGGTCTATGGCCCTGGAAGGCAAGGAAGATATTGAAAGATTCAGGGTATGAACTGATCGATGAGGCTGCCGGGGACCGCCTTTACTTGATCGGATATGGGGTAGGCATGGGCCGTGCGTGAGGCGATGTAACCTGAAATCAGGCTCTGATCGCCATAGAACTTTTTTAAGGCCTGAATCCCCTTCAACGCCTTTTCATCGGGATTCTCCGAGGTCTTGGCCTCAATGGCGATAAACTGACCCCCCTTTTCAATCAGGAGATCCACTTCAGCCCCGTGGACAGTGCGCCAGTACCACAGGGGCAGTTGCCTGGCCTGGGAATAATAGTGCCTTACAACCTGCATCACGACATGGGTCTCCCACAGGGCCCCTGCCACGGGATGGCGCATGACCTCTTCCAGTCTCTCGAAGCCCATTAGAAACGCGGCCAGCCCGGTGTCGCACATATAGAGCTTGGGGGACTTGATAAGCCGTTTGCCGAGATTCCGGTGATAGGGCTCGATCAGCAGGATCTGGCCCGAGGCCTGGAGCACGGAGATCCATTTTTTTGCCGTGTTGGGGGCGATTCCAACATCTCTGGCCAGTTCGGAATAGGAGAGGACCTGGCCTGTCCGGATTGCCGTTGCCCTCAGAAACCGGTTGAAATCTCTCAGATTCCCGACATTTGAGATATTTCTGACGTCCCTTTCGAGGTAAGTGCCGAGATAGGCAGCGTACCAGAATCGAGGCTCGATCTCCGGTTTTTCATAAAGCTCGGGAAATCCGCCTTTGAAAAAAAAGTCGTTCTGATCAGCGTCCTCAACCGTCTCCCTGAGCTCACTGAAGGAGAGATTCAGCATGTTCAGGATGCCGCACCGCCCTGCCAGGCTCTCAGAAACCCCCTGCATTAGAGAAAAATTCTGGGATCCCGTCAGGATAAACCGACCGGGACTTTTTCGCTGATCCACAATGGTCTTCAAATGACGGAACAGGGAGGGGGCATACTGGACCTCGTCAATAATCAGAGGTTCTTGACGGCCTGCGAGAAAATCATGGGGGCTGTGCTCAGCCTGCTCCGCAAGCGCCGGAAGATCGAGGGAGACATAGGAAGATTCCGGGAAAACCCTTTGAACCAGGGCAGTCTTTCCAACCTGACGCGCACCTGTCAGGACCACGACAGGAAACTGGTTGAAGAGGTCTTTTATTGTTTTTTCATATTTTCTCTTAATCCACATGCGTATATTTTGCAATAGGATTGCATATAAGTCAACCTATAATAATGATATCTTATGACTATGTCCTCTCCTGCAAATGGGATATAGGAAGTGCACGATCAGCGTTAATTGGCTAGTCTGAGAAAAAGGTACGGTACTGTGTTTCTCTTCAAGGGGATATCTATCAATTAGGCATAAGGCGTTGGGCTTAGGGTTCAAGGTGAAACATAATTCCTCTTTTTTTACCTTACGCCCTGCGCCCTGCGCCCTGCGCCGTTATCATCTTCATTGGCGGATACTCTTTATGGAATGTCAGGCGGTCTCATCCTTTTCAACTCATCGTTAAAGCCCTTGAGGACCTCCCTGTAATCCCC
>CAZGIZ010000115.1:0-9611 GCA_964526655.1 uncultured Desulfobacteraceae bacterium | reverse complement strand
GTCTCATCCTTTTCAACTCATCGTTAAAGCCCTTGAGGACCTCCCTGTAATCCCCCAGGACCCCTATATGTGCGAGCCTGAAGATAGGCGCGGATTCATCCGAATTAATGGCGACGATTGTCTTTGATTTCTGACACCCCGCCATGTGCTGGAGGGCCCCTGATATCCCCACGGCCATGTAAAGCAGGGGGTTCACCTTCCTGCCCGTAAGACCCACCTGGAGGGAACCCGGGACCCAGCCATTGTCCACTGCCGGACGGCTCCCCGCTATGGCCCCTCCCAGGAGATCCGCGCTCTCCCGGATCAGGTCCACGCCCTCCTTTTTCTTGAGGCCCCGTCCCCCGCTCACCACGACCTGTGCTGAAGCGAGCTTCAGGGCAAGGGACAGGCTTTCATCCTCCTCTTTTTTAAGGAACTTAGTCCTGATAGCTCCCGGTTCCAGGGAGAGATTGATCGGGATCACCTGGCTTTTTGCTGATTCCTTGTAATCCGCGGGATCAAAGGCCCCTTCCCTCAGCGTCGCTATCTGGGGAAACCGGTCCGGGCAGCGGAATCGGCCAAGGGCCTTGCCCCCGAATACGGGTTTTATCATCTCAAGGAGTCCATTCTCCGGGTCCGCATTCAGATCCACGCAGTCCAGGGTAACACCGGTCCTCAATCTGAAGGCGAGCCGGGGGGCCAGATCCAGACCTATATCATTCTGGCCAAAGAGCATGAACCGTGGTTTCAGCTCCTCCACGATAAGTTCCATGGCCTGGAGATATGTATCGGTCATGTAGTGTTCAAGCAGCGGATCAACACAGGCGTATACCCTGTCCGCTCCGTATCCGTAACCTGTTTCAGCCGCCTCAGGAGATTCTTTGCCCAGGAATAAAAGACAGAGATCCTGTTTCAATCTGCCGGAGAGGGTCTTTCCGATAGTCATGAGCTGCCTGGTCACGGGAGAGATCCGCTCTCCCCGGATCTCGCCAAATACCAGTATATCCTTGTAATCTTTCATATGCCTTATCTCGTCAGTCAGCCTGGTAACAGGCCCTCTTCCATGAGACGCCTTGCCAGATTTCGGCCTTTCTCTTCGGGACTCTCCCCTGGGACCATTGAACATTCGATATCACCAAGGTCCGGCTCAAAGAGATCCCTCATCTCAATGATGCCTGTCTTTTCGAATCCCAGATCCGAGGCGGACCATTTCGGGATCTCCTGTCTCTTGACCTTCATCAGTGCGGGGAGAGAGATATTTCTCATCTCACCCCCTTCACTCGTAAAGGTCACCAGGGCGGGAAGTTCCGATTCCAGGGACTCTATGCCGTCCGAAACGCACCTTTCCACAAGGGCCTTCCCATCCCGTATATCAACCCTCCGGGCGATGGTAACGCTCGGTATGTCAAGGATTTCGGCAATTCCCGCCCAGACAAGGCCGGCATCCCAGTCCGCCGCCTGGCGGCCCGTAAAGACAAGGTCGTATTCACCAATCTTTTTTATGGCGCTGGCCATTACATGGGCTGTGGTGAAGGGATCAAGGTCCTCAAACTCGGGGTCTTCAAGGGCAATGGCTTGGTCCGCTCCCGCGGCCAGGGCCTTCTGAAGGATCGCCTTTGGGAGGCTCTTCCCCATGCTCAATGCGGTTACCCTGCATTCCGGGTTATCGTCCTTGAGTCTTAGGGCTGCTTCAAGGGAATTTTCATCAAAGGGGCTGAAGACAGGTTGTACGCCGGGAGGCGGAATCGGCCTGTGATTTTCCCTGTCGATTTTGAAGACGGAAAAGGGCGCTTCCGGATCAATAATGATTTTCATGCACACAATGATGTTAGGCATACATCCATGACCTCCGAAAGTTATAGGGCGGCCGCTGAAAGGGAGGATCAGGTTCAGTATACAAGTCCCGTGAAAGGTGAGGATTCGTCCTCACTCTTCGCTTCCCTTTTTAAGCCTCTCATGTTCGAGGATGTTTTTCAAGGATTCAATAACCTTGGCCCCCTCTTTCCGGGTGAGGGTATTGATGCCCGATTTCTTGTAATACTTTTTCAGGAAATTTTCAAAGTGCGGCTCACTCCAAAGGAGCTGACCCTGGAGGCCCTTGATGTACATCCTCTGCCGGAAGGTAAGGCTCTCCGGACTCCTTCTATAATACTTACTCCTTGCAAAATAGTTCATGAGCCTGCGAAATCCCTGTTCATCAAGAAATTTCGCGGACCGGACACCCGTTATCTCCTCCAGCCGGTCACGATACTCCTGGTCGGAGAGGCCCAGCTCGTTTTTGACTATATGAATTACGGCCAGCTTTTTATTGTCAAGGGGCATGATCCTTTTTCCCGTATATAATCTCTCCAACGGCACAACGGTGGCAGGTCCCGTGACGAAACTTGAATCCGCTGCGGATTGCCGCGACCAAAGCCACTGACAGGCCGGATCAGGTTCAGGGTCCCGGAATATATCATAAATGCAACCAAACCTGAAATAAGAAAGGATGCCGGGGATTCGCGAAGGGTGTTTCAAGGTCGTAGGTCCGCTGCCTTTCGGCAAGCTCCGCCCTCAGGTCTCGTATCTCTCCATGAAGGGTTCAATAGTTATGAAAAGCGCAAGGTGGGGATGCTGAATAAAGGATAATTTTGATCCAGGTTTCCTATGCCCAGCCCGAGCACATGGTTACTGCAGAACATCTGGGCCGCGTCAAAAAAGTCCTTGTGCCCGTATGGGGCCACATCATAGTCGGCAAGGACCATGAAGGGCATTTTCCTGCTATTCATCAGGTCTTGAAAATGCCTGTGGGTTATGGTGAGGAGCTGGATCCCCTCGGGGCCGCAACCAGTTTCATTAAGGAGTCCCTTTCGCAGGCGAGAAACGGTAAAGGACTGATATTTTTCACCAGGCTGTAATTTTGCGAAATAGAATCCTTTAGGCCTGGCTGGTGCCCCGGGTCGCAGCCGGATATCGTCTATTCTCCTTTCAAAATTGATATACTCACACTGCCAGGTCTCAGTCCACCAACTTTTTTTGGCATATTCCCATGCCACTTTTCCTGATAGGACAGGGTCCGAATTACCGGAGCCGTCATCACCGAAGCCATAGAATAGCGCCACGCCAATATACCCATCTCTTCGTTCAAATTCTTTCATTTCCGGAGATTTTTGCAGGGCTGCAAATTCTCTCTCTTTTATACCCCATCCCATCTTTCCGTTGGCCCTGCGCCAGGCCCTGACCTGTCTTTCAAACGGTAGAATCACACAAGTTTGACATTGCTTTTTTTTAAATAAAATACTCACAAGGGGTCCTCTTTTCCCTTTGCAATAGAAGCATCAAACCAGAGCCTGCGAGAATTCCTCAGTGACACCTCGGTCCAGCGCAGCCGAACTCTTTTTCATTGGTCTTTGCCATCCATTGTAGAAACCGTCCAAACCGGCCCTTCTTTTTGGCCGGTTTCTTTTTAAGGTATTTATCGGGATTGACCTCAAAGGCCCTGAGGCAGCCCTCGGCGCAGAACCAGTAGCTTCGGCCCCTGTAAATGGAGACCAGCTTTGTCTTCCCGGGCTCAACATCCATCCCGCATACCGGGTCAACTGCCTTCACAGGTAAATCCTTGACACCAGTCTCTACGATAGTCATGATTGTTTCTCCTTTTAAAAGGGGTGGATTAGATCCACCCCCTTTCGGTTAAATTCTAATTCCAGCAGTACCCCCGTCCGTAGCCGTAGCCCATCATGCCGCGACCGTAGGATCCCATATGGTTACCGTACCAGCCGCCATCGCTGTAGCCTGATCTCTGATCCGGTGCTATTTTACGGGCTTCGAGTTCGTAATTGAGAGTCTTTTCATCCAGGCTGGCACGCAGGTCACTGATCTCATTCTGGAGGGTTTTGGCCTTTTCCAGATCTGGAGTAGGGCTGTTCAATACAGTATTGAGCTCATCTGACTTGGTCCCGATCTGATCCCGCAGGGCCCTTGTCTCGTCATAGTATTTACGATCAAGGGACTCCAGCCTGCTCTGTTGATCAGGGGTCAGGTTTCCATAATCCCTGCCGTATCCCGGGCCGTTGTCCCAGTATCCCATCATGTGACGGCCCCAGCCCATGCCGGGACCCAAGGCCATGACAGGAACCGCCACGGCGCCGGCCAGCAAGAGAATTCCAAGAATCATTGTTAGTCTTTTCATTTTTCTACCTCCTATATTGAATTTGGTTTGTTTATCTCTTTGTTAACGCAAGGAGCATGCCACAATGTAATATATCTTTTGTAACAATTTAATATCATTCAATTTATTTTCAAGTTCATGAGTGAAATAGGCAATGACATCAAAGAAATAAGAGGACTAAACTGGTTAAAAAATATCCAATTTGGTCCTTTTGAAAGGTTTATTCCGGTTAAAAAGTATCCATAGGACCATGTTTTCTTCTTCACGCGATATATTACCCGGTCTTGACAAAACAGATCGTGATGTGTATTAATAAAAACACGGGCACGAAGCCCTAAGGGAAGTCAAGAGATCGAATTCAACCCATAATAGGCCATGAAGGCCTCTTTCCCTGAGGGGGAAGCGGGTCTTCGTTGTTTTTTACCAAAAAATCTCAAACAAATAAAAGCCACGAAGGTGACCTCCTCTGAAGAGGAAGCATTTTCGTGGCTTTTATTTTTTAAGGGGGGATGTGATGAAAGGATCAGGGATAAAACCGGCCATTTTTTTATTGATTACTGTTTTTATTATCGCCGGCACCGCGACCGGGGCGTTGTCCCAGGTACAGGAAGTCCGCATTGCAGACAGCAGGGGGGACTGGGGCTTTCCCAATCCCTATCGCCATTACCCGCGCGGTCCCGGTTATATCCGGATGAGCTGGGTCTTCGACACCCTGATCTGGAAGGACAAAAATGGTTTCATACCCGCCCTTGCCGAATCCTGGTCCTATGATGCGGGAGACAGGGCCTTTGTCTTCAATCTGAATCCAGGGGCCAGGTGGCACGACGGCCTGCCCCTTACCTCGTATGACGTGGTCTTTACCATTGAATATTTCAAGAGACACCCCTATTCCTGGATATCCGTGGATGACATTGACCGTGCCGTGGCCGAGGGTCGGCACAGGGTGAAAATATATCTCTCCAGGCCTTACTCCCCGTTCCTGTCCGATATCGGCGGGACCATGCCCATCCTCCCTAAACACATCTGGGAGGGGGTGGAAAGACCTGAAGCCTACAACGATCCAAAGGCCTTCATAGGCAGCGGCCCATACCTCTTCCGGGACTTCAACAAGGCACAGGGGACCTACCTCTACGAGGCCTTCAAGGACTACTACCAGGGCCGTCCCAAGGCGGATCGGCTGATCTACGTCCGTTCGGGCAAGCCCCTTGTCTCTTTGATCAGGGGGGAAGCGGACCTGGCCGCCATTCAGCCGGATATGGCCGCAACGCTCAAACAGAAGGGCATGGTCGTTATCAGGGACGAGCACGGCTGGAATAAGAAGCTCATGATCAACCACAGGAAGCCTCCCTTCAGCGACATACATTTTCGCCGGGCACTGGCCTATGGGATCGATCAAAGGGAGATCGTTGACAAGTCCCACCGGGGATTTGCCGTACCCGCCTCCTACGGTCTATTGAGCGTGGACAACCCCATGTACAATCCCAATACCCCTTCCTATGCCTATGACCCGGAAAAGGCCATGAAGATCATCGAATCCCTCGGGTACCAAAAGGGGCCGGATGGCTATTTTTTCAAAGACGGCCGTCCCTTGAAGGTTGAATTGCTGGCCTCTAACATCACCATTGCCGGCCAGAGCGTAGCGGACCGGGACGGGGAGGTAATAAAGAAGCAACTGGAATCCATCGGCATCCGGGTGGATCTCGTGAACATGGAACAGGCCACCACGGACAGCCGTGTCAGGAACTGGGACTTTGACCTGGCAGTGTCCGGGCACGGGGGCCTCTGCGGCGATCCCAGGATACTCAATGAAATGATCTCTTCAAAGTACGGGGCCGGTTCGGTCAACAGCGCACGTTACGACTCAGACCCGGCCCTCAATAGCCTGATGGAGGAACAGATGCGGGAAATGGATCAGGAAAAGAGAAAGGCGATCGTCTTCAAGATCCAGGAACTCTATGCCGAAGACCTGCCGGCGATCTCCCTCTACTACCCGGATTCCATGTCCGCCTACAACCCCGAAAAGGGGATCGAATGGCATTATACAAAGGGAGGAATCAGCAAGGGCATCCCAATTCCCCAGAACAAGATGTCCCTGATAAAATGATATGGGAAGGAGTCGTCATCTAAGACTTTTACCGGCCTACCTCCTGGCAGGCATGGTCATGATCTACGCGAGCTATATCCTGCCCCGGTGGCTGCCAGGGGATTTCGTGACGGCAATGTATTCCAGCTCCCAGGTGACCCTGACGGCAGGCCAGGAGGCGGAGATCAGGGCCTTTTATGCCCGTGAACAGGGCTTCGGCCCCTATCTCAGGGACCTCTTCACCCTGAAGTGGGGCTATTCCTATGCCTTCCTGACGCCCGTATCGAGCCTGATCCTGGAGGCCCTCCCCTGGACCCTCCTGCTCCTTGGCAGCGCCCATGTGATTTCCATGCTCTTCGGATTCATCGCCGGTGTGGAGGCGGCCTGGCGGCGGGGAGGTTGTCTGGAAAAGGCGGGAGTGGGGTGCATGACCCTGTTAGAGGGGGTGCCGGAGATCGGGACGGGCGTGGCCCTGCTCCTTGTCTTCGCCCTCTACCTGGGATGGTTTCCCGCCTCCGGGGCAGAGACCGCCTATGCAGTACGCTCCACCCTGGAGCAGGTCAGGGACGTGGCGCGTCACCTTGTCCTGCCCCTCTCTACCCTTGTCCTGGCCTATTTCCCCGGCAACTTCCTGATGACCCGGGGGAGCATGGTCATGGTTCTGAAGGAGCAGTTCGTGGAGACGGCCAGGGCCAAGGGGCTCCCCCCTGCCCGCGTAAGGTACGGCCATGCCGCGCGTAACGCCCTTCTACCTATGGTGACGCGATTCGGCCTGCGTATCGCCTTCATGATCACGGGGGCCCTGGTCGTAGAGACCATATATTCCTACCCGGGACTGGGAACGCTCCTCTTCAACGCCATCGCCCTGAGGGATCTCCCCCTGATCCAGGGTATCGTCCTCTTTTCTTCCCTCATGGTCCTGTTCGTGAATCTGGCCCTGGAATACGTCTACGGCTGGATCGATCCAAGGGTGAGACATGCATATTAACATCCGCAGCCATTTGACCAGGGATCCCTGGTTTGTGACGGGCGCGGGAATAGGCCTCTTCCTGCTTCTCCTGGTCCTGCTGGGACCGCCCCTCACCCCATACGGGCCGGAGGATATGTCATTCGCGCCCCTCAGCCCGCCCTCGGCCCAACACTGGCTGGGGGTCAACGACGGGGGAATGGACATTTTCTCGGAACTCCTCTACGGGATGCGCAACACGGTGGGCTTCGGGATGCTGACAGGAATGGTCTCCCTCCTCCTCGGAGTGGCAGTCGGGCTGGCCGCGGCCTGGTTCGGCGGCATCCTGGACCAGGTCTTCATGCGCCTGGCCGATATCCTCCTGGCAGTTCCCTCCGTGATGATCCTGATCATGGCCGCGGCCATGTTCAGGCCGTCCCCCGTGACCCTGGCCCTGATCCTCTCGATCATGCTGTGGCCCACCACGGCCAAGGGCATCCGGTCCCAGGCCCTAACAGTGAAGAACCGCCTCCATATCCAGGCGGCCCGGCAGATGGGGGCGTCGGGTGCCTATATTGTAGCAAGACACCTGATGCCGGAGCTCTTCCCCCTTTATCTCATCGGCTTTGCCACAAAGGCCAGGATGGCCATGTTCATGGAGGCCTCACTGGCCTTCCTGGGATTGTTCGATCCGACCCGGAAGTCCCTGGGGATCATGATAAGCTACGGCCTCAAATACTATTACCTGGATATCTGGTGGAACTGGCTCCTGCCGCCACTCCTCCTCCTGACCCTGCTTATCATGGCCGTTACATTTCTTGCAATCAGCCTGGAAAAGGTCTTTGATCCGAGGCTCAAGGAGGCGATTTGACACTGACCATTGACAGACTGAGCGTGACATACAGGGATGGAAATCACTCCCTCCTGGCCCTGGACCAAATCGATCTTTCCCTGGGGCCGGGCCGGATTACGGCCCTGGTGGGGGAATCGGGCTCTGGAAAGACCACCCTGGGCAAGACGATTATGGGAATCCTGCCGGAGAATGCGAAGATCTCCGGGAGCGTGAACATGGATGGGAAGGATCTCACGGATCTGGATGAAAAGGGCTTTAACCAGATCCGGTGGTCAAAAGTGGCCATGGTCTTCCAGAACGGGGCGGCAAACCTGGATCCAGTCCTCCGCGTTATCGACCAGGTGGCCGAGCCGTTGATCCAGCATGGTCGTATGGACAGGTCCGTGGCAAGGAGCATGGCAAAAAAACGGCTTGAGCTTATGGGGCTCGATCCTGAAAAGGGCCTCTCTTTTCCCCACGAGCTGAGCGGCGGGGAGGTCCAGCGGGCCCTCCTGGCCATGGCCATGATCATGGATCCTGAACTCCTTATACTGGACGAGCCCACATCTGCCCTGGACCCCATGACCAAGGCCTTTGTGGCCCGGGTCATCAAAGGCCTTCGCAAACAGGGCGCCTCGGTCCTGCTCATTACCCATGACCTGGACCTGGCAGGAAGCCTTGCCGATGACCTTGCAGTGATTTATCTGGGACGGGTCATGGAGACCATGCCTGCTAAGGACCTCCTCCTTCGGCCCTCTCATCCCTACAGCCTGGCCCTGGGCCGGTCCTACCCGGGCATGGATGCCCTGCGGGACCTGGGCGGGATCCGAGGGGACGCCTTTTACAGGGTCCTCCACGCCCACGAGACCGGGGGAGAGGAGGGCCATTCCCATACCCACGTCGCAGCCCCCGGATCGATCCATGAAGACGGCCATGCCCCGGTCCGGGGATGTCTCTTTCAGCCCCGCTGCACCCAGGCCATTGAGGAGTGCAGGGTAAAAGATGTTCCCATGATTTCCGCGGGGGATCATCAGGTCCGCTGCCTGCGCGGCGGCATCGTAGACCTCCTGGAGCTCCACGGGGTTGAAAAGCGCTACGGCCCGGTTACGGCCCTAAGGTCCACGGACCTGACCCTGAAGGCCGGGGAGGTCTTCTGTCTCGTTGGCGAGACCGGCTCCGGCAAGACAACCCTTGCCATGATCGCGGCCGGTGTGCTCCATCCCGACAGGGGCAGCCGTGTATTCGAGGGCCGCGATATGGACCAATGGCGAGGACAGGGCTACCGGTCCCTGGCCAGGAGGATCGGGGTGATCTATCAAAACCCGGCCGAGGCCGTGAGCCACAGGTTGTCGGTCTTCGATATCGTGGCCGAGCCCCTCAGGATCCAGGGGAACGGCTTGGCCAAAGAGGAGATTCAAGAGCGTGTCAAAGGTGTCCTGGCCGATGTTCGGCTCTCCACGGAGCCGGAGTTCCTGAGACGATACCCCCATGAGCTCAACATGGGGGCAGTCCAGAGGCTCTGTATCGCCCGTGCCCTGATATTAGGGCCATCGCTCCTGGTGGCGGACGAGCCGACAAGCTCCCTGGACCCCAGCGTCCAGGCCAAGGTCCTCAAGCTCCT
>CAZGIZ010000114.1:12923-15417 GCA_964526655.1 uncultured Desulfobacteraceae bacterium | reverse complement strand
CTATAAATATTTTTAGTAAAAAACTAATTGATTTTAGAGAATTTTAAGTGGAATATCAACCAAAATCTAATAATACTATGATAATGAATACAGTGACCATATTCAGGAAGGAGTAAAAATGCCCTATTCAATTGGACTGGCCGGCAAGGGCGGAACAGGAAAGACGACCTTAGCCGGTCTCTTAATCAAATATCTTGTGGAAAAGGGAAGGACCCCGGTCCTCGCGGTCGATGCCGATTCAAACGCAAACCTGAACGATGTACTTGGCCTGGAAGTCAGCGATACATTAGGGGATGCGAGGGAAGAAATGAAGAAGGGAGTGGCCACCGGCATCACCAAAGACGTTTTCATGCAAATGAAGCTTGAACAGGCGGTAGTGGAATCTGAAGGTTTTGACCTTATCGTTATGGGCAGGCCGGAAGGGGCAGGATGCTATTGCGCGGCAAACACACTGCTTGTCCAATATCTTGACAGGTTGATCGGCAATTACGCCTCAGTTGTCATCGACAATGAGGCGGGAATGGAGCATATTAGTAGGTTGACCACCAATAATATAGATCTTCTTCTTATTGTTTCCGACTCTTCAAGGAGGGGAATTATGTCCGCGGCAAGGATATCTGAGCTTGCCAAAGACCTTGGGCTGAATATCGGTAATAAGCTCTTTATTGTTAATCAGGTAAAAGATGAGCAGAAAGACGCCCTTAAGAGGACTGCCGAGGAGTTTAATTTGGACCTGGCGGGCACCATACCGGAAGACAGCAAAATTCGTGATTTTGATCTCATGGGCAGGCCCACAATTGAACTGAACGAGGAAAGCATCGCTTTTCAGGCCGCCTACAGCATATTTGATAAGATACTGGATAATAAAACAAGGTAAACAAATAACCGCCCTGCCTCTGATAATCCTTTTCAGATCGGCCTCTTCAAAGGCATTTAAAGGGAAGTCAAATCTCTCGGGGCCGTATAACTTTTTTTGGGTTTATTAACGATATATTGTATAATACCTAAATATTTTCTACAATATATTGTATTAATTCCTAAACACAAATATTCTATTTTATTGGAAAAAATCCTTGACAAGAATAATATTGTAAATTATTAATACCGATCGGACCCTACCCTGAATGGGTTTATTTTTTGTCCTGTTTTGTTATATTTTTCACAAAAACAAAAGTGATATGGTTTTAATAATTAAAACAGTAAGTAAACAGCAAATTTACATATGCTGTTGGAATCCAAGAAGGAGGTGAAGAAATTGGCCTTTGAAATTCCCAAACAGCCCTACTCCGGAGCCATTGGAGAGACTACTCTGGGTGCAGGTGGTAATAAGTTAAAGCTGGGAGGGGAGGAATCTTATCCTTTTTACCTCTTTGAGGGGAAGATGCCAAATCCCCCCAAAATCGCCATGGAGGTATGGGATTATGATCCTTCCAAGGAATGGCCGGCCGCGGCCGTTGAACCCTTTAAGGATGTCATCTCTTCCCCGGAGGCCTGGGCAAAAAAATGCGTGGAAGAGTATGGTGCGGACATTATAGTACTCCAGCTAAAGAGCATCGACCCCAATGGCATGGACAGGGGCGCTGATGAGGCCGCCGAGGTGGCCAAAAAGGTATCGGATGCCATATCCGTCCCCCTGGTCTGTTGGGGAACGGCAAATAACCAGAAAGATGAGGAGGTCCTCAAAAAGATCTCCGAACTGTGTGAAGGCAAGAACGTGGCCCTCGCGCCGGTTGAGGAAGGGAATCATAAGGGTGTGGGCGCCAGTGCCCTGGGATATGGCCATAACATTGTTTCATCTTCACCGATCGATGTTAACCTGGCCAAGCAGTTGAATATATTACTTGGGAACCTCGGGGTCCAGAGCAATAAGATCGTTATAGATCCAACCACTGGAGGGCTTGGATACGGGATGGAATACAGCTATTCCGTAATGGAGCGTATTCGCATGGCCGCCCTGACACAGGAAGATGATAAACTCCAGATCCCAATGATAAACAACATCGGAAATGAGGTATGGAAATGCAAAGAGGCCGGACAGGGTATTGATGAGGCCCCGACACTTGGAGATCCTGAAAAACGTCCCATCCTCATGGAGGCCGTGGCCGCCACCTGTTATCTCCTGGCGGGTTCCGATGTGGTAATCCTTAGGCATCCTGAAAGCGCCAGGATCATCAGGTCCTTTATTGACCTGATGATCAATGGTGGGACTGCCTCAGATATCAAGGAGATATCAAAAAAGATTGAGGTCCATGAAGCTGACCTTCTTGCACTGTCTCCTGAGCCGAACCTTGATTTCGGCGAACCCAAGGGAGCCCCCCCTGAGGCCAAAGCCCCGCCAAAAAAGAAGGCCCCTCCCAAGCCGGAAAAAGAGGAGAAAAAAGCGGCGCCTAAAAAAGAAGAGAAAGTAGTCGAGGTAAAGCCGAAGGCCAAGGCGGAAGTTGGAGCTAAAGCTAAAGCAGAGGAAGAGGCTAAAGCCAAAGCGGAGGCGGAAGCC
>CAZGIZ010000114.1:0-12823 GCA_964526655.1 uncultured Desulfobacteraceae bacterium | reverse complement strand
GCTAAAGCTAAAGCGGAGGCGGAGGCTAAAGCCAAGGCGGAGGCGGAAGCCAAAGCCAAGGCAGCGGAAAAAGAGAAGGAAGAACTCCAGACCTTGAGGTACAAGAGGGCCCAGGAGCGTGAAAAACATGATGCCGGGAGGGTGTCTGCTGCGGGAAAAGACGTATCAAGGACCGCTGCCAAGGAGCAGTTTGATCTTGTGGATAGATTGACACAAAATCTCAATAGAATCCATAAGCGTAAATAGCCCCCCTGGTATTCTTTATTTCCCAGAAGTTTTAAATTGTTTAAGGATCTGAAATAATTCGATAACAGATGCCGTTAGCGGGGCAGATAGGGGAGATAAATTTTCTCTGTCAAAAAGAATTGAAATATAGCAATCGGCATCGATCCGCCACAGGTAACGGGTAATTATTCGTTTCCGCGGGTTATAGCGGATTTTAATACAAAAATAGAGGAGGAACCTCACAATGACTACAGAAGAAGTCAAGGCCAAGGCGGTTGAGGCCAAGGCCAAAGTTACAAAGGTTGTCAGACCTCAAGACATGTCCGTTGATATGGCCACAGTCAAAATGATCAATAGATCCAGGGAGTTGGAAATTGAAACCATCTTCGACAGAGCCCAGACAATGAAGGCCTGCAATATAGGTGTCCAGGGGACCTGTTGCAAAAACTGTTCCCAGGGCCCCTGCAGGTTGCCCCTGCCCAAGGGCGGCATTGAAGGAGAGGACACAAGAAAGGGACTCTGCGGCGCCACTCCGGAGACCATAGCATCAAGGAATTTTGCCAGGATGGTGGCTGGCGGGGCCGCGGCCCATTCGGACCATGGACGAGGAGTGGCAGAGACCTTCCTGGCCGCGGCAAGAAAAGAGACAGAGGATTACAAGATCCAGGATACCAAAAAATTGCTGGAGATTGCCCCTGATTTCGGCGTTGAGATCAACGTGGAAGGAAGTGACGGCGAAGTCCTTGAAAGGAATATCGATGAGATAGCCCTGGAGGTGGCTGAAAAGGCGCTGGCCCAGTGGGGCCAGCAGTCCGGCGAGGTATGCACGGTCAAGAGGGCCCCAAAGGCACGCTATGAGCTCTGGAAAAAGCTGGGGGTCGTCCCCCGGGGCATCGACCGTGAGATAGTGGAGATCATGCACAGGACCCACATGGGCGTTGATCAGCACTATGAAAACATGGTCGAGCAGTGCACCCGGGCGGCCATAGGAGACGGCTGGGGAGGTTCCATGATCGCCACGGACCTCCAGGACGTGCTCTTCGGGTGTCCCTATCCCATAAAAAGCTCGGCGAACCTGGGGGTGCTCAAGGAAGATCATGTTAACATCGTTATACACGGCCACGAGCCCCTCCTGAGCGAGATGATAGTACAGGCGGCAGAGCTCCCTGAGATGCTGGCCCTTGCCAAGGAAAAGGGCGCAAAGGGGATCCAGCTAAGCGGCATATGCTGCACTGCCAACGAGATCCTCATGAGACACGGCGTGCCCCTCGCGGGCAATTATCTCCAACAGGAGCTGGCCATCATAACGGGCGCCGTTGACGCCATGGTCGTTGATGTCCAATGCATTATGGAAAACGTGGCGAACGTGGCCGAATGTTTTCATACAAAGGTCATAACCACAAACCCAAGGGCGAGGATCGCCTCAGGAAAAACCACCCACATTGAATTTGACGAGCACACGGCCTTCGAGGATGCCAAGAAGATCGTCAGGACCGCCGTAGAGAATTTCCCCAACAGGGAGAAGGAAGTCATGATCCCTGATAATTCCTCGGACCTGGTCGCGGGATTCAGCTATGAGTCAATCAACTATCACCTGGGAGGCACCTTCCGAGGCTCGTACACACCACTTAACGACAACATAATAAACGGCCGCATCCGCGGCATAGGCGGGGTGGTCGGGTGCAACAACGCGAGGACCACCCACAATGAAGGCCACATAACAGTCGTCAAGGAACTGATAAAGAATGACGTGATTGTACTGACTACGGGTTGCAATGCCATTGCCTGCGCATCGGCGGGACTTCTCACACCCGAGTCCGCAAAGGTATATTGCGGTCCCGGGCTTGCCGAGGTATGCGAGACCGTGGGAATTCCGCCTGTCCTCCATATGGGGTCATGCGTGGACAACAGCAGGATCCTCATGGCGGCCGCCGAGGTGGTCAAGGCCGGTGGCCTTGGCAATGACATCAGCGATCTCCCGGCTGCCGGTTCCGCGCCAGAATGGATGAGCGAAAAGGCCATCAGCATCGGGCACTATTTTGTAACGTCAGGGGTCTACACCGTATTCGGAGTGACCATGCCCGTGAGCGGGGCCCCGGTCTTCGAGAATTACCTGTACAAGGAGTTGGAGGGGCTCTACGGAGGGATGTGGGACCTGGAAGTTGATCCATATGAGCACGCACGCAAGATGATTGCCCACATAGACAAGAAACGCAAGGCCCTGGGCATTGACAAGGCCCGCGAAAGGGTGCTTATGGATATGGCCGACCGGCAGAAGCTGGAAGCGGCCTAAAATAAAATCGTTACCGATTTTATGAAACGCGGCCTTGCCGCTTGGTAATAAAGAATTAAGAAAAATAAAACCTCTTAAGAAGGGAGGAAGTAGGGTATGTCAAAATTAGTAGCATTTGCGGCAATTCAGGGCGCCTATAATATCGTCTCAAAGGCGGAGGGAAAGTATAAGAGGGCCCTGGAGACCTATGGCGGCAGCCAGAAACTGGAGTTTCCAAACACCGCCTATTTTTTACCAATCATCTATTCCCTTACAGGTATTAAGGTCACGGACCTGGACTCGGCAAGGAAACCCCTTGAGTTCGCGCGAAGCCTGTTACCACCCCATATAAAGAAGGACTGCCATCTCCCCTACCTGGGGCCTTTGCTGGATGCGGGTATGGCGTCTCTTTTCGCAGAGGAGATAGTCGAGGCCATCAGGTACGTGGAAGATCCCGGTTTCTATCAGCCGGAGGTGGAAGATCCCGATGTGGACAACGGGAAGATATGGTTAGGCGCGGCTGACGACGCAATCATGAGAAAACGCGGGGTGGAGTTCGTTGATGGAACCGCTCCAGGTTTTGCGGCCATTGTGGGGGCGGCACCCGATCCCGCCACGGCTAAAAAGATTGCAGAGGAGTATCAGCTCAAGACCATCTATGTCTTTATGGCGGCCAACCAGAACGGGACCACATTTGCAGAGCAGCTCCTGGAGGAGGGAGTCCAGATAGGATGGAACACACGGCTTGTGCCCTTTGGACCCGATATATCGGCGGCCGTCTTTGCCCTGGGCTTTGCCAACAGGGCGGGCATGGCCTTCGGGGGTATCGAGCCTGGGGATTACAAGAGGATGCTGAAATACCAGAAGGACCGCATCTTCGCCTTTGTAAACGCACTGGGCGATGTCAATGCCGAGTGGGCTGCCAACGCCGCAGGGGCCATTAACTGGGGATTTCCCACCTTAGCTGACACGGATATCCCTGAGGTCCTTCCGACCGGCGTCTGTACCTATGAGCATGTTGTCGCCAATGTGCCATACGATGATATGACCTCCAGATCGATTGAGGTCAGGGGTCTCAAGGTGTCCATTACAGAGATAGACATTCCACTGGCCTACGGGCCGGCCTTTGAGGGGGAACGGGTGCGCAAGGGAGACCTGTACCTCGAGATGGGAGGAGGAAAGACCCAGTGCACGGAGCTCTGCAAGATGGCCGACATGAACGAGATAGATGACGGCAAGGTCGAGCTCATAGGCCCAGATGTTAAAGATTGCAAGCAGGGCGACCGTATTCCCCTTGGAATCTATGTGCAGGTGGCAGGCCGAAAGATGCAGACGGACTTTGAGCCCATCCTGGAGAGGCAGATCCACCACCTCATTAATTACGCCCAGGGCATAATGCACATCGGGCAGAGGGATATCTCCTGGATAAGGGTGGGCGTCCCCGCGGTCGAGAAGGGCTTTACCCTGAAGGACTTAGGGACGATCCTCCATGCTAAATTACATCAGGACTTCGGAAATGTCCTGGACAAGGTCCAGGTGACCCTGTACACGAAAAAGGAGGATGTGGACAAGCTGACCAAGAGGGCACGGGCCGAGTATAAGTTGAGGGATGACCGGGTGGAGACCATGACGGACGAGGGAGTTGAGATCTATTATTCATGCACCCTCTGCCAGTCCTTCGCGCCGAGCCATGTGTGCGTTATCAGCCCGGAGAGGACCGGCCTTTGTGGGGCCTACAACTGGATGGACTGCAAGGCCGCCTATGAGATCAACCCAACCGGTCCCAATCAGCCCGTGGAAAAAGGCGAGTGCATTGATCCAAAATTGGGCCAGTGGAAGGGGGTCAATGAATTTATCTATAAGGCGTCGCGCCAGACCATAGACCATTATAATTTTTACAGCCTGGTTAATGACCCCATGACCACCTGCGGCTGCTGCGAGTGCATCGCCGCTGTCCTGCCCTCCTGTAACGGCGTCATGACGGTACACAGGGATTATACGGGCGAGACCCCCTCGGGCATGAAATTTACCACCCTTGCGGGTGTCATGGGCGGTGGTCAATCGACCCCGGGGTTTGTGGGCCATTCCAAGTATAACATAACACAGGGCAAGTTTATTTTGGGCGACGGTGGCCTCCTCCGCATGGTATGGATGCCCAAATCATTGAAGGAGGAGATAAAGGAGCGCCTTATAAAGCGTGGGGGAGAGATGGGAATGCCCGACCTCATTGACAGGATAGCGGACGAGACGGTCGGGATTACCGAAGACGAGATCCTTCCTTTCCTGAAGGAAAAGGATCACCCGGCCCTGAAAATGGAATCGATTGTTGGTTAGCATTCAGCTCTCAGCCGTCAGCTTTCAGTTTTCGCTGAACGCCGACTGCTAATGGCTAACAGCTTGTTTATAAAAGGAGTTTACTATGGGACTAACAGGAATTCAGATCTTCAAGCTATTACCCAAGACAAACTGTGGGGAGTGCGGCGTCCCAACGTGCCTGGCCTTTGCCATGAATCTGGCCGCCGGAAAGGCAGAGCTGGACTCGTGCCCCTATGTCTCTGATGAGGCAAAGGAACAGCTGGCAGAGGCCTCAGCGCCTCCCATCAGGCCCGTTGCAATAGGCGCGGGTGTCAGGGCCTTCAAAACCGGCGGCGAGACCGTCATGTTCAGGCATGAGAAGACCTTCTACAATCCGACAGGCCTGGCAGCCCTGATTCCCTCGGACATGGACGGGAAGGCCCTGGACAAAAAATTGAAGGAGTGGAACGCACTCCAGTACGAGAGGGTCGGCCTTAATCTCAGGCCGGAACTGGTGGCGCTCAAGGATGTCAATGGAGACGTAACCGCCTTTGCCGCTGCCGCTAAAAAGATCGCGGCAGAGAGCGAGTTCAATCTCGTCCTCATGACCGATAATCTGGACGCCATGAAGGCCGGGATTGAGGCAAGCGGTTTTAAGAGGCCGCTCCTGTACGCTGCTACCAAGGATAACGTGGAAGATATGGGGAACCTGGCAAAGGAGAGCGGCCTGCCCCTGGCTGTCAGGGCCGATAGCATAGATGAACTCATAGGCCTCAGCGATAAGTTGACTGGAATGGGCCTGAAGGACCTGGTGATGGATTCAGGCTCCAGGGAGATAAAGCGACTCCTTGAAGACCAGGTCGCCATAAGGAGGGCGGCCCTCAAGGCCGGCAACCGCTTCTTAGGTTTTCCCACCATCACTTTCCCCTGCGAGATGGCAGATAGCCTGGATATAGAAACTGTCATAGCAGCCATGCTGATTGCGAAGTATGGGGGAATTGTCGTCTTGTCTGACTTCAAAGGGGAGAGCATATTCCCGTTGCTGCTTGAGCGGCTCAATATCTTTACGGATCCCCAGAGGCCAATGACCGTCACCCAGGGTATCTATGAGATCGGGTCCCCGGATGAGAACTCGCCAGTGCTGGTTACGACAAATTTCTCACTGACCTATTTTATTGTCAGTGGGGAAATAGAGGGTAGCAGGGTCCCGAGCTGGTTACTCATTATGGACACGGAAGGTCTTTCGGTCATGACCGCCTGGGCCGCAGGCAAGTTCTCTGGTGACGCGGTAGGGACCTTTGTCAAGAAGTCGGGCATCGCCGATAAGGTAAAGCACAAAAAGATTATCATACCGGGTTACGCCGCGTCCATAAGCGGCGAGATGGAAGAGGAGCTTCCCGGCTGGGAAATCATGATAGGCCCGAGGGATGCCTCCCTGATACCGAAATATCTCAAGGATAATTGGAAATAATAAAGGGAGGGTGAGCCCATGTTACTGATTGGAGAGAATCTGAATGTAATAAACAGGATTATTGGCAGGGCCTTCAGAGAGAAGGACCCCGGCCCCATCGCCGAGGAGGCGAAGCGCCAGAAGGAGAAGGGGATGGACTGGATCGATATCAACCTGGGCCCCGCCAGGAAGGGGGGCGCCGAGCTGATGGAATTTGTGGTAAAGACCGTCCAGGGGGCCATCGGGGACACGCCCCCTCTTTGTCTCGATACCTCTAATATCGAGGCCATGGAAGCAGGTCTCGCGGCCCATCAGGGGAAGGCCATTATCAATTCCATCATGTGCAGGTCGGAGCGATATGAAAAGATGATACCCCTTGCGGTCAAGTATAAGGCAAACATGATCGCCCTGATGTGGGGCCCCGAAGGCCTTCCGAGGGATGAGAACGAGAGGGGCGCGCTGGCAGCGGAGCTGATCTATGCAGCCAACGAGGCCGGGATACCCAATGAAGATATTTTTGTTGACGGGATTGTCACGCCTGTGAACATTCAGCAGCCACAGCTCATGAGCCTGCTGGCATTTCAGGAGATGCTCCAGGATATGTTCCCGGGGGTGAAATCCACCTGCGGGCTGTCCAATATCTCCAACGGTCCGCCGGAACACCTGAGATCCATCCTGAACACCACCTATATGGTGATGCTGGAGAGGAAGGGGATGTATTCATGCATTGCGGACGCCTATGATGATGCCCTGATCGCCGTTGCAAGGGGCGAGAGGTCTGATATCGTCGAGGTCATCCACAAGGTGATGGACGGTGAAGACTTTGATATAGGGGCCCTGTCCAAGGAGCTCAAGGACTATGTAAAGACGGCGAAGGTAATACTGGGCCATTCCCTCTATTCGGATTCATGGCTGGAGCTATAAGAGGGACAGGTTTTGAAATAATCGCCTGATTGGCGTTTTGAAATATATAAAAGAGGAACCTCCTTTTTAAAATGAGGGGAGATTCCTCTTTTTTTATTATTGATTAAAGTTTTTTCATGGGATGCCGAAACATATAGTATAGGCGGATATATCTTATTCAACAGGCAACAGTTAACGAAAGGGATGGTGTGGGGATCGCTGAAGGTCCTAAGAAAAGGAGCTTGGAGGCCCTGAGATGAAAAGGAAACTGGCCATATTCTCTCTCATAGGTCTTTTAATAGTCCTGGGCGGGAAATTAACGATGCATTTCCAGGGAAATGGGGATATCCCCGGTGCGCCCGAGGGTTATGAAGAGCCCGCTGGCAGGGTGGAAAAGCTGAAAATCGAGGCCGGTGTCTATGATTACTATGATAAAAATCTCGACCTTGTCGCCTTCGGTCCGGGTTCGGGCTGGCTCAAATTTAAGACCATGGATGAGGGCGGACCTACCCTTTCCTTTGATCGCATTACCCAGAAGGACGTCAAGAAATTCAACGAGTTTTCCCTGGGTCTCGGATTGCCGGTGAGGGTAGGGTTTTCCAGAAACGTCCTGTGCATTTCTTCGGGTGACTCGAGTGATGAACCGGAAAAAAACCAGACCTCCTCCCCCGGAGAAAACAGATCGTTAAAAAAGGGGCAGTCCACACGCCTGGTAATCCGAAAAGACATAAGCGGAAAGGTCTTTCTGGTCAAGGCCGGGCCTGGAAAAGGGAGTCCAGTTACCCGCAGGGACAAGGACATGGGTACGCCTTAGATCTACCAAGAGGCTCCTTATCCCCTATCAAAGCAAATATTTTCTATCTCTTCTGCAGATAATAGTCCTTAATTTGATTTAACCTATCAACGTAATTGCCCTGAAAAAGGAAATCGGGATACAGGCCTATTTCCTGAATCAGGGGATCTATTTCAGGTAAGACATCTATTCCATATTTGTTTCTGCCTTTTTTATCCGCTTCATGGATTATCAGGACGCAGTAATAGGTGAAAAGGAGCCTTAACCCTGTCGGCCTGCGGGTGAGATTCGCCCTGCCGCCTAATGTATTCATCAGGTAACCGGCATAGGTGTAGGTGAGGTCAAATGAGGGCCTTATCCCTTCGGGGTCCGGGCACTTGTCCCCTAACATGAGCCATCTGTAAAAAAAGTCCAGATTCATCTCAAGGGTATCTGCCTCGTTGCGCATGATCTCCTTGATGAGCCTGATATCTTTACGCCCAAAGGTGCGGAAGAAGAAAAAGACGTTTCTGATCATTATCTCCTTGTCCAGGGCCTCTCCTGAAGGCATGGGGGGGTTGGAAGGGAGTTTGTTGATAAGCACCTTGAACCTTTCATAGGTATCAATCCCTTTTTCCAGGTCCTGTATATAACTCCTGGTATCCAGATAATTGAAAAATTCGTGCAACTGATCATCCATGGCCTTACAGGGATCTTCCAGGACAGGCGACTCCTTGTCTCGGACCTCAGGTGATTGTACAGCCTCTTTTGCCGGCGGAATGGCTTCTTCCACCCGTGACGGCCCCATTGGAGCAGGGGATTCCTTGATATCGGAAGGGATCTTGTTTTTGCTGACCACGGAAGTGCCTTCTTCCTTTTCCCTTTCAAACCCAAAGTAATAACCGGCCAGGACCGCCGCCACTATAAGCGCCAAAACGAGAAGAACCCACCATTTACGTCTTCTGCCTTTTTTCATCACTCACTCTCCTTCCGCATTAGATCATTACTTAGGGGCAGCCGGATGGTAACCGTTGTCCCCTCGGCTTCCTGGCTACTGATCGAAATTTCCCCTTTATGATTTTCAACTATCTGATGAACCATTGTCAAACCCAGGCCCACTCCCCTGGTCTTGGAAGTCACGAAAGGGTCGTAGATTGAATCCAGCCCATCAGGGGCAATGCCGGAACCCGTATCTTTCACCTTGATGATCAGGACCTGATTGCTGTCATCCCTGTCTACATGGATATCGATTCTACCACTACCTTGGATGGATTCAAGCGCGTTTTCCAGTAAATTGGAGAGTGCGGTTATCAACTGGTATCTGTCCATTTTTATCATGGGGATACCCTGGTTAATACGGCTGGTTATCTTAACACCCTGTTGGTCGGCCAGGGGTATGAATGTCTTTAGTGCCTCATCAATTACCTGTTCGATATTCCCGGGATGGAGGCTGGCTGACTGCGTATCAATGAGATCATGCACCTTTTTGACCAGTCTCTCCAGGCGTGCCGTCTCATCCAGTATAATATCCGCATATTTTTGCAGCTCGGCGTTACCGTTTGATGCCTCTTTTATCCTCTGGGTGAAACCCCCGATGACTGTGATAGGGTTGCGTATCTCATGGGCCACTCCATTGACCAGGTGGCCCATGGCCGCAAGGCGCTCAGATCGGATCAATTTCTCCTGGGTGGTCTTTAGTTCACGGGTCGTAAGCTCGAACTTTTCCTCGAGGCGATGATACAGCCTGGCATTATCCATGGCGATGGCAATGTGCTGAGACATGTTGGTCAGGATTTCAAGGTCGGCGTCGCTGAAGGGTTCCTGTGACTTCTTATTGAGGACCTGAATAGCGCCTATGGTCTTTCCCCTCAAGACCAGGGGAACGCAGATCATGGACCTTGTATTAAACCCGGTTACTCTGTCAAATTTGCCGCTGAATCTCTTTTCCTTGCGCACATCCTGGACGACCATGGGCCTCCCTGTCTGAACGACCCGCCCTGCGATGCCTTCTCCCTTTTTGAGTCTTATGCTTTCAACAATCTCCTTTTTTTCTCCCCTGGCATGCCGGATAAACAGCTCATCCTTCTCCTCATCCAGTTCAAAGATAGAACTGGCCTCGGCATTGATGAACTCCTCGGTCCACTTCATGGCATCGTTGATCACTGTCTCAATTCTGAGTGATGAGTTAATCAGGGCGCTGAACTTTAAGATGATGTGGAGTTCGCGCAGGTATATGTCTTCTCTCTTTTTTTTCAAGGTGCGGCTGTCTCGGGATAATAGTTTAGGGATATTAAATTATAAAAATACATAAATTTGAAAAAATTGGCAATAAAAAGCAATTTTTTCCTGTAACTTGGGATATTAGTGAATTTTTCTTGAAGGGAACAGGAGACGAACACTGTGTTTCGGGGAATATTTCAATCTTTTATACTATTAGGTTTATCATCCGGCAGTTTATGTGATATTTTCAAAGGATCGGTCGATAGATATAAAAGGACTTTATTAAAACAGGGGGTTCACATTGAAAATCCTTTTAACCAATGACGACGGGATACATGCGCCTGGATTGATGGCCCTTTTTCAGGAACTCAAAGGAGATTTTGAACTGTCGGTGGTGGCGCCAGAATCGGAGATGAGCGCGGTGGGTCACGCCATTACCCTGTCATCCCCCTTGAGGATACAAGAGGTCAATAAAAACGGATCCTTCTTCGGCTACGGGGTGGCAGGTACGCCGGCTGATTGCGTAAAGATCGCTGTGCAGGAGTTGCTGGAGACCGCCCCGGACATTATCATATCGGGAATTAATCTCGGCGCCAATGTAGGTGTTAATGTCCTCTATTCCGGGACGGTCTCGGCAGCAACCGAGGGCGCCTTTCTGGGAATAAGGTCCTTTGCCATATCCCTGGATACGCGTAGGGCCACTGATTTCAGGTTCGCGGCACGTTTTGCCAGGGAGCTGATAAGGTTCACCACTGAGAATGATATAAAGAAAGGAACGGCCCTGAACGTGAATATCCCCTCGGTTCCGGCAACCGAGATAAGGGGCGTGTCAATTACGAGTCAGGGGGTGGGTAGATATAAGGAGCGCTTTGAGCGGCGAATCGATCCCAGGGGCAACGTTTACTACTGGCTCACCGGAGAGACCCCGGTCGAGGAAGAGGCCCAGGGATCCGACACAAAGGCCCTCAAAGAGGGCATGATCACCATCACGCCCATCAGTTATGACCTGACAAGCAGGGAAGAGGTAGACAGACTTGGAGCCCTTCCCTTGCCTGACTTTAAAGAGATATGAAAGACAGGATTAAGATCCCCGATGACTTCCCGTCAGGATGACGTGGGCCTTCGGGCCGCAATTAAAAAGGAGGTCCAGGGCGGAGAGATTGGGGATAAAATCCCCCCATAGCTGGGGATATACAATGGACGGCTGGCTGAAGAAGCGCAGTTCTATTCCGGCATCCCTGAAAAGGCCCTCGTCAAGGTACTTCCTTGCCGGGCCTTGGGCAAGAAACAGGTCTGCTCCCAGATCCTTGCATAACTCTATCAGGAGAGGAGTCCCTTTTGCTTTTTTCTCGAGCCCGCTCTGAAGCACAATCCTTGTGTTGATCCTCAACTCTTTTATGAGATAGCTGATGATTGTCATATTCAGGTCAATGAGGAGTTCGAATTCCGAAGAAAAGATCCTTTCAAGAAAACCGAGGTGGTCCCTTAAATAGGGAGACCTTGAATAGGCGCTCATCAGGCTGATATGGTGCTTTTCCGGCCAGCGGCCTTCTCGGCATATCCTTACCTTGTTTATCTCCTGCAATCCCATACCCTTTTTCCACACGGGCATGGTCATCCATAGTGTACCCTGATCATTTTTGAAGCGGTTCCTGTTGAGCCAGGTCGTGCCCCTCGGAAACTGGACCCCGTCAAGGACAACAAAGACATCCGATAGATGGGCCTTGAGAAAAAACCCGGGAAAGGGGGCGAAATAGGGCTGACTTGCCGATAATATCATTTCATTGGGCTTACCGTCTCTCCTTTGGGAGAGGGTCTCCGGGATATCGGGAGATCTAAGCCGGAATCAAGCTGGATATGTGCACCATGGAGATGTCCGATTCCCCGATAACATGAAAAAAGGATTCAACCGCCCTGGCAGTCTCCTTAAATGGGTGCCCGATTCCTATGGCATGTCCTGTCCTGCGGGCATATCTTCTAAGCCTCTGAAGCTGGGAGAGCACATAGGATTCATCAGGATGATTGTCCAGGAAGAAATTTCTTCTGGCTGCGGCCATACTAAGCATTCTTGCCGTCCCGTAAGCGGTTGAATGACTTGTTGTGAGGCTGTCTACAAAGAACAGACCCCTTGTCTTGACGACCTCCAGGACCTCTTTCATCTCCCTCCGGCAGGCGGTGAATCTTGATCCCATATGGTTATTGATCCCTGTTACAAAGGGGACATCGGAGATGTTTTCCTCCATAACCTTGAGTATCCTGTCGGCGCCGTCGCCCACATAGAGGGCCCCTGGACCAGGATCAATATCGTGATTAAAGGGTTCCATGGGCTGATGTAGCATTACTTCATGGCCCTGAGCGCGGATCTCCTCTGCCAGGGCCGGGGACTTGCCGAGTCTCGGCAAGACAGCGAAGGTCATGGGGGCCCCGATGTCCAGAAACCGCCTCAAGCGGGAGCGGCTGAATCCGATGTCGTCAATGATTAGGGCTATTCTTGGGGTGGCAAGGGCAGGATCAGCGGCAAAGGCCCTTGAAAGGCCGTTAATCCCACAAAGACCTCCGGCCATGAAAAAGGCGAATTTACGCAAGAATTTCCTCCTGTCCATAAACTCGCCATCTCTTTCCATGGGTTCACCCCGGATCGTGAAGTATTCGGATAAAATTGAGTCCTTGTACAACATTTTGGGAG
>CAZGIZ010000113.1:0-15518 GCA_964526655.1 uncultured Desulfobacteraceae bacterium | reverse complement strand
AGGCACGATGTCGTGGTCGTCGGGTCCGGCCTGGCGGGTCTTCGGGCGGCTGTCGAGCTGGCAGGCTCTCTGGACGTGGCGGTCATCAGCAAGGTATATCCGACCCGCTCCCATTCAGGGGCCGCCCAGGGCGGGATCGCCGCGGCCCTTGGAAACGAGGAAGAGGATTCCTGGGAATGGCACATGTATGACACGGTCAAGGGAGGCGACTTTCTGACGGACCAGGACGCGGCCGAGGTCCTGGCAAGGGACGCGGTCAGGGCCGTCTACGAACTGGAACACATGGGCGTTCCCTTCAACAGGACGGAACAGGGCACCATCGCCCAGCGGGCCTTTGGCGGTCATACGGCTGAATTCGGTAAAAGGCCGGTAAAGAGGGCCTGTCACGCCGCGGACAGGACCGGCAGGGTCATCCTGGACAGCCTTTACGGGACGGCCCTGCAAAAGGGGATAAAGGTCTATGAGGAGTTTCACTGCCTTGACCTGATCATGCATGAAGGCTCCATGGCGGGCCTGATCGCCTATGAGATTGCCACGGGGGATCTTCATATTTTTCATTGCAGGGCCCTTCTGATGGCCACGGGGGGCTTTGGAAAGGTATTTAAGACCACCTCCAACTGTTTCGCCAACAGCGGTGACGGGGTGTACATGGCCTATAGGGCCGGGATTCCCCTCCAGGACATGGAGTTTATCCAGTTTCATCCCACGGGGATCCACGGCCTCGGTATACTCATCAGTGAGGCGGCCCGGGGTGAGGGGGGAATCCTCAGAAACGGGGACGGAGAACCCTTTATGGAGCGATATGCCCCCACCCTCAGGGACCTTGCGCCCAGGGACATGGTTTCACGGGCCATCGCCGAGGAGATCCGCGCCGGCCGGGGGATCGAAGGCAGGGACTTTGTCCACCTGGACCTGACCCGGTTAGGCAGGGAACGTCTTGCCGAGAAGCTTTCCGATATCTCATCCTTTGTAAGGATCTATCTTGGAATTGATCCTGTCAAAGATCCCATCCCCGTTGCGCCCACCTGCCATTACATGATGGGCGGGATCCCGGTCAATATTCACGGTCAGGTAATCAATGAAAATCTCGACATTGTCCCTGGACTTTACGCGGCCGGTGAATGCGCCTGCGTCTCCGTCCACGGGGCAAACCGCCTTGGATGCAACTCCTTGCTGGACCTGGTGGTCTTCGGCCGGCGTGCCGGGAAAAAGATTTTAGATGAAATAAAGCACCTGAATTTCAACACCCTGCCGGAAAGGCCCGATGAAAGGTCTCGAGAAGTGATCGAAAAGGTCAAAAACAGGCGAAAGGGTGAGAGGCCGGCGGGCATCAGGAATGAGATGCAGGAGACCATGACCGCGAATTGCAGTGTCTTCAGAAATGAGGAGGGACTGAACAGGGCCTTCAAGAAGATAAGAAGTCTTCTGGAGAGGTATGATAACGTAATGATCGATAATCCGGGCCGTGTCTTCAATCAGGACCTGCTTGAGGCCATTGAGCTGGAATCCCTGCTCCACCTGGCGGAGGCAGCGCTTGTATCGGCCCTGGACCGGAAGGAGAGCCGGGGCGCCCATTTCAGGGAGGATTACCGGGAAAGGGATGACGCAGGCTGGTTGAGACACAGCCTGATAAAAAGGACCGGCGGCGGGCTACGCCTCTTCCAGAGGCCAGTGTCCATAACCAGGTTTGAACCGAAGCCGAGGACCTATTGAAATGGAGATGGAATTCAAGATTTTTCGCTTTGACCCGGAAAGGGACCGGGAGCCCGGCTTCAGGAACTACAGGGTGAAGGCGGAGCCGACCGATCGCATCCTGGACTGCCTTAATAGAATCAGATGGGAGCAGGACGGGAGTCTGAGCTTTCGCATGTCCTGCGGCCATGGGGTGTGCGGCTCGGACGCGATGCGAATCAACGGCCGCTGCGGCCTTGCCTGCCAGAAACTGGTGAGGGACTATGAAGGGGATGAGGTGATATTGGAACCCCTCCCCTCCTTCAGGGTGATAAAGGACCTTGTAGTGGATATGGAGCTTTTTCTACGGCGCGTAAGCATGATTCGGCCCTATCTGATTTCATCAACTCCTCCCCCTGAAAGAGAGAGAAAGCAGAGCCAGAAAGACAATAACCGCATCAACGAGGTCATCCGCTGCATACTGTGCGCCTGCTGCACGGCCGCGTGTCCTGTCACTGGGGAAAACGAGAGATATCTGGGGCCGGCGACCTTTGTCCAGGCCTTCCGGTACATATTCGACTCAAGGGACGACGAGACCGTGGAACGATTGAAACAGGTGGATTTTCCGGACGGGGTCTGGGCATGCGTGAATCATTTTGAATGCACGAGGGTCTGTCCCAAGGAGATTCCCGTTACCAAATCCATAAACGCAATCAAAAGGGAAATAAGGCGGGAAATGGGGAAATAAGGTTATAAGGTATAGCCTTCAGACTTGTCGCGAAGTCCTGGGATATAAGCAAGACAGCGGCAAAGGGCTCAGGGCGCAGGGCCCAGGGTAAAATCTTTTTCCATTGCGCCATGCGGATCGTGCAGTATGCATGAACTGAGGAGACCGTAATATCTTTTGGAAAAAAGCGTTTTGATTGGAGACAGTGATGATTGAGAATATCGTCTATTCAAGGGAACCGGAGGACTTCTATTACATGACCGCCAACGTGCCCTGCCAGACGGCATGTCCGGTCCTGACCAATATCCCGGCATACATTCGAGCCCTCTTTGAAGAAGACCATGGGGCTTCCTATGAAATCAACCGCATGGTAAACATCTTTCCCGGGGTCCTGGGCCGGATCTGTTCAAGGCCCTGTGAAGAGAGGTGCAGGCACGGCGAGTCCGAGCTCGGGGAGCCTGTCAATATCTGCCACATCAAGAGGGCGGCCGCGGACTTCAGGGCAGGGGAAAGGCGTTCCATCCCGCTTCCCCCTCCCCTCGGAAAACACGTCGCAGTGATCGGCGCTGGCCCGTCAGGATTAGCCGCGGCCCACGATCTTGCAAGATTCGGATTCACAGTGACAATTTACGAGGCCATGGAACGGCCCGGGGGCATGCTGATGTACGGCATCCCTGAGTTCAGGCTGCCCAGGGAGATACTCTCTTCCGAGATCGACGCCATCCTGGGGTTAGGCATAACCCTCAAGACCGGAACGAGAATAGGTAAGGACATTGGGGTCGAGGATCTCTTAGCCGGCCATGACGCCGTCCTTTCGGCCATGGGGTGCTACAATTCCATCCCCCTCGATGTACCAGGGGAGTCCAAGGAGGGTGTCCATTCGGGCCTTGAATTCATGATGAGGGTCTGCTCGGGCGAGAGGCCCCTGCTGGGCGAGAGGGTCCTGGTAATAGGCGCGGGATTCACGGCCTTTGACTGCGCGCGTTCTGCCCTGCGTCTGGGGGCCGGGGATGTTTCCATATGCCTGCGCCGGACGGAAGAGGATTTGAGGGTAACCCGTGACGAGATCCTTGAGACAAAAAGGGAGGGGATAAAGATCCTGTCCCTGATGCTCTCACGGGGCGTAAAGGGAGGAAGCAAGGCGGAAGGGGTGGAATTTGTCAGGACGCGGCCGGGGGAAAGGCTCCCGGACGGGAGAAGACGCATCACACCCATTGAGGGCAGCGAGTTTGTACTGGAAGCTGATTCAGTGATAGGGGCCATAGGCCAGCGGCCGGGTCCCTTTGAAACCCCGGGCGAGAAGGACGGGGACGGGCTCCTGATCACAGACAGGGAGACCTTTCGCACGTCATTGAAGGACTTTTACGCGACGGGCGATTATATTACGGGCCCTTCAACCGTCATCGAGGCCATTGCCCTGGGACGAAGGGCGGCGCAGCGGGTCGCCGCTGAAATCACGGGGAAAATGCCCTATGAAAGGGCTGTCCGGTTCCAGGACACCGGGATCACTGATCGAAAACGGTTCTGGGATTTTATTCCAAGGCAGGAAATGCCCACCCTTAAGCCCGTTGAAAGGCGTCTTGAAAAAGCCGTGTCCGAGGTGGAAACAGGGTATCTCAGGGAACAGGCCCTGGAGGAGTCCAAAAGATGTTACCTCTGTTACCTCCACTATGAGATTGACATTGATCGTTGCATCTACTGCCGCTACTGCATTGATGTGGCGCCCAGGGACTGCATCAAGCTGGTTGACGAAGTAATAATAAATGATGAGGGGGCTATTACCGGCCTCGTGGAGACAAACATCTGGAAGGACGTCAACGCCGTCGTAATTGACAATAGCCGCTGCATCCGGTGCGGTGAATGCATGCGAGTCTGCCCCGTGGAATGCATTTCAGTAACCAGGGCGGAACTCATTGAAAAGGATTTATAGGCAGGGATATCCCATGACAGAACTTCATTTCGTGGTAATAGGAAACGGGCCGGCCGGAAACCAGGCCGCTCTCACGCTCCGTGAAAGGGCCCCGGATGCGAGGATCACCCTCATCAGCAGGCAACGCGGCGGCAGTTATCGACCCCATCTTCTCCCCCATTTCATCGCCGGAAAGATCATGGAGGAGAACCTCTATGTCTTTTCCCCAGGCTCCTATAGGGAAAGGGAGATCAAATTCCGCAACGGGCAGGAGGTGGTCGATATCAACCTCGGGAGACGGGAGATCCTGCTGGATCACAAAGAGGTCATCCCCTTTGACGGCCTGATTATAGCCGTGGGGGGGAGGCCGCGCATACCCGAAAACCTCACGGTGTTCGAGGACCTCATGCTCACACTCAAGACCCTGGAAGACGGGAGGGTCTGGATGAGAAGGCTCCGGGAAAGGGATACAATCCTCATGATCGGAGGTGACCTGACATCCATCTCCCTTACCAGAGAACTGATAGGTATGGGGAAAAAGGTCTATTTCGCGGTGAACGAAGAGGCCTTCTGGCCCTTGAGATTTAACGACAGGCTCTTTGAAGAGGTTGCAGGCAGGCTTTCGCAGAAGGGCATCGAGGTCCTCAAATATTCCCGCATAAGGGGCATGAGCCGCCTTCCTGACGGGACAATTGAGGTGGAAACCGAGGAAGGGACCTTTCGCGTGGGATTGATAGGCGCCTTTTTCGGACTTGTCCCGGATATCCGGTTCTTGGCTCGAAGCGGGCTTCGCATCGACAGGGGCATCCTGGTGGATGAGTATCTCCGCACGGGTTTCGAGGGCGTGTACGCTACGGGAGACTGCGCCCAGGTCTATCATCCGGAGATCCGGGATTACTGGGTGTCAATCGGTCATGATAATGCCGTGGCCCTGGGAGGCACGGCCGCACTGAACCTGATAGGAGAAAAGGTCAGGGCGGAGCCCGCCGCGGAAAACATCTACGATGTCCGGGGAATTAACGTTAATACTTCCTGGTGGATGGAGTTTTGATATGTCAGACGTGGATTTGACCATTGAAATATGCGGTATGTCCGGGGACGGAACCATTGCGGCGGGAACGCTCCTTAACGAAGCCCTTTCCGGTGCCGGTTTTTCAGTGCTGGCCTTTGATTCCTATCCCGCGGAGATAAGGGGCTTCGGCCGCTGCGTTACAAGGACCCGTGTCGGCAATGAAGAGATGCTTGCCCTGAGCGGGAAGACGGACATCCTTATCTCCCTTGACGATGAGCAATCCATCTCAAGGATCCCCTTTCTGTCGGCCGATGCAACGGTCCTCTTTGATAATCGCCCGGCCTCCTACTTGAGTGAGGGAAAATCGATCCTTGCCCACCTTGAACCGGATATGTCCCCCTTCGGGATCCCATTCGGTGATCTGGCCTCTGAGGCTACCGGCACCAACAGGGGCAGGAACCTGACGGCCCTGGGTGGAATCGCGGCCCTCTATGGGATTCCCCCGGAGGCCTTTCACGAAACCATCCGGAAAAAATTTCAACCAAAGGGCGAGAAGGTCCTTGATGCAAACCTGAAGTCCTTTGACGCGGGATACGGGTATTGCCGGGAAAATTTCATGGACAGGATCAGCAATAAACTGTCGCAGGGTGACTTTGAAATGAAGGACAGCCGCCTCCTTTCAGGTAATGAGGCCATCTCTCTGGGGGCCCTGGACGCGGGTCTTAAGCTCTATTTCGGTTACCCCATAACACCGGCGACGCCCATAATGGAATATCTGGCCAGGGCCCTGCCCGAGAGGGGCGGGAAGGTAATGCAGATGGAAGACGAGATCTCTTCCATAGGCGGGGTGCTGGGCAGTTTTTATGCTGGGACAAGGGCCATGACGGCCACATCCGGTCCTGGTTTCGCCCTGATGACGGAGCTGATTACCCACGGGGTCATGGCGGAAATACCCGCGGTGATAATTGACGCCCAGAGGGGCGGTCCGGCCACGGGCCTCCCCACAAAGACGGAACAGTCGGACCTGCACGCGGCGGTCTTCGGGGGCCCCGGAGATTCCGCCCGCATAGTAATCGCGCCCACAAACGTGAAGGAATGCTATGCCTATGTGGCAAAGAGTTTTCAATTAGCCGAAAAGTACCAGACGCCCGTGATCGTTCTCACGGATTTCTTTTTAGATAATCGTGTGGAGAATGTGGCCATTCCCGCCCTAAAGGGGGGGAATATCACGGACTGGAATATCTACCCGGACGAGGAAATCAAAAATAATTACAGGCGTTATGAAATAACCGGGACAGGGATCTCTCCCCGTTCCCTTCCGGGCATGGAGGGATTTATCTATACGGCCACGGGTCTCGAACATTCCGAGCGGGGACTGCCGGACTACTCCCCCCAAAATCACATGAGCATGAGTGAGAAGAGACATCGGAAGATTATGGGATCACTGACGGACCTCTATCCCCCGCAGGAATTTTTCCCGGGTGGAGACATGGATATAGGGGTGATCGCCTGGGGATCCACCTTTGGCCCGGCCCTTGAGGCGGTCAACAGGGCGCGGAGGGAAGGTGTCAGGGCCTGTGCCCTGAAAATTACTTCCATCTACCCCTATCACGCGGAAGAGATAAGGGAATTTATGGACAAATGCAGGGAGATACTGGTACCGGAGCTCAACTTCGAGGGACAACTGGCAAATCTTATCGGGCACCTGAATAAAAAGGAAGTCATAAGGCTCAACAGGGTGACAGGAGAGCCCTATTACGCGAGCATTATATTGGAAGAGATAAAAAGGCTTGTATAAATATGATAGTGGCGCAGCCGCCGTCGCCAAGGCTAAGGCGGGCCATGGGGCACGAGGCGCAAGGCGCAGGGGAAAAAAGAGAAACAGGGAAGGCATTGATAATGAAGACATCGGGTAAATTGCTTCATGAAAAGGTAAGAAGGGTCAAGGCATCGCGGATTTTTGACATCCGGTCCGAAAACCTGCCCATCTGGTGCCCGGGATGCGGGTATTTCGGCATCCATCAGGGCCTGAACGACGCCATCAAACGGCTGGATCTGCCCCATCATGAGGTGGTCACGGTCTCAGGCATAGGGTGCGCAGGACGGTATCCCTTTTTTGCCAATACCTACGGCCTGCATACGGTCCACGGCAGGACCCTGCCGGTTGCCACGGGCGTGAAGCTCGCAAACCCGGGGCTTACTGTTTTTGCCGTGGGCGGAGACGGGGACGGGCTCGCGATCGGCGGAGGACACCTTCCCCATATGGCAAGGAGGGACCTGGACGTCAATTACATCCTCTTTGATAATTCCATATACGGCCTCACCAAGGGGCAGCCTTCTCCCAGCTCACCCGCCGGTTTTAAGACCAAGACTTCCCCCAATGGAAGCTGGGAGGCGCCCCTGAACGCCACACTGATGGCCCTCTCCTACGGGGCCTCTTTTGTGGCGCGGTTGTTTGCCGGCGATCCGGAAGGAATTGCCGATGCCCTGATCAAAGGAATCGGACACAAGGGATTTTCCTTTTTTCACATCTACAGCACCTGTGTGACCTTTGACAAGCAGAATAAGACATGGAAGAATCTCAAGGAATGGGTTCATCCCCTCCCCGAGGGGCATGATCCTTCCGACCTAAAGGAGGCAATGGGAACGGCCCTGGACGACCTTTTCAGCGTGGGAATCATTTACAGGCAGGATAGGGTTCAGGGATAGATTCCCCTGAGGGTCATGGCCTTCACGACCCGTCCAACCCCCAGGATATAGGCCGCGGTTCGCATGTGTATTTTTTTCGATTCAGCGATCGCCAGGACCTCGTCAAAGGCCTTCTTTATGATATTCTTGAGGCGCTCGGAGACCTGTTTCTCACTCCACAGGAGTTCCTGGAGATTTTGTACCCATTCAAAGTAAGAGACCGTAAGGCCCCCCGCGTTGGCAAGGATATCAGGTACCACAAATATCCCGCGGTCAAAGAGGATCTCATCGGCCTTTGACATTGTAGGGCTGTTTGCCCCTTCCACCAGGATCCGGCAACCCAACCTGGGGGCGTTTTCATCGGTGATCTGATTGGCCACGGCCGCTGGAATCAGGATGTCACAATCCAGCTCAAGGAGCTCCTCATTGGTGATCTGCTCGCATTCTTCCATTTGGGCGACGCTGCATTTATATTTATCGTCAAAGGTCAATAAGCTGTTAATATCCAGCCCGTTGGGGTTGTAATGTCCTGTCCTGGAATTGCTTATGGCCACCACCTTGGCGCCCGCGTTGTGAAAGATCTGGGCCGCCGTGCCTCCCACATTCCCGGCCCCCTGAATGGCGACCCGCAGGCCCTCGAGGGAGTTTCCCAGGCCCACATGACGCGCGGCCTCAAGGGCGCATAAAAAAACGCTCTTACCGGTCGCTTCGAAACGGCCCCTTGATCCGCCCAACTCAAGGGGTTTGCCGGTCACGACTCCCGGCACGGAATATCCTTTCAAGATACTGTAGGTATCCATCATCCAGGCCATCACCTGGGGGTTGGTGTACATGTCAGGGGCAGGGATGTCACTGTCAGGGCCGATAAAGGGCGCGATCTCCCAGGTGAAGCGGCGGGTGAGGTTTTCGATCTCACGCTCCGACATCTCCTTGGTATTGCACTGTACCCCGCCCTTGGCGCCTCCAAAGGGTATATTGACCAGGGCCGCCTTCCAGGTCATCAGCATTGCAAGCGACCTGGTTTCCTCCAGGTTCAGGTCCGGATGATACCGGATACCCCCTTTTCCCGGCCCGAGGGCAGGATTGTGTATCACCCTGTAGCCTGTAAAGACCTTGATTTTATCATTGTCCAGTCTGACGGGAAAATGGACCAGGATCTCCCGCTTGCAGTTTTTGAGAAGTTCCAGCAGGCCTTCGTCAATATCTGCGTATTTCGCTGCCGTATCTATATAATTCAGGGTGGTCTCCAGCATAGCGCTCTTTTCCATTATCCAAATACCTCAAGTCAAACCTGTGTAAAAATATTGATCAACGGCTGCATAATCCTCTGAAGAGGCCTGCTTGGAGAGGACATGCCAACTAATTAAACCCTGATATGATTTAAAAGGCCACTCATATATCAGGGATAAGATTAATAGGAACACTATAATACAAGGGCATTGATGTCAATGCCGTCTGATATTCCCTGATCTCCCGTGACATCAACATTTGTTGACAGGGCTTTTCTTCTTGGCATGGGCGGAGGGAACGTGATAACATCTCTTAAAATCATTAATTCATCTGGCGTCGGGCCTGAAACCGTTGTAAAAAGGGAGAAGATATGGCGAAAAATCTGACACATAAGATCCTGGAGGCACATCTTGTCGAAGGGGAACTCATACCCGGTGAAGAGATAGCCCTTAAAATAGACCACACCCTGCTGCAGGACGCAACAGGAACCATGGCCATGCTGGAGTTCGAGGCCATGGGACTCGATTCGGTCCGGGCAGAGCTCTCCGTCCAATATGTGGACCACAATATCCTTCAGGCGGACAGCAAGAACGCAGACGACCACAGGTATCTCCAGACCGCCTGCGCGCGATACGGGATACACTTCAGCCCGCCCGGAAACGGTGTTTGCCACCAGGTCCATATGGAGAGGTTCGGAATTCCTGGCGCGACCCTGTTAGGCTCTGACAGTCACACCCCAGGAGCGGCAGGGGTTTCAATGTTAGGGATCGGGGCCGGCGGGCTCGATGTCGCCATGGCCATGGCCGAACGGCCCTATTATCTCCCCTGTCCAAAGGTCTTTGGGGTGAAGCTCAGGGGCGAGCTTCCCGATTGGGTGAGCGCCAAGGACGTTATCCTCGAGATGCTGAGGCGATACGATGTCAAGGGTTGCGTCGGAATGGTCATCGAATATTACGGGCCCGGGGTAAAATCCCTTTCAGCCACGGACAGGGAGACCATTGGAAACATGGGAACCGAGCTCGGCGCCACAAGCACCCTGTTCCCCTCCGACGAAAATACAAGGGCCTATCTTGAGGCCCAGGGGAGGGGGGAGGTATGGACCGGTCTATCCGCGGACAAGGGGGCTGAATACGACAGTTACGATGAGATCGATCTTTCGACCCTGGAGCCGCTTATAGCATGCCCTTCGTCACCCGGAAACGTCGTTTCAGTGAGGGAGGTGGCAGGACTCAAGGTGGACCAGGTGATCGTCGGCAGCAGCGTGAACTCATCTTTCCGGGATCTGATGGTAGTCGCAAGGATTATGGAAGGACGTAAACGCCATCAGGACACGCACTTCCATATCAACCCGGGGAGCCAGCAGGTACTTGAAAACATTGTTGAACAAGGGGGCATCCTGCCCCTCCTGACCGCGGGCGCGAGGATCCATGAATCAGGGTGCCTGGGGTGTATCGGCATGGGCCAGGCCCCGGGCACGGGACAGGTGAGCCTGCGCACCTTTCCAAGGAATTTCCCGGGCCGTTCGGGGACCATGGATGATAAGGTCTATCTCTGTTCCCCGGAAACGGCGGCGGCAGCGGCCCTCAAGGGGGTTATTACGGACCCGAGGGACCTTTCCAGAGAGATGGAATACCCGAGGATCAAAGATCCTGAGAGATATTTTATTAATAGATCGGGAATCATTTTTCCTTCGGATGATATGCGGAATACGGAGGTGATAAGGGGGCCCAATATCAGGCCTCTTCCTGAAATGGAGGCGCTGCCTGAAACGCTTCATGCGGAAGTAGCCATTAAAGTTGGTGATAACATCAGCACGGACACCATCATGCCGGCGGGGAGCAAGGTCCTCCCCCTTCGTTCCAACATCGAGGCCCTGAGCGAATTCGTCTTTTACCAGATAGAACCTGACTTCCATAGGATATGCAAAGAAAAGGGCAGTGTGATTGTGGTGGGCGGGGAAAACTACGGGCAGGGCTCAAGCAGGGAGCACGCCGCGCTGGCCCCCAGATACCTGGGTGTGCGCGCGAAGCTGGCAAAGAGTTTCGCGCGGATTCATAAGGCCAACCTGTGCAATTTCGGGATCATACCCCTCACCTTTAAAGACCCCAAAGACTATGACCTCATTAACAGGGGTGCGAAGGTCCTGCTTCCGGGGGTGAGGACGCTGATTGAAAGAGGGGAAAAGGAAATTCCAGTTGAAGTGGACGGGCAAAGGATTATGACGTCCCTCGATGTTTCGGAAAGACAGAGGGGATTCCTGTTAGCGGGCGGGGCCCTTAATTTTGTGAAGGATGAGCTGAGAAAGACGTGAACAATAAAGGGGTTGTTATGAAATACCGCGAGGAACAGGATACCATGGGAAAGGTCCGGGTGCCTGAGGACGCCTATTACGGCGCCCAGACCCAGAGGGCCAGCGATAACTTCAGGATCAGTGATCTCCGGTTTCCACCGGTTTTTTACAGGGCATTAGGAATGATAAAGAGGCACGCGGCCCTTGTGAACCGTGACCTGGGACTCATCGAGCCCCGGTTGGCGGAGGCGATTATCGCCTCCTCCGAAGAACTCATTGAAGGCAGATTTGACGATCAGTTTGTCGTGGACGTCTTTCAGACCGGTTCGGGGACATCCACGAACATGAACGCCAATGAGATCATTGCTGGCAGGGCCAATGAGCTGATAACGGGGAAGCGGGGAGGCAAATCCCCAGTTCATCCAAATGACCATGTAAACAGGGGACAATCCAGCAACGATGTCATCCCCGCTGCCATACATGTGGCCGCCCTGCTTGAGATAAGGGAAAGTCTGGTTCCGGCAATGCTCCGGTTGAAAGATGCCCTTGAAGAGAAGTCAAATGAGTTCGGGGATGTCAGAAAAATCGGCAGGACACATCTCCAGGACGCTGTTCCCATGGCCCTGGGCCAGGCCTTCAGCGGTTACGCGCGACAGGTGGAGACGGGGATTGAAAGGATCAGGGCCCTTGAGCCGAGACTCAGCGAACTCGCGTTAGGCGGGACGGCGGTCGGCACTGGCGTAAACACACACCCTGATTTCGCAAAACGTGTGATAGCGGGTATCTCGAAAGATACGGGTTGCAACCTTCGGGAGGCGCAAAACCATTTTGAGGCCCAGGGGGCGAAGGATGCCGCAGTGGAGACCAGCGGGGCGCTCAAGACCTTTGCAGTGAGCCTCATTAAAATCGCCAACGACATCCGATGGCTCGCCTCGGGGCCAAGGTGCGGGTTGCAGGAGATAATCATTCCGGACCTTCAGCCGGGCTCTTCCATCATGCCGGCGAAAGTCAACCCCGTGATCCCCGAGGCCGTGCTCCAGGTAGCGGGCCAGGTCATAGGCAACGACGGCGCGATCACCTACGGGGGGCAGGCAGGCAATTTCGAGCTCAATGTCATGATGCCTCTGATTGCCTACAACCTGTTGCAGTCAATCCAGTTGCTGACGAATTCCGCTGCTATATTCGCGGAGAGCTGCGTGAAAGGGATCAGGGCCAACAGGGAGCAGTGCCAATCCAACCTGGAAAAGAACCTTTCCCTTGCCACGGCCCTTGTTCCCAGGATCGGTTATGACAAAGCGGCCGCCATCGCGAAGGAGGCCCACCGAACGGGAAGGACCGTGAGGGAAGCAGCCAAGGAGAGCGGGTTACTGCCTGATCAGGAAATTGATGAGATACTTGACAGGATGATAGCCGGGGATTGAGATATTTTATCCGAAGGCTAAAGGCTAAGGGCGCATGGCGCAGGGAGAAACAATAAAACCCTTAGACTTCATGTTTAGGGAACCTTTAGCCTTGTGCCTTACGCCTTGCGCCTGCTTTTATTAGATCACTTTAAACTTCTCCCCGAGTATCCGGGACGCAATTTTGATGTCTTCTTTGACGATATTTGCGGATCGATCAATCTGGCCCCTGATGTCATCCACTTCCAACTCATAGATCTTTTCCACTCCATAGGGCCCGATCTTGGCGGGGACCCCGTAGGCTATGGAATCGAGGCCGTCTTCCGCCTTGATGAGGTCATACTCCTTTTGAATGACGGCGATTACGGGCTGGACCCCACTCTCACCGGAAATGACGCATCGGAGCATATCGCAGGCGGCCCGGGCAGGGCCCGCGGACGCGCTCTGCCCGGTCTCGTTTACAAAGTGGGTGCCACCTTTTTTTGCCTCTTCGATCAACTCCCGGATCTTCCGGCGTTTGTCATCATCCTTGCCCAAAAAATCCTCCAGGGATATGCCGCCTACTGAAAAGAAACGGGGGTGGGCCACCATGGAATCGCCGTGTTCTCCAAAGACAATCCCCCGCATGTCGCTCCCCGAGATGCCCAGTTCCATTGCGATGCCGTGACAGATTCTCCGGGAATCAAGATTTCCCGCCTGTCCCATCACGTTTTCCCTGGGAAAGCCTGTTGATTTATACCCGACCCATGTCATGACCGTGACAGGATTTCCCATGTAAATCAGGACCGGTATATCATCCGCGGAGCAGCCGCTATATAACCTGCGAATATCGAGGGAGGTCCTGGCTATTATCTCGGTGTTCACGGCAAGGAGATCCCTGCGGCTCTGACCAGGTTTTCTGGGAGCCCCAACGCCGATGAAGATCACATCCAATCCGGCCATGTCCTCTATCCTGTTGGTCCCGGCTATCCGAAGCCGGCGGATGGCGTTTGCCTTGAGGTCTTCGATCCAGATTTTTGCCCTGTTGGGATACCCCTCCCTGGGTCTTCCGTAGAACACGATCTCCTTGCCCAGCCCCTCATCCACCAGGGTCAGGACAACGTCCCTGGAGACGTTGCCGAATCCCCAGACCCCGATTTTATCTCGCTCCTTGACCCTCTCAATAAAGAGGCACTCCTTTGAGGGTTCCTGCTCCATGCTTTTCCTCTTTACTAACTGTTTTTTAAAATGACCTCCACGGTCCACTTGGCCGCGTTGCCGACAATTCGAGGGCACATTTCAGGGTTTGAGTGTCCGCCCGCCTTATCCAGTTTTTTGAATTCCTCCATGTCATCGAGCCAAAACATCCGGCCGTAGATCTGCCTTTGAATGTTGGCACAGTTAATGGTGCCGTACTCATCAAAGTATCTGTCACAGAGAGACTCTGAAATGGGCATGGCGGCCTGGAGCTTGTCAATGTTGTCCTGGATCACCTCCTTGTCCGACATTTGTTCAAAGGGCCGGCCGAAAAAATAGTCCAGGATCATTATTCCTCCCGTGAGTGCGCCACAGGTGCCGACAAGCTGCGATGCTGTTCCTCCCGCGCCCGTACAGGCAGCCTTGACGAGGAAGTCGGGAAAATCAAGGACCCTGTAAAGGGCGGCCACGGCGCACTGGGAGCAACCGTAGGAGTTCATTTCATAGGCCACGCCAAGATCATAGGCCTTTTTCAGCAATTCTTCCTGTGATAACGATCGATACTCTTCTCTGATTTTAGATTCCATTGCCTTTCTTTCCTCCTTTAAGTATTTATGATTTTCACAGCATTTCCAGAAAATCTTCCAAGGTGAGGCTCTCAAGCCCTTCCTTTATCTCATTATCGCTGAGCGGGTCGCCATTGAGGGATTCAAGGGATATTGGGCAAATCATTCTTTCAAGGCTTTCATTGTCCCTTTTCTCAAGCCATTCCCTGATTCTTTTGACCGGTTCCCTTATCTCGTAAAGCTCATCAAAAAGGGCCTGGGCGATCTGCTTCGGATTGCCGGAAGCCAGATTGGGTGCTGAGAGAAAACGATCCAGAATAACCGGGAGGGGCGTGAAGGTCTCTTTTTCAATCAGGCGCCTCAGTTTTTGTATAAAGGCTGTCTCATAGGCTGTTCCTGTCATTCCTCCCGATAAGATCTCTTTGTTGAAAAGCACGCCGTATTTCATGGCCAGTGTCCGGTTACTCTTTACAGGGCCGGGTACCCAGGCAAGGATCTCATCCTTTTCTTGGACCCCGATCCCGGTCTCATTTCCCTGGTCTCCTTTTTGAGGTTCGGGAAATTTTTCGGGAGGACCCGTTTCAAATACCTGGATCCTGTCTCCGGTTCTCAGGGCATGGAATTCGCCGTCCCCTGCAATGTAGCCTATCTCGTGGTGCCCGCAGGTGGGACATCCCCTTGATGTGACTATTCCAAGGACCCTTTTATCCTCTTTGTCGGAAGTCATAATGTTTATCCCGATATCCGATTACAGCGCCACTAAATTTTTTTAATCAATGCTTGAATATCCGTCCCCTTGAATCCGCCGGAGGCGGACGAGGGTTTCATTCCCCGCCGCTTGCGGCGTTA
>CAZGIZ010000112.1:0-15581 GCA_964526655.1 uncultured Desulfobacteraceae bacterium | reverse complement strand
CAAGGGAAGCAATGGAGAGGATCAAGGGGGGGAACGCCTCGACCCTGCTCCGGCTCACATAATGGGATCTCCATCCCTGTGGAGATCCCTTGCGTCACGGCGATCAGGTGTGATGAAATTCCAGCCTCTCCCTGATCCCGTCCAGGACTTTCTCCTTCTGGGAATTATCGAGGCTCTCATAGAACTCCGTGAACAGGTCCAGGTTCTCTTCCATGAACTCCGTGAATTTTTGCATCTTATCCTTTATGGTATCGGACAGGCGCCTCATGTCAGGATTTTCCTTTTCTATTTCCCTTTGAAACTCATCCATCAGGACCTTCCGTTCTTCCATGGCCCCGGAAAGGTGTTTCTCTATATTCGACCGGATCTCATTGTACTTCTCCTCCTGGGCCCCGGAGAGACCCAGCTCCTCAACCCTCCTGTCCATTTTCCAGAGCAGGAACTCTGCGAAATCCGTCCTGTGAGCCCCCGGATGAAATCGTCCCCCTTTATGCCCGAGATCCGCGCCGCTTCCGTATCTTCCGCAGGGTCCCCAGGCGGAGACCAGCCCGTATCCTGATAAAAGCATTACCAAAATAACCGCTCCACCTATGATGAAATATTTCTTCTTTCCCTTTTCCATTTTTTCTTCTCCTTTCTTGATGATTAAATTTCTTCCTGGCTTCGGGGACAAGATAACCTTAAGATGTAAAGAATGTTTTTTAAACTTGTAAAAAAATGTTAAATATATGTAAAAGCCTGTAAATAATGTGGAGATAAGGATGAACAACAGGGTTTTGATAGTTGACGACGATGAGAAGCTGAGAAAACTCGTGAAGGAATATCTTGAGGGATACGGATTTCAGACCGTGGCCCTGATGGACGGCACATACGTGATGGAGAATATCCGTAATGAATCCCCTGATGTTGTTATCCTGGACATCATGCTGCCCGGACGTGACGGCCTGGACATACTGAGGGAGATTCGTTCAAAATACGACCTCCCGGTCATAATGCTTACGGCAAAGGGGGATGACGCGGATCGGATAGTTGGGCTCGAGCTTGGCGCGGATGACTATATTCCCAAGCCCTTTAATCCAAGGGAGCTCCTGGCAAGAATAAAGGCCGTCACCCGGAGGTATTCGCTGGAGCAGGATCGCAAGTTCGCGGACGGTGAAAAGACCGTGGACAGGCTTAATAGGCAGCTCAAGGCGATTCTCAGCGCCGATGTAAGGTCCTACAGCCGGCTCATGTCGGAAGATGAGATCTGGACCATCAAGACCGTCAAGTCCTACCGGGATCTTATCTCCTCATACGTTCAGAGATATTCGGGCAGGGTCGTGGATTCGCCCGGGGACAATGTGCTGGCCGAGTTCGGGAGCGTGATGAACGCGGTTGAATGCGCAATGGTTATTCAGAAGGACCTCAGAAAGAAAAATGACCTTACACCTGAAAACCGCAGAATGGAGTACCGGATCGGGGTGAACCTCGGGGACGTGGTTATCGAAAAGGACAGGATCTATGGGGACGGGGTCAATATCGCGGCCCGAATCGAGAAGCTGGCGGATCCCGGAGGCATAAGTATCTCGGGATCCGTGTTCGATCAGATCGAGAGCAGGTTATCGCTGGAATGTGAATTCATGGGGGAGAAGTCGGTAAAGAACATCAGCAAACCCATACGTGTTTACAGGGTCAAGATGGGCGGCAGGGGAGAATGACCCGGAGATTGTAAATAGGATGTTAAGGAAATGTAAAAGTATGTAAAAAGAGGTGACTGATATGACGGAAAAGGTTCTAATTGTCGATGATGATAATAAGCTTCGCAAACTTCTCAGGGAGTACCTGGAAGGTTACGGATATCAGATCAGGACCCTTTCCGACGGGTTGAACGTCTTAAGGGAGTTAGAGGAAAATGGCCCTGATATTGTTATCCTGGATATCATGATGCCCAAGAAAAACGGTCTTGAGGTCCTTAAGGACATACGAGGTGTCTCAAAGGTGCCTGTTATCATGCTCACGGCAAAGGGGGATGACGCCGACCGGATAGTCGGTCTCGAAATGGGGGCGGATGATTACCTCCCCAAGCCCTTCAATCCCCGGGAGCTATTAGCAAGGATCAAGGCGGTGTTGAGGCGAATCGACCTCGAAAAAGAGCAACGTCATAATGGGGAAAGACGCCTACGGCTCAAGGCCGGGGGCCTGGTGTTGAATCTGGCCGCCCAGACTATAATGGTGGAAGGAAAAGAGATAGAGCTTTCAGCCACTGAATTTCAGATCCTCAAGGTCTTGATGGAGCGGCCCAATATGGTGCTCAGCAGGGATCAGCTCATGAACCTGTCAAGGGGGAGGGACTTCATGGCCTTTGACAGGAGTATCGATGTGCACATAAGCAAGCTGAGGGCCAAGGTGGAAAACGTCCCAGGGACCCCGAAAAGAATAAAGACCGTGTGGGGGAGCGGTTATATGTTCGTGGACACGCCATGAGATTAGGTAAGCTATATATTAAGATATCCCTATCCTTCCTCGGCCTGCTGTTTATTACGCTCTTCGTTATTTTCGGCCTCTTTATTTTTTCCCCGGGCAAATACTTTACTACAAGACTGGAACAGTATACTGAAACGAAGGTCCTTATTGTCAAAGAGGTTATTGAAGACAAGATAAGGTCGGCGCCCGTAGAGGATTTGTCAAAAAATGAACAACTGAAGGACTTTATTTCGAATTTTGGAAAGATTTTAGGGGCCAAGGTCTGGGTTCAGGAACAGAACGGGGCCGTGCCCGTTAAGTCCTTTCCAGGCGCGATACCTTCGCTCGAGGGGGAGTTAAAGGAATGGAGATCGAGCGACTATGGTTCATTCAGATTATACCACATAAAAAAGTCGGATTTTTATGCCGTCATCCCCATAGCGCTCCCTAAGGGTGAAAAGGGAGGCATACATATATTATTCTCCACACAGGAACCCCATGGCCCTGAACGCGGCTTTACCCTGGGGCTGGTGATAGTGGGACTGGTTATCGCGCTTTTGATAATTCCGATCTCGAAATTCATCATCAAACCACTGAAGGGGCTTAGCTACTCGGCCCTGAGGATCGCGGACGGGGACCTCGCCCACAGGGCCGAAGTAAAAAGCGGGGACGAGATAGGAGAGTTATGCCGGACCTTCAACCACATGGCGGATAAAGTGGAGAAGATGATAAAGGGGGGGAGGGAACTGACCGCCAATGTATCCCATGAGTTGAGAACGCCGCTTACGAGGATCAGAATCGCGGAAGAACTGCTCAGGGAAAAAATAGAGACGGGAAACCATAAGGATCTGGTCAGGCATCTCGATGATATCCTGGAAGACATTGAGGAGCTCGATAAACTCATCGGCAGGATCCTGGACCTTTCAAAACTCGATATCCATGAGGTCGTCCTCAAGATCGAGACACTGGACCCCGTTGATCTCATCAGGGAGCTTCTCGAACGGTTTGAGCCTGTTATTGAAAAAAAGGGGTTAAACCTGAAGACCGACCTCTCCTTTAACCCTCCTTTCAACGGTGACAGGGAAGCACTCCACACGGCCCTTTTAAACATCCTCGACAATGCCACCAAGTTCACCAAGGAAAGGGGTGATCTGATCGTCAGGATGAGTTCGGAGGGAGATAAACTGGATATAAGCGTGACCAACTCCTTTGAGAGGCTATCCGAAGACGACCTCGCAGCGATCTTTGATCCCTTTCACCGGGCGGGCGGATCAAAGGAAGCAGGATCAGGGCTGGGCCTGGCCATAACGAGAAAGATAGTAGAGCGGCACGGGGGTGAGATCAAGGCCTTAAATTCTCCCGGGGGCCTGGAGATCCGGATCAGGCTCCCGGCCAATCCCCAATAAAATAAAGAAAACTATTGACAAATATGGTGAGAATGTTTAAATAGGCAATCGAGGAACAGAAATGATCATCACACGCATATTTAAAAGCTTTTATTTTTACTTTAGCGGGAGGCCCCCAATGGCTTAGCGTGTGACGAAGCAAAATATCAAAAGATTAAAAAGCGGAGCGCACGCCCCGCTTTTTTTTTGCATGAGATTTTCTGTTAGTGTCCCTTGTCAGTGGTCGCTTGTATGTGTGGTTCAAAAGGCTTATTTCTCAAGTTATTTTGCTTTGTGATTCACTGCAGCTAACTGAACTAATATCCATTGTGGTTCTTACTACAGACGACGGACAACAAACAACGGACAACAACAATTTTCCGATGATGAAAGCCCTTAATACACAGGACATAAAAACAACAGGGAATGCGCCCGAAGCGAGCCTGAGCCTTAACGACAGGCTCGCCCTTATCGGACTCATAGATGAAGGCATGCGCGTGGGCTCATCCAGGAGCCCCCTGACGGCGGACCTCTTCAGCAATCTATGGGATCTTGTGAACACAACGGTGTCCGGCAGCAAAATCGATACCCTGAAGACGGATGGTTCCCGGAATGTGTTCAAGGTCTTCGAGATCAACGCGGAATCAGGGGAAAACCTGGGGCGCCTCAACATGCTGTACCTGAAAAAGCCCATTCCCTGCTACTACCTGGTATATGTGGAGGTCGCCCCGCCCTTTCGAAGAAAGGGGATAGGAAACAGGATACTGGCCCATTTCAGGGATTTTCTGATCCAGAAATCGGCAGTCGGCATACTGGATAATATTATTCCGGAAGACGATCTGACCTACGATATCTACAGCAAACAGTCCTGGGAGCCCATTGAAAACTTTATCGATAACGGGTCCGATCAGGAAGACAATTATATGGTCTATGTCCCGCCCAGGATGCAGGGAAAGGACCTGAGAGAGCCGCTCTTAAAGCTAATCCATCACCTGAGGCGAAAGCGTGAATTCATTGACATGCGTGAAAACGAGGTAATGGTCCGTCGTACGATCTCCGAGTTTAAAGACCTCTATTCGGCCCTGCTTACCTATTTCCGCGCCGAACTTGAAAGGGGAGAGGCTAATCCCTTCATGCGTTTTATGTTTACCCGTTTCACCACCAAGCTCATAGCCTTCAGGAGGCGAATAGGCGAGCTCATCGGTTATACGGGGGGCGAATCAATGGAGCAGATAATACTGGCCCCGGAAATAGCCTCACTGGCCGTTCAGTCATACGCGCCCTATGATCAGACGGAAGGCATGTACACCATGACGGGCGACAGCCAATTATGCTCCCTCCTGTCGGAGATCCTGAAGAAATACCCCTCCCGGATAATTGAATCCCTCCCTGTCTACGGGAGGCCGAATTTCATGTCCTGGTTGAAAGGACGCGGCTATGGCAATGACCACAAGCTGACCATAGGCGACCTTTTGGACCTGGGCTTTGACCCGACCCGTCTCAAGGAGATCACCCTTGATGGGGTGGATTATATCTTTGAGCGTATTCAGGCCAGGCAGCTTCCCGAGATGGAGAGGAAAAAGAGACTTCTCGAGACCTTTGGATCAAGGATTTCAGGATTAAGGGTCAGGGGCGCCGGATTGACAGTCAATCCACCGCTCTTGTGGATCCGCGACAGGGGTAACGCCTATATCCTGAGGCGCAAGATAGACGGCATTCACTGGGAAGAGGCCGTTGAACAGTTGCAGACGTCCAGGGACCTTAAGAGTCTTAATAAGTCACTGAACCTTAACAGGATCATAATCGACAGCGTTGGGGAGGTCATTGACACTGTCTCCGAAAGGGAGGGGATCAAGAGGGAGACCATGCGCGATATGTTCGCCTATTTTGTCTCCTGGGATCTGGGAAAAAACAGCCCCAGGGTGCTTATCGACTTTACGACCACGTCCCTCGAAAAGGTGTGGATAGCATAATAAGTATCCGGGTCTGTCCGCTCGTGAAGCAATGCCTGAATTTATATCACCAGGAGAACCAACACTTTATAAAGGGAGGTAATCTGGTATGAAAGGACCTTTGGATGGGGTAAAGGTGGTGGAGATAACTCTGTTTCAGCAGGGCCCAGTGGCAGGCATGAGGCTGGGCGACCTCGGTGCGGATGTAATAAAGGTTGAATCACCCGCAGGAGATCCGGGGAGGGGATTCATGAAGATTATCGAGGCCATGTCAGGGAGAAGCGGGAGAAACTACTATTTTGAACACGGCAACCGGAACAAGAGGGGCATCGTCATCAACCTGAAATCGGAAAAGGGCAGGGAGATAATGCTCAGGCTGATAGATGAAGCGGACGTGTTCCTCAACAATATGAGCATCGAGGCCCCGGCCAGGATCGGCCTGGGTCCGGATGAAATGATGAAGAGAAACCCCCGCCTGATCTACGCCCATGCCTCGGGATGGGGCCGCAAGGGGCCTGACGCAAACGAGTTATCCTTTGACTATACGGGCATAGCTCGCGGCGGATTCATGATGTCCTGCGGGGAGAAAGACGGCCCGCCCACCCAGATACTGCCGGGCATCGGTGATGAATTAGGGGCGCTTATCTGCGCGTGGGGCGTCACTGCCGCCCTTTATGCAAGGGAGAAGACGGGCAGGGGACAGGTGGTAGACACGTCACTCATGGGCAGCCTGATCGGCTCGCTTGCATTCATCATGGCGGCCCCCGCTATCTGGGGCCAGGAGTTCCCCAGGGAGATAAGGGCAAAGGCAGGAAATCCCATCTACAGCCACTATAAGTGCAAAGACGGCAAGTGGCTTGCCATTGCACACCTGGATCCCGACAGGTACTGGCCGAAGGTATGCAGGGCCATGGGGATGGAGGACCTGGAGAATGATCCCAGGTTCAACAGCATAAAGGCGAGGGGAGATAACGCGGAGGAGCTTGTCTCCATACTGGACGGCAAGTTCGCCGAAAGGACGAGGGATGAGTGGATGAGGATCCTCAGGGAGGAAGGATGCATCTTTACGCCCGTTCAGACGCCGACCGAGGTCACCAATGATCCCCAGGCCCTGGCCAACAACTACTTCATCCATTTTAACCACCCTGAATGGGGAAAGATAAAGATGACAGGGTTCCCCTGGGACTTCAGCGAGACGCCGGCCTCATGCCGCATGAAGGCGCCGGGGTTCGGCGAGCACAGATACTTCTGGAGCTTGGCTATGGGAAAGAGGAGATCAGTATATTAAGAGAAGAGAAGATCGTGGCCTGATTGTCAGAAGTCAGAGGTCAGAAGTCAGTTACAAATTGTCAATTAACAATTATCAATTGACAATTGTCAATTAATAATAAAAAGACAAAAAACAGTAGATAGAGGACGGGGAACAGATGACACCCGCCTTCGCCATTGGCTTCGGCGCGGCAAGGAGGACAGAAGTCAGCGAATAACCAATAACAAATAACCAATAACGAATAACAAATAACCAATAACCAGCCTACAGCGGAATATTGCCGTGTTTTTTTGCCGGGTTGCTGTCCTTCTTATCCTTCAGGAGATTGAGGGCCCTGATTATCCTGAAACGGGTAGTGGCCGGCTCGATAATATCGTCGATATAACCCCGTTTCGCCGCCACAAGGGGATTCACCACCAGATCCTGGTATTCACGCTCCTTTTCAGCCAAAAAGGCCTCCGGGTCCTCGGCCTGATCGCGTTCCTTTGCGTAGAGTATCTCTACCGCCCCCCTGGAGCCCATCACCGCGATCTCGGCCGTGGGCCAGGCGTAATTGATGTCTCCCCTCAGGTGCTTGGATGACATCACGCAATAGGCGCCGCCATAGGCCTTCCTGGTAATGACCGTCACCTTTGGAACGGTTGCCTCGGCAAAGGCGTAGAGGATCTTGGCCCCGTTCTTGATCACTCCCCCGTATTCCTGAACCGTGCCGGGAAGAAAGCCGGGGACGTCCACAAAGGTAACAATGGGGATGTTAAAACAGTCGCAGAACCTTACAAAACGGGCGCCCTTTACCGAAGAATCATTGTCGAGGACCCCCGCCAAGAAGCGGGGCTGGTTGGCCACGATCCCCACGGGATAACCCCCGTACCTGGCAAACCCTACGACCAGATTTGTGGCGAATTTCGAATGGACCTCCAAAAAAACGCCTTCATCAACAGTCCTCTCGATAACATCCTTGATATTATATACCTTGCTGGATTCTTCAGGGATAATATCGTTCAGCTCCCTGTCCATCCTGTCGGGCGGGTCGTTGGTCTCAGCCCTGGGCTGCTTTTCATGGAAGTTTTGGGGGATGTAGGACAGCAGCTTCTTGACATAGTTGATGGCATCGGGTCCTGATTCCGCGTCATAGTGGGCCACCCCGCTCTTGGCGGCGTGTATGGAGGCCCCTCCAAGCTCTTCGGTTGTCACGTCTTCGTGGGTTACGGCCTTCACCACCTTCGGGCCGGTCAGGAACATGTAGCTCTTGTCTTTTACCATGATGGTAAAATCAGTAAGTGCGGGCGAATATACCGCTCCCCCTGCACAGGGGCCGAAGATCACGGAAATCTGGGGAATGACACCTGAGCCCATGACATTTCTGAGAAAGATATCCGTGTAGCCTGCCAGGCTTTCGATGCCTTCCTGAATTCTGGCGCCGCCCGAGTCGTTAAAGCCGATAACAGGGGCCCCGTTCTTCATGGCAAGGTCCATTACCTTGCATATCTTTTCCGCGAAGGTCTCCGACAGGGAGCCTCCAAACACGGTCAGGTCGTGGGAGAAGACATAGACCACGCGTCCGTCCACGGTTCCATAACCAGTGACTACCCCGTCCCCCGGGATCTCCTTCTTTTCCATCCCGAACTGACGGCAACGGTGGGTCTTGAACATATCGAATTCTTCAAAGCTTCCCTCATCCAGAAGCATCTCGAGCCTTTCCCGGGCGGTCAGACGGCCGTTGGCCTTATGCTTGTCAATTCGGTCCTTGCCACCGCCAAGTATCGCCTGCTCACGCAGCCTGTTTAATTCCTCCAGATTGTCCTGCATGATCCCTCCCCTAAAAAATTCCTTTCTAACCCCTGTAGCGGTATTCTCCGAATACCTCCCGGAGGACATCGCAGATTTCACCAAGCGTGGCATAGGCCCTGACCGATTCCAGGATGACCGGCATGAGATTGTCGTCACCCTGGGCCGCGGATTTGAGGAGGGCCAATGAACGATTTACGTGGCCGTTGTCCCTAATTTTTTTAAATTTGGCCAGGTCCCGGACCTGACTCCTCTCGATGGAGGGATCAATCCTCAAAAGCGGCGGCCTGGCTTCTCCCTCGACCTGAAATCGATTAACGCCCACAATGATCCGCTCGCCCCTCTCTATCTCATTCTGGTACTCATAGGCCGAGTTTTCAATCTGCCTCTGTATGAAACCCTTTTCAATGCAGGCGACAACGCCCCCCTCCTCTTCCACCTGGTCCATCAGCTTCAGGGCGTCATTTTCCATCCTGTCGGTCAATTCCTCTATATAGTAGGAGCCGGCCAAAGGATCAATGGTGTCGGCCACGCCCGACTCGTGGGCTATCACCTGCTGGGTCCGGAGGGCGGTCCTGACCGCATCCTCCGTGGGAAGGGAGAGGGCCTCGTCCCGTGAATTGGTATGGAGGGACTGGGTCCCTCCCAGCACGGCCGAGAGGGCCTGGAGGGTCACCCGGACTATGTTGTTGTCGATCTGCTGGGCCGTCAGGCTGTTACCGGCCGTCTGGGTGTGAAAGCGCAGCATCTGGCTGGCCGGTCTTTTGGCGCCGAACCGCTCCTTCATGATCCTGGCCCATAATCTCCTCGCGGCCCTGAACTTGGCGATCTCCTCTAAGAGATCGGAGGAGGCGTTAAAGAAAAAGGCCAGCCTCCCGGCAAAGGAGTCGATCTCCATGCCCGCGTCCAGCGCCGCCCTGACATAGGTGCAGGCGTTTGCCAGGGTAAAGGCGATTTCCTGGACGGCCGTGGAGCCCGCCTCCCTGATGTGATATCCTGAGATGGAGATGGTGTTAAAGGCTGGCATGTTTTGGCTGCACCACTTGAAGATATCGGTAATCAGGCGGATACTGGGCCTGGGTGGAAAGATATAGGTCCCCCTGGCCACATACTCCTTAAGCACATCGTTCTGGATGGTGCCCCTTAATTGATCCGCTTTAAGGCCCTGCTTTTCACCGATCACCACGTACATGGCAAGCAGTATGGCTGCGGGCGAGTTGATGGTCATGGAGGTGGAGACCCTGTCCAGGGGTATCCCCTTAAAAAGGATCTCCATGTCGGCAAGGGAATCGATGGCCACCCCTACCTTGCCAACCTCACCCCTGCTCAGGGGGTCATCTGAGTCATAGCCTATCTGTGTCGGGAGATCAAAGGCTATGGAGAGCCCGGTATTTCCCTGATCCAGGAGATAATGGTATCTCCTGTTTGATTCCGCGGCCGTTGAAAAACCGGCGTACTGCCTCATGGTCCACAGCCGGCCCCGGTACATGGTCGGCTGGACGCCCCTTGTAAAGGGGTATCGGCCCGGAAATCCCAGTTTATTGAGATATTCATCGTCTATTTTTTTGGGCAGGGCAACCCGAGGGACCTCCCGGCCCCCGTGATTGGTGAATTTTTCCCTTCGCTCCGGGAATCTCTCGATGCTCTTCGCGAGTTCTTCCTCTTCCCATTTTTTAAAGTTTGGGTCCTTTTCCATGATCCTGTCCGGAGCCTATTTCTCCTGTCCCCTTTCCATATCGTAGAACCTTTTACACGCCTCCCTGAAGGCCTCCACTATCTCCTTGAGTGTCGCACCCGGCGTGAATACCGCGGTCAGGCCGGCCTCCTTCAAAAGGAGGATGTCTTCATCAGGGATGATCCCTCCCCCGATAACCTGGATGTCGCCGGCGCCGGCCTTTTTCAGGGCCTCCATGACCGCAGGGAAAAGCTGCAGGTGGGCGCCCGACAGGGATGAGAGCCCTATGGCTGCGACGTCTTCCTGCAGGGCGGCCGATGCTATCTCTTCAGGCGTCTGGCGGATGCCCGTATATATCACTTCGAACTCGGCGTCCCTAAGGGCTCGGGCAATGATCTTCGCGCCCCGGTCGTGTCCGTCCAGGCCCGGCTTGGCGATCAACACACGGTTTTTTATCTTGACCTCATTCATAGGGTTATGCCTTGATAATGATATTTAAATCAAAAAGCCTGCTTTAGAAATTTCAGGTATTTTTAATCTATTTTAAATCCCGATCCTCTCCCCATAGCAGTATCTCATATGTGCATAGCCAGAATTATTAGGCCCTGCCTGATCATAAGGTTTAAGGTATAAGGTTTACGGTTTACGGGCTTAATTTTTGTAGGTTTTGATTTCGTTTTCACCCTACCCTTACCCCTTACCCCTTACCCCCTACACCTTACACCCTACACCTTACACCTTGTACCGTTATCAATTTTTATTTCTTTTTATTTGCCCGGCCTCCTGCCTGTCTTTGGGAAACATCATGCCCAGCGCAAACTGGCGGTTGAAGCCCGGGTGGGTTGTCAATTCCACGTATCTTGTCCTTGCCGCGATATTCCTGGCACGCTCTCTTTCCGCCCTGGAGAGGAGCGCCATTTTGGCCCCGATTCCCGCGGCGTTTCCCACCTGGGTATATCTGGCGTTGGGGAAATAGGGGAGCATGCCAATATTGATGGTGTTGACCAGGTTGATGAAAGAGCCGAAGGCCCCGGCTATGATGACATCCTCCACCTTCTCAGGTGGTGTCCCCGTCACCTCCAGAAGCACCTCTATTCCCCCGCGGATAGCTCCCTTGGCAAGCTGAATTTCATCAATATCCTTCTGGGTTATGACCACGTCATTCCCTGAAGGGTTGTCATTCCCTGACGCGACTTTGAATTGGAAACCCCGTGGTCCCTTGTTGACCCTCCTGTTTGTTTTTCTGAAACGGCCCCTTTCATCGATCAGGTCCCATAGATAGAGCTCTGCGATGGCGTCCAGGATCCCGGACCCGCAGAGGCCGATGGCCGGGGCGTCCCCGATGGTTTTATAGTCCGCGCCGCTCTCTGTCAGTTTTATGGACTCGATAGCGCCCTTTGCCGCCCTCATTCCGTCCGTGACATGCGCGCCCTCAAAGGCGGGACCCGAAGGACAGGCCACTGAAACCAGATCCCTCCCCTTGTTGCTGCTGATCACGATCTCGGTGTTGGTGCCGATGTCCAGCCCTATGGTGATTCCCTCAGCGTGATCAATATCCGATGCCAGGATCATGGAGACGTGATCGGCCCCCACGAAACCCCCAATGCCGGGAAGTACGTGCACGTATGCCCCGGGCGATGATGATAGACCCAGGTCCCTGGCTTTTATATCCATTGACGAATTGGACGCCGCGACATAGGGTGAACTCGCTAACTGCCTGACAGGCAGGTCTAACAGGAGGTGCGTCATGGCCGTATTGCCCACGATACAAATATCCGCCACCTGATTAATCGACGCCCCTGCCCTTTCAGTCAGTCCTGCTAACATTTCATCCAGTTTACGGCATATCATGACGGATAATTCGGAAGGGGGTGATTCTCCGGACCCCGCGTTCTGGATGGTATAATAGAGGCGGGTCATGACGTCTTCCCCTTGGGCCGTCTGCGGGTTCACGGAGCCGGAGGAGGCAAGCTCTTCGCCCGTATTGAGGTCAAGGAGATAGGCCGCGATCTTTGTTGTGCCCAGGTCAACGGCCATTCCGAGCGGTCGGGCGGCCCGGGGCACAAAGCCGATTATCTCATTTGAGCGGACATAGGCGGAGACCTCCCAGCCCTGCTTTCTCAGGAGGGGGGAAAGCTGCCTTACGACCTGTGCATCGACGGAGGTATTTTCAGGTCCCTTTGAGCCCGTGAGGCCGTCCAGGACACGGTTCAGGTCGGCCCTGGGATCTTCAAGAGTGGCGGGATCCGTTTTAAGGTCATAGGAGCGGACCGAGGGATCGACAGTCAGGGTCCCGGTGGTGCCTTCCACCTGTAATCTCACGCCCATTACCAGGGACTTTTCAGGGATATGGACCTTCAGGTCGCTCTGGGGAAGGGTGCAGCAGGCCAGCCGGTGGCCCTTTGCAAGTTCTTCTTTTGTGAATATCTTCTCCTCTTCCGGCTTTGGAGGAGATACATCGCCCTTTGTTATCACGACACGGCATTGTCCGCATTTCCCTTTGCCGCCGCATACACTCGCGAGACTGATACCGGCCATCCATGCCGCTTCCATAAGGGTGGCCCCGGGAAGTATGTCCGTTGATTTGCCGATGGGATCAAAGGATATGTGGTATTTTTTTGGTTGTGGTGTTACACTCATGCCCTCTCCTTACAGTATCATCCGAACCATACCCCTTTCTCCCAACTAATTGGGAGAAGAACCGAATTTATAAAATCGGTCATATTTAACAGCATTTTCCAGGAAAGTAAAGAATCCTCGACCGGGGGACGCGGACTTTTTAATCGCACATCTCCCTTACCCTGCGGGCGATGGTCAGGCAGGATGTGAGGCCCGGGCTGTCAATCCCTAACAGGTTGATCATGCCACCGTGGCGGGGGTCGGCCTCAATAACAAAATCCGGGTGTCCCTTCAGCCTTGCCTGGAGGCCCGCCTGGTGCCAGATGAGGTCGTCGGCCCAGAGCCCCGGGAAAAAAGGCGATACCGCATCTGCGAAGAGGCCGGCAGGGGCGGGTGATCCGTTCCAGTCGTTTCTGTCATCCGCGGGGGTGAGTTTCGGTCCTACAGTGACAGTGGATCCCAACGAAGGGGGATAGGCAAGATCTTCAAAGGTAGGCGTCAGATGCACGCCCACGGTGAAGTGACTCCCGTGGGGGGTGACAACAGTTACGGGTGTGGGATAGACATTCATTCCCCTGAGGGCCAGTTCGGGCCTCTTGTGCCCGTAAAACTTATATGCTTCCCCCCTTACGGGATCAAGCTCATAGGGGGAATCGGGATTCACCATGAGGGCCAATAGATCCGCGTCAATTCCCGCGGCATTAACCACTGTCCTTGCCAGGACACGGTCCATTTTCCCGTCAGGATACCGGATTTCCAGGCGGAGTCCGTCCCCATGGACCTCTATCCCGGCCACCTCCGTGCCCGTAATGAACTGAACGCCCTTTTGGGAGGCCAGGCCGTATAGTCTGTAAACCAGTGATACGGGGTCCACAATTCCCGCGGAGGGAACCATCAGGGCGGACCTCGCACTCACATTGGGCTCCAATTCCCTTATCTTAGAGCCCGGGATCCTTGCCACATCGGGCACCTTGTTTTTCCTTGCCCGCTCCAGATAGAAATCAAGGACCTCTTCTTCCTGTTCGCTTGTCGCCACGATAAGCTTTCCCGTCCTTATCGCAGGGACTTTATGCCTCTCGCAGAAATCATAGAGCAGCCGGTTGCCCTCAACGCAGAGCCCGGCCTTTTCAGGCCTTGTCTCAAGGTCGTAATAGAGCCCGGAATGGATGACCCCGGAATTGCGGCTCGACTGGTTCTCGCCGCGGGTGATTCCCGGATTTTTTTCAAAAAGGAAGATGTCTCTATTATCTCCGCCCAGCTCCCAGGCCACGGCGCACCCTACAACACCCCCGCCGATAATGGCCGTTGATATCTCGTTCAACAATGGACTCCCCCTTTTATCACCCTTTGCATATCATAAATCAAAAACGTTCAAAAAATTCTGATATGGCCGTGTTTTACCTCAATTAGTTCTCCTAATCAGGCGAGGCCATGACCTTTTTCGAAAGGGGATATCTCTTTAAAAATTCCAAAGGACTTTGCCATGACTTAAAATTAAAGGTTTATGCCCGTGAATCCATGGGAATCTCCTGTGAGCATTTCAAACCTCTAATTTTAAGTCATTTCCGACCAACATGGTAGATATCCCCTTGAGAAAAGGGTGATGGCCGAATGCCTGACTTTAAAGATTGAAATGTCTCACGTACTTTTTTTTGAACGTTGCCAATAAATGTGAAATTTACCATATTCACTTGAATCATACACATTTGCCCGAAAAGCCTTAAATTCCTTGTATAATAATTATTTTTTTTATAATATTGCAATGAATTTCAATCTCTCAAGGAGGGAGTTGTCATTATGAAGAAGTTATGGCCCCTAATCCTGACAGTCCTTATTTCAATTCAGATTTCCGGCTGCTCAAAGGAAAAGCCGGACGATACACAAACCCTGGCCAGGATAAACAATTACAACCTGACCCTGGAGGAATTCCAGTCCAAGCTGGCGGGGGAAATCGAGATGGAGAAGGATTTCAAACTGACCCGTGAGGCCAAAGACGGGTTCCTGAACGAATTAATAAGAAAGGAGCTCCTAATACAGGAGGCCAAGAAGCTGAATCTGGATAAGGAGGAGAAATTCATAAGGGCCATTGAGCGCTACTGGGAATCCACATTAATAAGGGACCTGATGGAAAAAAAGGCCGAGGAGATAAACAAGACGATCCTGATCTCTCAAGAGGAGATAAAGGATTATTATGATTCCATGAAGGAAACGAGAAAGGACATACCCCCCCTAAGCGATCTTGAAGAGGAGATCAAGGGAGAGCTCAGGGAGATGAAAAAGACCAGGAGACTCAAGGAGTGGATCGATAATCTACGTAAAGACGCGAAAATCGAGATCAACACGGAGCTTCTGTATAAAGATTAAACTGTTAGATTGTAACTTTCGTGCACAGTGCAAAGATCATTTTTGCGTGTAGATTTCCCTTGATCCTGACGATAGGGATGTGGGAT
>CAZGIZ010000111.1:0-15693 GCA_964526655.1 uncultured Desulfobacteraceae bacterium | reverse complement strand
CTGATTTTTTGGTTCCGCAGGTTAAGAAACGGGCACGGCCACTTGATATTCGGGCTGTCCTTTATACTGGGAGGGGCCCTGGGCAATCTCATCGACCGGCTGAGGCACAGGGAAGTTATTGATTTTTTAGATTTCTATTTGGGGAAATATCACTGGCCCGCCTTCAACCTTGCTGATTCGGCAATCACCGTTGGGGCGGCCCTGGTTGTCATAAATGTCTTCTTCCGTAGTCCATACCATGATCGAAAGGAAAAATAATCAGACATGTTTCCTGATCTTTTCTCTATCGGCCCCCTGACCATTCACTCTTACGGCCTTTTTGTAGCCGCCGGGATCGCCGTGGGGCTCCTGATTACCGTCCGGATCGGCAAGCTTCAGGGCATAGGCAGTCAACAGGTCCTGGACATGGGCTTTGTCCTTGTATTAAGCGGTATCATAGGTTCAAGACTTCTTTATGTGATAATGAACCTGTCATACTATATTGCCCACCCCGTGGATATCCTCAAGATATGGCACGGCGGCCTTGTCTTTTCAGGGGGACTGATAGCCGCGGTCCTTGTAATGATCTGGTACATCAGGCGCCATGGCTTCACCATATGGCAGGTGGGGGATCTCTGGGCGCCTGCCCTGGCCATCGGCCAGGGAATCGGACGCATTGGCTGCTTTATGGCGGGCTGCTGCTACGGCAGGCCCACGGATGTCTTCTGGGGTGTGATCTTTAGGAATCCGAAATCCATCGCCCCCCTGAACACGCCGCTGCACCCCACGCAGCTATACGCATCCTTTAGCGGCCTTATAATCTTTATTATCCTCATGATATTGAGTGCCAAAAAGAGGTTCGAGGGCCAGGTATTCCTGTGGTTCCTGATCTTGCACAGTACTTCCCGGTTACTGATGGAGCGATTCAGGGGAGATGAAAGGGCGTTCCTGTTGGGAAGTAATTGGACCGTGACCCAGGTGCTTAGCAGTCTTATCCTTGTCGCATCCGTGGTAGCCCTTTTTTATCTGAAGTCGCGTAGAGACAGGGAAACTAAAAATCCCGCAGTGAAGGGATAACCAATACGGTGTCCTATAAATACTTTAACAAATAATTAAAGTCCAGTCCTCTATGCAGGATCGGAATCCTCAGGCTCTAACTAAAGGATAATAGTCCGGCAATATCATCTCTTCAAGGTGATATCTACCTGTCTGGAAGCCTGTAAATAAATATTTGGGATTTGCGCAGGGCAAAGCAGATTCCCAATGGCTCATAGGCATAAATCCCAAATATTTATTCACTGTGATGTACGGTGGAACTTTTAAAAAGATATCACCTTGAAGAGATAACATTGCCTACCCTGGCATATCTATTTCAATGGGGTGAAAGCAAAGCCTAATTAATGCAAGCTATTTTCAGGATACGACATTGACCGGCTGTTCCGTATTAAACTTCTGAAATAGATTGAAAATCCGGCTCATGAGGTCCTCAGCAAGGAGAAAGGCATGGAGACAATTCTGGATTATGAAATAATGGGGAACAGGTTATGGCGTATTTTAGCCCTGTTCTTGCTCATTCTTATCGCCCTGTTATTGGGAAGAATTGCGAGATATCTGCTCGAAAAATTCGGTGATCAGTTTGAACGACAGGACAGAATCCTTGCCTCTGCCACGCTGAAGGCCCTTGGCCGCGGGGCAATATTCCTTTTGGCCGCATGTGGAATAGCCGCGGCCCTCTCGATTCTCGAATTGAAATCAACTCTGGCCGACATTGCGAACACACTGAGCGCTATCCTCCTGATAATCGGTATCGGTTACTTTCTCTACTGGCTGGCAGAGGTCCCGAGCGTCTGGCTTGCCAGAGTTGCCAAAAAAACCGAAAGCAAACTTGACGACATGATGGTGCCCATCCTCAGGAAAAGCCTTCGCGTCACGGTGGTAATCCTGGTGATGGTCCAGATCGCTCAAATATTGAGTGATAAACCGATTACCTCCATCATTGCCGGGCTCGGGATCGGCGGCCTTGCCATCGCCCTGGCGGCACAGGATTCGATCAAGAATTTTTTCGGCTCTGTGGTTCTTTTCACTGATAAACCCTTTGAGATCGGTGATCGTATTGTCATTGACGGTCATGACGGGCCTGTTGAAGAGGTAGGGCTCAGATCAACCAAGATAAGGACCCTTGAAGGTCATCTTGTCACGGTTCCCAACGGGGAACTCGCAAACAAGACAATCCAGAATATTAGCAAACGAACGCATATCAGACGTGTTGTCAATCTGACGATCACCTATGACACTCCCCCTGATAAAATAGACCGGGCCATAGATATAGTGAAGGAGATCCTTTCCAATCATGAGGGTATGGATGAGAATTTCCCTCCCAGGGTCTATTTTAGTGATTTCAACTCTGATTCCCTGAACATCGTGGTCTATTACTGGTACCATCCCCCTGATTACTGGGAATACATGGCATTCTCAGAGAAGTTTAACAAAGAGGTCTTTCGTCGTTTTAATGAAGAGGGCATTGATTTCGCCTTCCCGACCCAGACACTGTTTCTGGCAGGGGATGCCGCCAGGCCACTGACAATCGGGATCAAAAAAGAAGGAGCGTCCGATGGACTTTCAAAAGATGTTTGAACCGGAAACCATGGCCGTTATCGGAGTTTCCCTGAAGAACGTCCACAACCCCGCCAATGTCATCTTTAACAAGAACAACCTCAGACACCCGGTTAGGGTCTTTCCCGTGAATCCCCAGGGAGGCCTTTTCCACGGTGAAAAGTTATACCGGGATGTCTCTGAGATCCCTGAAAAGATCGACCTGGCCGTGATAGCCGTTCGCTCCGAATATTGTCCCGGGATATTAAAGGACTGCATTGAGGCAGGGGTCGGCGGGGCGATCGTGATCTCCGGGGGATTCTCGGAAACGGGAGAAAAGGACCTCCAGGACAGCATGGCATCCATTGCCAGAGAGGCTGATTATCCCTTTATCGGGCCCAACTGCCTGGGCGTCTATTCCCCCGCACATGTGGATACCTTTTTTCTCCCGAGCGAGCGTATGGTCCGGCCGGCCACGGGAAACGTCGCCATTGTGAGCCAGAGCGGCGGAGTCCTGGTTGACCAGATGCTAAAGTTTGCCGACGAAGGCGTCGGCCTGTCCCTGGCCGTAAGCATCGGCAACAAGGCCGTGATCGGGGAGATAGAAATGCTGGATTGCCTGGCCGATGACCCGAAAACAAAGGTTATAGCCTTTTATGTGGAGGGTTTCGGCAAGAATGAGGGCCGTAAATTCGTCCTTTCCGCGAGCAAATGCCCCAAACCCGTAATTGTCTTAAAGGCCGGCAAGAGTCCCGGGGGGATACGGGCCGTGTCCAGCCATACCGCTTCTCTGGCAGGTGATTACGAGACCTTCTCGGGAGTGCTTTCCCAGTATGGCATTGTCGAGGCCAAAAATGAGTTTGAAATGGTGGCCTTCTGCGAGTCTTTGAGCTGCTATCCCATAGGGATCGAGGGAAAGATAGGTATCGTAACGGGCAGCGGCGGACACGGCGCCCTGGCAGTTGACGTATGTTCCTCCCATAATCTTAAGGTCCCGGACCTGCCTGAAAAGGCCAGGGCCGAGATCAGGGAAAAACTGTCTCCAAACATCAGGAATATCGCCTCCCTGGGCAATCCCGTCGACCTGACCGGTAGCTCAGTGGATGACGATTTCTTCGCCGCCGTAAGATATCTGAGCGGCTCATCAGAGATCGACTGCGTGATAATCCTGCTGCTGCCTTATCAGCCGGGCATTACATCAGACCTGGGCGCGATGTTGAGCCAGATCTACCTGCAGGATAAAAAACCCCTTATCGCCTACGTGCCCCACGTGGAGAAGTACAGGATGCTGATCGAGGGCTTCGAATTCAACAATATACCCGTATCCCAATCCATCCAGGGAGCGGTCCACATGGCCGAGGCCATGAGGAGGAGAAGGGTATGCTGAAAAGAGAGATCCATGATATTATTCAGGCCTCAAGGGAGAACGGGTGGGTAATCGAACCCGAGGCCAAGCGTCTTCTTTCCCTGGCGGGCATGGACGTCCCAAGGTTCAAATGGGCCAAAGATATGGACGAGGCCGAGGCATTTGCATCTGAAATAGGATATCCGATTGTGGCCAAGGTTGTTTCTTCGAAAATCATCCATAAATCGGACGCTGGTGGCGTGATTGTCGGAATTGACAGCGATGATTCGCTGAGGGAGGCCTATTCCCGATTCAGCGCCCTGGAAGGATTTTCCGGCATCCTGATCGAAGAGATAATTACCGGCCTTGAGCTGATTGCAGGGGCGAAGATCGATTTTCAGTTCGGTCCGGTCATACTCCTGGGAATAGGGGGAACAGCCGTTGAGATCTATCACGACACGGCCTTGAAAATGGCGCCTCTGAGTGAGAGTGACATCTCATCCATGATCTCCGGTCTCAAGGCCCATAGGTTATTGGAGGGTTACAGGGGATCTTCTCCTGTCAATCTTGGAGAATTGAGCCGTCTGATGGAGGCATTTTCTGATCTGGTCATGGACCTGGAGGATGATATAGATTCCATCGATTTAAATCCCCTTATATGTTCTTCAGACAGGTGTATCGCGGCTGACGCCAGGATAATGCTTAAACAGCGCTCATCCATAAACTAACGTTTTTGGATTCGCGCTATCAGCGTACAGCTTTCAGCATTCAGCAAAATCCATTTTAAAAAAGAGTTGGCTGATTGCTGAGCGCTGACTCCTGAAAGCTCCATCCAGAAAATGTGGGACTGAGTGCAGCTTGTTTGCCTAAAAAATTAACCGTTTCAGGATGGGCACGAAAAAAAAGATTGTACCCGGTCACGGATACAATCTTTTTCATCTGTTCTCGAGCTACCGGCCTTTTATAGGGCGCGGTTTTCCATGATCAATTCTTCTTACATCATGCCGCCCATGCCGCCCATGCCGCCCATGCCGCCTCCCGGAGGCATTGGAGGCATGTCATCTTTATCCTTGGGTTTCTCAGCTATCATCGCCTCAGTTGTAAGGAGCAGAGAGGCGACGGAGGAGGCGTTCTGAAGCGCGAACCTCGTGACCTTGGTCGGATCGATGATCCCTGCCTTCATAAGGTCTTCATAGACACCTGTTTCCGCGTTAAGGCCGAAAGCGCCCTTTTCCGCCTTTACCTTCTCCACGACAACGGAGCCTTCAAAACCCGCGTTATTGGCAATCTGGCGGATCGGCTCTTCCAGTGCCCTCATTACGAGGCGTACGCCATTCTGCTCCTCGCCATCAAGCTCTAATTTTGAAACGGCCTTTATGCACCTTAACAGTGACACGCCGCCGCCCGGGACAATCCCTTCTTCAACGGCCGCCCTGGTGGCGTTAAGGGCGTCTTCAACCCTGGCCTTTTTCTCTTTCATCTCCGTCTCCGTGGCAGCGCCGACATTAATGACCGCCACACCGCCTATCAGTTTGGCAAGCCTTTCCTGGAGCTTCTCCCGATCATAGTCGGAGGTGGTCTCTTCGATCTGGGCCCTTAACTGCTTTACCCTTCCTTCCAGATCCTTTCTGCTGCCGCCGCCGTCCACGATAACCGTGTTATCCTTGTCGATGTTGATGGTCTTGGCCGTACCGAGGTCGTTCAGGGTGATGTTTTCCAGCTTGAGGCCGAGATCTTCCGAAATGACCCTTCCTCCGGTCAGGATTGCAATATCCTCCAGCATGGCCTTTCTCCTGTCGCCGAAGCCGGGGGCCTTTACCGCGGCCGCCTGGAGGGTTCCCCTCAGCCTGTTTACCACCAGTGTGGCCAGGGCCTCCCCTTCCACATCCTCCGCGATGATTAGGAGCGGCCTGCCCATCTTGGCGATCTGCTCTAATATGGGCACCAGATCTTTCATGCTGCTTATCTTCTTTTCGTTAAGCAGGATATAGGGCTCGCTCAGGGTAGCCTGCATCTTTTCCGGGTCAGTAACAAAATAGGGAGAGAGATAACCCCGGTCAAACTGCATGCCCTCTACGATCTCAAGGGTGGTCTCCATGCTCTTTGCCTCTTCTACCGTAATGACGCCTTCCTTTCCGACCTTGTTCATGGCCTCGGCGATGATATTCCCGATTGTCGCGTCATTGTTGGCGGATATGGTTCCGACCTGGGAGATCTCTTCCTGATCCTTTGTCTGTTTGGAAAGCTTTTTCAGCTCATCAACAGCCGCTTGAACGGCCTTTTCAATACCCCTCTTGACGGCCATGGGATTGATTCCCGCGGCCACTAATTTCGAACCTTCTCTATATATTGACTGGGCCAGGACCGTCGCAGTGGTCGTGCCGTCACCGGCCACGTCTGATGTCTTGGAAGCCACTTCCTTGACCATCTGGGCCCCCATGTTCTCGAACTTGTCTTCAAGCTCAATCTCCTTGGCCACCGTTACACCGTCTTTGGTGATGTTTGGCGACCCAAAGGACTTATCAAGAATGACATTCCGCCCCTTTGGACCTAATGTAACCTTGACCGCATCGGCAAGAGTATCCACCCCTCTCAGGATAGCCTCTCTGGCCTTTCCACTATATCTAATCTCTTTTGCCATCTTTACTTTCCTCCTTATAAATATTTGAATACTTATTCAACAATAGCTATGATGTCATCTTCGCGCATGATAAGGTGCTCCTCGCCGTCTATCTTTATGTCGGTCCCGGCATATTTTCCGAACAGGATGCGATCTCCCTTCTTGACCTCGAGCGGCTGTACATTTCCATTTTCAAGGAGCTTGCCTTTTCCAACGGCCACGACTTTCCCCTCTGAGGGTTTCTCTTTTGCGGTGTCGGGGATAATGATTCCCCCTTTTGTCGTCTCTTCCTCTTCAATCCTCTTAACAATGACTCGATCATGTAGCGGTCTGACTTTCATTTTTTATATCTCCTCCCTTATCAATTTAAAATAATTAAGAAAAAACAAAAAAGGAAAAATGTTCACCTCCTAACAAAGTTAATTATTACATGTTATCTCCCTATAATTTAACATGTCTGAAAAAGACATTAGTTCTATTTTGGATTGGTAGGGGCGATTTAGTTCATTAAAATCGGGTATATATACCATAAATCGCGACCTGTGAAATTATACGGGAATATCTTGAATTCGAGTAGCTTTAAATTCAAAAAACATAATTATTTGCCGGTAAATGTCAAGGGTCAAACATAAAAAATATAAGATAAATCTCCTTGTCCATTAGTCCCGTACAAGACCCTCAACTGAAACGAAGGTTATTAACAATTTATTAAGGGTCCTGTCAATAGTTTCTTCAATTCCCTGATCCACCATCAAGATGCCATTTCCCCGTCAAGCCGGCCCCGGAAATGAATCAGGACATCATCCGGCAAACCAGTTGAGGGTCAACCCCACACCCTCCTTGAGCCCTGTCTCCGGCCGCCATCCCATTATCTCCCTCGCCTTTTCCACTCTCAGGCAGCTCCTTGTGATATCCCCCGCCCTGGCCTCGTGCCTCGAGAGGTTCAACAAATCCCCGGGGGTTCCGGGCCTGATCTCCTTTACGGCCTCGTAGATGATTTCATAGAGGGTCTGGGTCCTTGTCCCCTTTCCGGTTCCAATATTGATAACGTCATTTTCCCCCTTTGTCAGGGCGTCGATGTTGGCTTTTACAACGTCCCCCACATAACAGTAGTCCCTGATCATCCCTTCATCGTCTCCCGGGAAATGGTAAAGGCTTGACTGCCTGTTATTCCAGATGTTCGTCATAAAAATAGCCACAACACCGGCCTCGCCTTGAGGAATCTGGCGCGGGCCGTAGATATTGGCATATCTTAGAACAGTAAATCTTAGCCCGTACTGGTGCCTGTAATAGTTCAGGTAGTGTTCCGAGACGTACTTTGATATGGCATAGGGCGAGAGGGGCCTGGGAGGATAATCCTCGGAGGTGGGATATTCCGTTGCCTCACCGTATATGGCGCCGCCCGATGAGATAAAAATGAACTTCTTTGTCCCGTATTTCACGGCCTTTTCCAGGAGATTCAAAATTCCCTTAATATTGATATCAGCGTCAAGGAGCGGATCTTGAACCGAAGCCGGGACGCTTATCTGCGCCGCGTGGTGATTAAGGACATCGGGCCTTTCAACTCCCATTATCCTCTCTACCTCTTCCGATCTGATATCTACCTCATAGAACTTTGCCCCGGGATTCAGGTTCTCTTTCCTTCCCGAGGAAAGATTATCAAGCACGACCACTTTATGTCCCGCTGCAATGTAGCCGCCAGCCACGTTTGATCCGATGAATCCAGCCCCGCCCGTAAGCATTATCTTCATAAAGTCACCTCAAACAATATTCCCTTTGAAAACGATGTTTTTAATTCCCAAAATATAGTCTATATGTCAAGATATTACGGCCTTTACGTGAATACGGCTGTTGCTGAATATTTCGAAAGAGGCCATGGCAGATTATCCGGATAAGTTAACTATTGAAAATGGTTAATTAATATCATAATATTTTTATTTTATTTTAATTAGTGCTCCTCCATAAACTAAGGTTTTTGGATTCGTGCTATCAGCATTCAGCTATCAGCATTCAGCTATCAGTAAAAGACTATAAAAACAGAGGCTTGGCTGACTGCTGATCGCTGACCGCTAAGGGCTCTATCCAGAAATTGGCTGTTTCTGGATGGACGACAACTCACCCTAAAATAGCTGAACCCCCTGGGTAGTCCCGTTGAGGAGAAAAAATAATGGCAAAAGGGCGCGATAACATACTGGATCAGATCGGCAATACCCCCCTGGTCCCCATCAAACGTATAAACCCTAACAAAAAAGTCCGGATACTTGCCAAGATGGAATCATTCAACCCCGGCGGGTCTGTCAAGGACAGGCCCGCCCTCCAGATGATAGAGGATGCCGAGGAAAGGGGCGAATTGAAAAGAGACAGGATCATCCTCGAGGCCACCAGCGGAAACACGGGGATAGGTCTGGCAATGGTGGCTTCAGTAAAGGGATACCGGACTTTACTGATCATGTCGGAGGCCGTGAGTGAAGAGAGAAAAAAGATCCTCCGCGCCCTAGGAGCCGAGCTCCGGTTCACACCCGCCCACCTGGGGACCGACGGGGCAATAGAAGCGGTCTATAATCTTATTAGGGAAGAGCCGGACAAGTACTGGCTCGCCGATCAGTTCAATAACGAATCAAACTGGAAGTCCCATTACAACGGCACGGCCATGGAGATATGGGAGCAGACCGGTGGAGATCTTGACGTTATTGTGTCATCCATGGGAACCACGGGCACATTGATGGGCATCTCAAGACGATTGAAAGAGCTTAAACCGGAGGTCAAAATCATCGGCATCGAACCCTACCTGGGGCACAAGATCCAGGGGCTTAAAAACATGAATGAGTCATACCGGCCCGGGATATTTGAAAAAAACAGGGCCGACAGGATCATCAAAATGGATGACGAAGAGGCCTTCCAGACTTCAAGGCTCCTCGCAAAAAAGGAAGGCCTTCTGGTCGGCATGAGCTCGGGAGCGGCCATGGCTGGCGCCCTGAGAATCGCCAGAGAAATGGACTCCGGCACCATAGTCGTGATCCTGCCTGACGGGGGTGAAAGGTATCTGAGCACCCCACTCTTTGAGGATGTAAAGAAATCGGGCCAGCTCTTTTATAACACGCTCACCAGAAAGAAGGAGGAATTTATTCCAATAGATGAAAACAGGGTCAGGATCTATTCCTGCGGGCCCACTCTCTCACACCCTATCCATATTGGACAGTGCAGGCGTTTTGTCTTCTCCGACTTGATCAGGCGCTATCTGGAATACAGGGGCTTTAAAGTCACACTAATCATGAATGTCACTGATCTGGACGATCGAACCATCGAGGGCGCCGAGAGGGCCGGCGTGTCCCTGAAGGAATTCACGGGGAAGTACTATAAAGAGTTCTTAGAGGATCTGGATACCCTGAATATCAAGAGGGCGAATGAATACCCGAAGGCGACAGATCATGTGGACGACATGATCCAAATGACCCAGAGGCTGTTGGAAAAGGGCTACGCCTATGAAAAGTTCAGATCCGTCTATTATGACATCTCCAGATTCAAGGACTACGGCAAGCTCTCGAGGATCGACCTTGAAAAGATCAGGATCGGCAAGACCGTTGATCTGGAGCAGTATGAGAAGGAAAATCCCAAGGATTTCACCCTCCTCAAGCGTTCGACCCTTAATGAACTCAAAAGGGGGATATTTTACCAGACCAAGTGGGGCAACATAAGGCCCAGCTGGCATCTTGAATGCCCGGCCATGTCCATGAAATACCTCGGGGAAAATTATGACATCCATACCAGCGGCATCGATCTGATCTTCCCCCACCATGAGAACGCCATAGCCATAAGCCAGGCCGTGACGGGCAAGCCCCCTGCCAACTACTGGCTCCACAACGAGCTTGTCATGATAGACGGGAAAAAATCTTCCCATACATCCGGCGCTGAATATACGATCAGGCATATCCTCGAAAGGGGTTACACGGGAAGAGAGATTCGTTACTGGCTCATCAGCAGCCATTACAGAAAACCCGTGTCCTTTTCATGGCAAAAGCTGGACACTGCCAGGAGTACAATCTCCAATATGGACAGGTTTATCACCAGGCTGCACCATTGCAGACCGGGCCCTCTCCATCCAGGGATGGACCAGTTCGTCTATGACCTGAAGTACAGTTTTAACGCATCCATGGATGACGATCTGAATATAGCCCCGGCCCTTGCGGCGCTCTTCCGTTTCAGCAGGCAGGTAAACCTGGTAATGGACGCTAACGGCCTTGCCCCTGATGACAGGGAGAAGGTGATGGAATCCCTTGAGGGCATAAATTCCGTCCTGGGTGTTATGGACCTCGAACCGGCCGGAAGGGAAAAAAAGGTCGAGGAATTAATAAAAAAGAGGGACGAGGCAAGAAGGGCCAGAGATTGGGAGACCGCGGACAGGATTCGCAGGGACCTGGAGGAGACAATGGGCATAGAGCTCATTGACATGAAAGACGGCACAATCTGGCGGAGAAAATAGGGGTCGCCCCGGTCAGGCCCTGTCGTGCCCGCGCCTACTCCGTAAAACCGGGGGCGGGTCCCTGTTGGAGTCCATCCGGGGTCACGGGAAGTTCAATGTCTTCCCTGTGTCTTAAGGATATATTGAGACCCTGCTGCTCACCCTGTTTTCTAAAGGAACCTTTTTTCAACCTCAACGCGCCCATGGGTGTGACAATAATGGCCGCCCGGTTCATGACAGGGCAGTGATGCTCACAGTAGCCGCATCCGGAGCACCTGTCCTCTAACACCTCCGGCACGGGCACGGGATTTCCCGGCTCATACCTGAATTTCACCGCCCCAAATGGACAGACCTCATCACATACCATACACCTCTTTTTTTGCTCCCAGGCAAGACATTTCTCCTTAACGATTACGGCGATTCCGGGCCTGGCCCACAGCCGTTCATGGACCGGCAGATTCCGGATGGCGTCAGTGGGGCATACGACCCCGCAATTGTTGCACGCAGGACTGCAGGCCCCGCGACGGGGAGTCAGCGCAGGGCTGAAAATTCCCTCGATCCCGGCCTTTAGCCCTATGGGCTGGAGCGCGTTATTGGGACAGGCTATCATGCACTCACCGCAGCGCACGCACCGCGCCAAAAAGTCAATTTCCGGCACGGAACCCGGTGGTCTGACAAGCCCGGCCGGCAGGACCTGGCCCGGCCCGCTCTTGCCCTGGAGTGAACCCAATCCCGTGAGGCTGACTGCAGCCGTCCCGAATCCCGCCAATCCCGCAAACAGAAACCGGCGGCGGGAAGGCAAAAAATCCCGGCTTCCAGAATCTTTACGGGCTGCTCCCCGGGTAAAGGATATTGCATTCACCGGGCACGCCTTTTCACATTCCCGGCACACCAGGCATTCCCCGTGGAGGGTAATGTCCGGCGATTTCTTGTCTATCGCGTTCATGGGGCAGGAACCGGCGCATTTGCCGCAGTTGGTGCATGCATCGGATACCTGCCTTCGGAAAACAGGTCTCCTTGACAGGAGCGCCATGAGCGCGCCCGAGGGACAGATGTACCTGCACCAGAATCGGGGTGAAAACTTGGCAAGGCCGAAAAGCAGGATAAAAAATATGAGGATAAAGAACTGGGTCGCAAACCGGGGGGTGGACAGGTCCGTGAAGACCAGCGTATCCAGATGTAGCATCTCTGCCGCCGGCTGGATGACCCTGAGTGCCGTGTGCCCAAAAAGCGCGATCAGGGGCTGGATAAGGAGACCGTAAAACCTGGTAATGAGGGAGAGGGGGGAGCCCAGGAAAAGGAACGAGACCCCGAGAATTGAAGAACCTAACACAAAGGTAAGTACATAATACTTTATCCGGAAGAGCCTTACGGGTATGGATCTCCCCTTCGAGGAAGGGCCCAGGAGCCTGTCGCAGCCGTCAATGGTCGTCCCCATGGGGCAGATATAGCCGCAAAAAACCCGGCCCATAAGGGCCGTAAGAAGGAGCACGACGACCGCTGGGATAAAGGCCGGTATTAATATCCTTCCGCTTATCCCGGTGCCCAGGACGAGGACCGGGTCAAGCCTCAGGAAAAAATTCAGATTCATGTGTGAAGGAATGGAAGATGCGGCAACAAAGACCAGCAACAAAAAGACAACAAGGTTTACTACCTGTATGACCCTCCTGAATCCCATTACAGTACCAGTTTTTTGACCCTCAGTTTCCCAATATCCATGGATCCCAGACCTCGCTCGTGCGCCTCCCGGATATACTGGACCTGCCGTGGAAGGTATTTCTTACCGTACCACTCAAAGGAGTCTACCGTGCATGCGTCGGCGGCCACCATGTCTTTTGAAACTATGATCGTATCCTCCTTGAGGACCTTACCCGGTCCCCGGGGACCCCTGGTGGTCAGGACCCTGGTCCCGTCGATCACGGTCAGGTGGGCCTTCAGGACCGTGCACATATCGACGATACACGAAGAAAGGCCCATTGAATGCATGTTTCCGCGGTCCCATACGAGTCCCATCATGCCCTTCATGGAAAGGCTCACGCCGGTCGCGCTGTGGGACTTTGCAACAGGCGCTGCGATCAGGACATCGGCCCTTAAGGCCTCCCCCAGGACCCCGTTGCTTGGCATTGTCACAGCGTCCTTAAAGGCCGTCTCCCGGTAGAGCCGTCCGCTGTTGGCGCTTGTTACGGAAACGCCTTCAATATCCCTGCATGCCTCAGGTATCCCCGACCTCTCCAGGCAATCCTCCGGTCTATATAGGGTATAGTCCGCTACAATGACCTTTGAGGCCCCTGCCTCCCTGCACATAAGGGCAAGCTCCCTCACCACAATGGGGTTGGTGGTGGTGGCCCAGTCCGGGGGATTGGGGAAACTCATGTTCGGTTTTATGAGGACCCTGTTCCCCGGTTTCACAAAATTTTTCATGCCCCCCATTAGTTCAACGGCGGCCCTTGTAGCCGCTGCTGGCAGGCCCTTTACCACGGCTATATCGGGAACGGGTTCCGTCATTCCCCTGCTTGGAATGGTCAGGCCTGAGGCGCCTGCCGCCAGTAACAGGGCGCCCTTGACCTGGAATTTAAGGAAGTCCCTTCTGTTAAAGGGGCGATTTAAAATCGTGGAAATAGACCTGGTCAAATTATTATTACCTGAGTTAGACGGTTCACGGTTCAAGGTTAAAAAATGTCAATCTCCTGTTAGGTATTATAATAAGTCTTGAGGATCCGCCGTCAAAACCGCAATGAGGGCGGTATCTTCAGCAACAGGCCAGGAACTGGGTCTCTTTCCGCGTCAAGGCCGTTGTATTCCGCCAATTTCTTTTTGTCCTGGGAGGACTTATAATAGCGGAGTGTGATCCCCTCCCAGGTCTCGCCTGCCGAGACCTTATGGATTCGCATCAGCGGAGGGGAAATCCCGGAGGCCTCCTTTTCAGGGATAAACCGGAGGCCCCTGACCATTGATTCAAAGCGGGGTTGAAGCTCCTTGAATCCCTCTTCCTTACCCATGCCGAGGATATAAAAACCATTGTCTCCCCTGGTAAAGGCCATAAGGTACACCATAACAGGGCCAAGGCTCTTGCTTCTTCCCTGAAAGATCCCGACAGAGGCGTCATGGGAGAGTTTTCCATCTTCCCGTATCCCGGACACCTCCCGTAAACCCTTGCTCCTGAGGGAATTGGAGAGATCTCCAAAATATTCCCCTGTCGTCTTATGTTTCCTGAGAGGCTGCACGTTAAAATAGGCGAATGATTCCTGTTTTGAATCGAAAAACACGGCTGTATAGTCCTTGTTGTTGATCTGGACCTGCCACCCGGCGGGGACCGGGATGCCCAGGGAAAATTCCTTGTTGATGTAGCTCTCGCCGCTCACGAGTTCCTTTCCGTTCCATTGCCCGACTACCATGCCATCCAGCAGGCGGATGTAATCATTCCGCCGTACGGATCTCTTCAATACAGCCGGATCCCCGGCGGAGATACTGTCCAGTTCCTGTTCAAGGTTGACCAGCCTCTCGCTTGTGGGAGGGTGGGTCATAAACCATATTTCGAGGGAACCAGGTTCGCGATCATTCAGCTGCTGTATATCCCTCATAACATCAAGGGAGGCCTTGGGGTTGTATCCCGCATCGGTCATGTATCGGAGTCCCAGGTAATCGGCCTCTCTTTCGTCATCACGGGAGAACTTGCTGAATGCCAGGATCGTGCCCAGATCAATCAGGTTTGAATAGTCCTGTATTTCTCCTCCCGTGGCAATGGATATGCCCAGGAGTCCCAGATTCAGGATCTGCGTCTTTGATATCTGGGCGGCCGAATGGCGGGCCGCGACGTGCCCAATCTCGTGCCCCATCACTGAGGCTAATTCATCAAGGGAGTTGATCCTCTCAAGCAGGCCCCTGTGCACGTACACGAACCCCCCCGGGACGGCAAAGGCGTTAAAATCCGGCCTGTCTACAATCTCAAGCCGGTAGATAACATCCGGCCTGTCGCTTGCTCGACCCAGTTCTTGAACCACCTGCTTTACCTTGTTGCGGAGTTCAGGCAGGCCCAGATAGATTCCCATCTCTTCGCGAACCTGTTTATCTATCTGTTGCCCGATCTCAAACTCCTTTTCCTCCGATACAAGCATGAGCTCCGTTCTTTTTGTGGCCGGATTGGTGGCGCACCCGGATAAGAGAAGGAGGCCGAACAGCCCGTAAATAATCCAGGGGCTGTATTTCTTATGAAACGGTAAAAACGCCTTGATCATGATCTGGTCCTCAAAAAAATCCCCATTAATGCCCATCCTGGGGGACATTCACTGTTTATCTATCCATGAGCGGCCTCCCCACACCTGCCCTTGAGCAGGGAAAGTTCACCACCGCACCAGGCGACAATAGGGAATCCCTTTCCGTTTTCCGGATTAAAGCAGTACCTGTAGGCAAAATTCTTTTCAAATTCCATGCAGATCTTGATTCTTCCCTCGATAAAATAGGCGCATTTATTATTATTGCAATAAAAAAGATCATGTCCCCACCCCGCATAGGACGACGGCTCCCACCTTAACAACGGTTTACCGCAATGGGGGCATGTTAGGTTTTCTTCGGTCATTTTATAATTCCTCCTGCCTTTTCGGCATTATAATACCACAATCTAAATTGAGTGGTTCCGGGTTCAAGGTTCAGCCTCGCTAACAGGTAACCCTTCTGGCAGAATAATGCCTTTAACTTTTA
>CAZGIZ010000110.1:0-15862 GCA_964526655.1 uncultured Desulfobacteraceae bacterium | reverse complement strand
TATAAGGGGACCATATGGAGTTTCGTCGGCGTTTCCGAGGAGATGTTCGGGAGAGTCGTTCCCCTGGAGTGCATAGAAGGATTGATTTCAGTCCAGTACGTCACTGAACTGGAGTCCCCTCCACCTGTGACAAAGGAATTCAAAGACTCCTGGATAGCCAAATACGGTAAATGGGAATCCCCGGCAGTCAGTTTTTCGGATTCCTTTCTGATCATGACAACGGGAATAACGAAGGCTAAAAGCCTTGATACGGATAAAGTAGCGGAGGTGATGAGCCACGGTATGAGGTTTGAGGGGATACAGGGGTCCGGCAAGATGATCAGCCGGCCCGACGTAGGTAATCCCAAGACCGTGGATGTAATCTTTGGCACCATTATGAAAGAAACGGTCGGTGGAAAGCCGAAGATCCTGGCCGATTTAAGCCCGGACGACGCCTATGAGTTTAACAAGGTATTCTGGGGCTGGAAGTAACCTGTAGAGAGTAGCAGTCCCATTCACCCCATCGCCCCTGACATGGGGTGAATGGGATCCGCCATTCATACGGGAACCTTGGGGGAGATCTCTTGGTAACTCTATTGGGTCAATTAATCATAGATGGAATAGTCACGGGATTGGTCTACGTGATCCTTGCCGTGGGCCTTGTTTTGATACTCAGCGTCTCCAGGATATTCTTTATCGCCTATGGGCAGTTCTATATGCTGGGGGCCTATATTGTATGGGGCTCCCTTACTATGTGGAAGATTCCATACTTTCTCGGCCTGTTGATGGCCGTCCTGGCCACGGCCCTGTTGGGATTGCTGTGTTATCAATTTATCTTTCGGTACATACATTATAGAGGAGGCCAATTTCTTTCAAACATCGTCGCCGCAATCGGCCTGATGATGATAATGGGACAGGCGGGCCTCCTCATTTTCGGGACAATAGCCAGAAGCGTGCCACCCGTATTTCCGGGCATCATAAGCGTCGCAGGCATATCCATCCCCGTTGAAAAGCTCGTGCTGGTCATTCTTACTTTAATGATATCAATACTCGCATTCTTTGTTTATGAGAAGATGAAGATGGGAAGGGCCATGCGCGCCGTTTCACTCAACCAGGAGGCCGCTACATTGCAGGGCGTAAGACCGAACATGGTATATCTCGCGACCATGGGATTCGGCTGCGCCCTGGCCGGGTTCGGGGGAGGCGTTATGGCGCCCGTATATGTAATCTATCCCGAGATGGGTTCCAACATCATCCTGTCGGTCCTGCTGGTGATAATGTTAGGGGGTACGGACAGCATGCTCGGGGCGGTCCTTGGCGGATTGGTGTTGGGCATCACTCTGGTCTTCGGCCAGTATTTCCTGGGGAGCCTGGCGCAGATATTTCTCTTTGTTGTTATCGGGATAATTCTATTCTTCAGGCCGGGCGGCCTGCTTGGCAAAGCGGAACTGGAAGTGTAGGATGAGAGTGCTCAGATATCAAAAGTCAATCGCCTGGATTCTTCTCTTCCTTTTTTTCGGATGCATCCCGCTCCTAATCAGTTCCCCCTATTACATCCATCTTATCATCATAACGGGCATGAACGCGGTACTGGCCATGACATTTATCATGATGTTGCGGACGGGCCTGATCAGCCTCGCCATAGCCGCCTTCTGGGGGATAGGGGCCTACGCCTCGAGCAGTCTGGTCATGAAGGCGGGGCTCTCCTTCTGGCTCGCCCTGCCCTGCGCCGCCATAATCGTGGGAATCATCTCCTGGGCCATCGGTTTTCTCGTGGTCAGGAATCCTGGTTTCGGCTTTTTAATACTGACGGCCGTCATAGGCATGATAATCGGCCTGGTGTTCGGCAATATCAAGTGGTTAGGGGGCTTCACGGGGTTCGAGTACATCCCGCGGCCCGACCCTATTGTCCTTCCCTTTCTGGCGCCCATCCCCTTTACTTCCAAGGTCCCCTATTTCTACCTGATGCTCCTTATCTTCCTCCTGGTATTCCTCGCATTCCAGGCACTATATTCTTCCTCGACAGGGAGGGCCTGGATGGCGATCGGCCTGAACCCTCGCCTAGCGGAGTCAATAGGCGTTAACGTCTTCCGGTACAGGCTGGTGGCCTTTGTCATCGCCTCCGCCGCGGCAGGGCTGGAAGGGGGTTTTTATGCCCATTACATATGTTCCATCAACCCCAATGCCTTTAATATCTTCAAGACGATCAACGTCCACATCTATGCCATTCTGGGGGGCATCAGTTTTCCCTTTCTGGGGCCCATAATCGGCACCTTCATAATGACATTCGTGCCCGAAACCCTGCGCATCGCCAAGGAGATTGAGCCCATGCTCACCGGCGCCCTGCTGATATTGCTGATTATATTCCTGCCGGGAGGGATCTTGAGCCTGCTGGATTCGAGGGGACGCAACTGGAATCCCTTTAAACGGTTATCAGGTTTAGTTATTTCGCCTGAAAGAGGGGGATCCCCCCTGGAGAAGAGACACGAAGATGACGATGCTGGAAGTTAAGAGACTGAGTAAATCCTTCGGGGGCCTGTCCGCCATCACCGACCTGGACCTTGAGATCCTGGATTCCGAGATACTGGGGGTAATAGGGCCCAACGGGGCGGGCAAGACCACCCTCTTCAACGTAATCAGCGGATACCATACACCTACCAGCGGCAGGGTGATTTTCAGGGGCCATGACATAACCGGATTAAAGGCCCACCAGGTGGCCCACATGGGGATAAGCAGGACCTTCCAGGCCTCAAACCTCTTTATGAGCCTGTCGGTCCTTGACAATGTCTTTACCTGTCAGCATATGAGCTACAGGACTTCCATGTGGCAGAGGTTTTTCCACACCTCCTCAGCGATGAAGGAGGAAAAGAGGCTGAGGCAGGGCACCCTGGAGATACTCGAATTTATGGGGCTGTATCGTCTCAAGGATGAGATCGCGGCCCAGTTGACTCACGGGCAACAAAAAACCCTCGGCCTATGCATGGCCCTTGCCACCAATCCGAAGCTGCTCCTGCTGGACGAGCCCGTAACGGGTATGAATCCCGCGGAAATACAGGCAATGGTGGACCTGATCAGTCGGATGAGGAAGAGGGGCATTACCATCGCCATTGTCGAGCATAACATGCAGGCCGTGATGAATCTCTGTGACAGGGTGATCGTCCTGAACTACGGGAAAAAGATCGCCGAAGGGGCCCATGAAAAGATCATCGAGAATAAGGAAGTAATTGAGGCCTATCTGGGTGAAGATGAAGAAGACTGAAATCCTTAAGGTAAAGGACCTCCGGGTCCATTACGGCAGGGCCGAGGCCCTGAAAGGCGTGTCGATAGGGGTCGATGAAGGGACCATCGTGTCCATTATCGGCGCCAATGGCGCGGGCAAGACAACCATTCTCAGGACAATATCCGGCCTGGAAAGGCCTACATCTGGAGAAATATGGTTTCAAGGCCAAAGGATCGACGGCATGCCGGCCGCTGAGATCGTCAAGCTGGGTATCGCCCATGTCCCTGAGGGGAGGATGCTCTTTTCAACCATGACAGTGTTAGACAACCTGAAGATGGGGGCCTTTCTACGCAAAAACGGGTCGGAGATAGCCAGAGACGTTGAGGCAGTCTACCGGCAGTTCCCTGTGCTGGAAGAAAAGCACAGGGAGCCGGCCTGGAGCCTGAGCGGCGGGCAGCAGCAGATGCTGGCCATCGCTCGCGCCCTCATGTCCAAATCCGATCTTATCCTGTTAGATGAGCCGAGCACGGGATTGTCGCCGCTGCTTGTGAAGGAGTTCGGACGGATCCTGAAAGAAATCAACAGGGAAGGGAAAAGCATCATACTGGTTGAGCAGAACGCCCGGATGGCGCTCAAGCTGGCCCAGAGGGCCTATCTCCTGGAGATAGGCTACATAGTCGTGGAGGGAGACGCGAAGGATCTCGTCAATGACGCCCGGGTCAAGAAGGCATACCTTGGCGGATGAGGGAAAGGCGCAAGGCTTAAGGTGCAGGTCGCAAGGGGAAATCATTATTGAGCATCAGACGAAGATAATAGGGCCCTGCGCCTTACGCCCTGCGCCTTGAGCCTGCTATTATTTGATCCCGAGTCCTTTTTTATCAATTGCATTTTCAAATTGCTGGATCAAATTTTTTTGAATGCGCCCACGGGAGGATATGGAGATGAACGGAAACAAAGATCAAGAGAAAGTACTTGGATTTTCGATGTTGGAGTGGGAAAGAAGACACCGGAAGATAAGGGAGCTGATGCAGCTCAGGGACCTCGATCTCCTGATTATTACCGGACACGAGGGCCGAAACGGGGCCTGGCTGGGCAATCTCCAGTACTCGAGCGGCATGGGTGACAGGATAAACTATGTCCTGATCCCCCTGGAGGGGGAGATATTAGGCCTTACGGCGATGCCCGCGGGTGGCAAAGGCGTCTTCCCCACCCGGATGGTCTCCTTCAAGAAAGGCAAGGGGGAGGCCAGGAGGGTGAGGGACTTTGCCCCCGGAATCGTAACGAGGATCAGGGAGCTGGGCCTGGAGAAGGCCAATATCGGTATTGTGGATATGAGGGTGATGCCTGCCGGACTCTATATGGAGCTCCTGAGGGACCTACCCCAGGCCCATTTTATACCCGCCGGTGACGTCCTGCTGGAGGCCAGGAGGGTCAAGAGCCCAGAGGAGCAGGAGTACGTCCGGAGGGCAGGGGAATGCGCGGATAGGGGCGCGGAGGCCATGATGAAGACGGCGGCCATGCCCGGCGCCACACTGAGAGATATCAAGCTGGCCTGCCGGGTGGCCATGCTCGAGGCGGGCGCCACCGACGTCAACTTCACCATCATCAGTATCGCACCCTGGTCGGAGATAGAGAGCTCGATCATGCCGCCCTCGAGGCCGGACAGGGAAGTGCAAAAGGGGGACCTCATCCTCAACGAAATCGAGCCCGGTCTTGCAGGCTATTATGTCCAGGCCTGTTACCCGATCTCCGTCGGCGGGACCGGTCTGCCGGATTCTTTCAAGGATCTGTTTAAGCTCCACAAGGATATCTACGACATGGCAAACGAGGAGCTTCGGCCCGGGGCCAGGGTTATAGATATAGAGAGAAAGGCCTTCCAGCTCGCGGCGTCCGTCGCTGATTTCGGCCGGGTCTGGACCCTGGAGGCCGTGGAAGTGGAAGAAGATACAAACAAGATGACCTATGCCGAGATCAGGCCGGGAATGTGCTTTGTTAACCACCCCTGGATCGAGCCCCCTGCCAAGGTACCCGGCCACAGGGGGCATTTTTTAGGTAACAGTGTAATCGTGACCAAAGGAAGGCCGGAGGTTACAAGCAGGTTATCCATTGAGCTAAAGGTGATTTAAAAATGGAAAAAGGAGGGTTGTCATGATGATCGCGATTGCAGGAGGCAGCGGATTTTTCGGGCTCAACACGGCGAGATGCCTGTCTGAAAGGGGGCATGAGGTCCTGCTTATTCAAAGGCATCATATTGAACCACCGCCGCTTCTGGCCCCCTTTTGGGGAAAACAGGTGAAGCAGGCGATCGGTAACATACTGGACCTGTCTTTTCTCATAGGCCTGGTAAAGACCTACTCCATTGACAGCATCATTCATGCCGCGCACATGACCCATGGTGTGAAGCCCGATCCGCGGACAAGGAAGTCCGGGGAGGCCCTGCACCAACTGCTGGAGGTCCAGATAGTAGGGATCATGAATTGCCTGGAAGCTGCACGCCTCATGAATCTTCGCCGTGTCACATTTACCAGCTCCGTGGATCTTTACCGGGGGTTGCCCCATCAGTGTGAAGTATGGCATGAAGACGCCTTTCTGCCGCCCCTCTCCTTTTCGGAGATAGGCAACAGCAAACGGGCAATGGAACAGATCTGCTTCCTGTACAACGACTATTACGGGCTGAGCGTCGCCAGCCTTCGAATAGGCGCGAATTACGGGCCGGCGTGCGGTTCCATGGGAATCAACGAGATGATACACAACGCCCTGGATGGGAAGAAAACAGAGATACCCATGTTAGCCTCCAACAGGCGGACCCATCCGGTCTACTCCAGGGACACGGCCGAGGCAACATGTCTCGTGCACCTGGCCGATTCCCTCAAACACCATATCTACAATGTCGCGGATGGCACGCACCCCACAATGGGTGAGATCGCCGGGATTGTAAAGGAAGTAATACCGGGTGCGGAAATAGAGCTGGGACCTCCTGGAGAAGAGGTGGAGATCAGAAAACAGAGCATGGACAGGATAAGGGAAGAACTGGGATTCGTCCCCAGGACCTTCAAGGAAGGGGTAAAGGCCTATGTCACCTTTCTCAAAGAAGGGAAGTATTAATCCGGTGAAACAGGACCATGGGCCCTGAGCCGCGCCGCGGATCGCCGGATTTCACATTAATATGGAAAACGCCGTTATTTTAAGAGCTGTTTCTTGAACATTGTGTATTCAGGGAGGTGAAATATGCCCAGATACATAGCCATTGTCGGGACATTGGATACCAAGGGAGACCAGGTTCGGTATATCAAGAAAAGGATAGAAGCAGCGGGGCAAAAGACCCGCGTTATCGATTTGAGCGTTGTCGGAGACGCGCCCTTTAAACCCGACTATGATCGTCATCAGGTCGCAAAGGCCGCGGGCACGACCATAGAGGGAATCCTTGCCATGAATGACCGGCGCGCCGGGCTGGAGAAGATGGGACAAGGGGCCGCCGCCATCATGAAAGAGCTCCTTTCCAAAGGCAAGCTGGCAGGGGTGTTGGCCGCGGGCGGCTCACAGGGGACCACGGTGTCTCTGCAGATAATAAAGACAGTTCCCCTCGGCATACCAAAACTGTTGCTGACCACCATTGCCTATTCACCCGTCATTATTCCCGATATAACGGGCGGTGACGACCTCATGATGCTCCCATGGGTGGCCGGCCTGTGGGGATTGAATAGCCTCTCCAAACAATCGCTGGAGACAGCGGCCGCGGCCATATCCGGGGCAGCGAGGGCTTACATGGAGAGGCCCGTTTCAGCAAAAAAAGTGGTTGGTGTGAGCTCCCTGGGCGGGGCCGTGAACCGGTACATGGACGAACTAAAGCCCTCCCTTGAAGAGAGGGGCTACGAAGTGGCGGTCTTCCATGTCCTGGGAATGCCTGGCCGGATGTTTGAAAGGGCCATATCCGACGGCCTGATCTCGGTGAGTCTCGATCTCTCAGCCGGGGTCGAGCTCTTGAACGAAATAACCGATGGCGTGTACACCGCGGGCAGGCACAGGCTTGAGTCCGCGGGAGAGATGGGCATACCGCAGATCGTGTCTCCCGGCGCAATAGAGGCCTTCCACTGGGGAAATGACCGGCCCTTTCCTCATAAATACGAGAAAAGGCTCTATTTCTGGCACACTTCCCTGCACAGGACCATCAGGAGTACGGCGAGGGAGATGTCCGCCGTGGGCGCCCTGATGGCCGAAAAGCTTAACAGGGCCAAGGGGCCGGCAGCCGTGGTCCTCCCCCTTCAGGGTATGGGGCCCATGCCCGGCCATCTCTCCAGCCCCGAATGGGACAAAGAACTCCTTAAGGGGTGGGAGGGATTCAGGCGGACCATCAAGAGAAGCCTGAAAGGCAAGGTTCAATATGTTGAGATGGATACCACATTCAACGACCCGCTCTATACCAGGACCGTACTGGAGCTCTTTGATGAAATGGCAAATAAAAAAAGGCGTAGGGCATAGGGCGCAAGGCGTAAGGTAAAAAAGCAGATTTATCATTAAGCTGCTACCTGCTGAAAACAGGCAATGGTTTTGATAACCTTTTTTCCATCTCCCCTTGAATCCTATCCATTTATGGGAAGAACAACATTGCTTGTGTGAAATGATCCAAAAGGAGGTACAAAGTATGACAAAATCCGATTGGCAGGGTGAGGAGGATGTCCTGAAGTTCTCCGATCAGGAAATAGAGAGGAGGCACAAAAAAATCCGCGAGCTTATGCAACTCCGGGGCATCGATTGCCTGATCGTTACGGGACACACCGGGACCTACGGGGCCGAGGCCGCGGACATCGGCTACATCTCAGGGGTTTCACAGTTTTTTCAGGGCGGGTACGTCCTTTTTCCCTATGGGGAGGACCCTGTGTTCTTTGCGGCGAACCAGGTCATCGCGGTCCGGGTGAGGGAGGTCAGCAAGATTGCTGTAGAACCGGTGGCCTTCAGGCCCGGGACAAGGATAAGGGATTACGCTACAAGCGTTGTTGAAAAGATCAAAAAAATGAACCTTGAAAAGGGCACGCTGGGTATCGTCAGCATGAGGGTCATGCCGGCGGACGTTTATAATGCCATGAGAAGAGACCTCCCGGAGGCCAGATTTGTGTCGGCCGGTGACCTCCTGCTTGAGGCCAGGAGGATCAAAAGCCGGGAGGAAATGGAATTCATTCGAAGATCCGGGGAATGCGCGGACAGGGGGGTAGAGGCAATCATTGAAGCGGCACAGCCGGGGGTCACGGAGGAAGAGCTCGTTGCTTACTGCGACATGGCCATGAACAAGGCCGGGGGTCCGAAGGGAAACTTCATCCTGTTAGGTTCCGGGCCCTGGACGGAGATGCAGGGGTCTATCGGCGGGGGAGGACAGAGGAGACTCCGGAAGGGGGATCTTATCCTCAATGAAATTACCTCCTGCTATGGCGGATACTATACACAGCTCTGCGTGCCCCTTTCCCTGGGGGGTGATGTGCCGGAAGACTTTATAAGGCTCCTGAATATCCACAAGGCGATGCACAAAACCGCCCTTGACCTGCTCCGGCCGGGAAGCTGGATATCTGAGATCGAGGAAAGGGTGGCCGAGGCAGCCGCCTCTTTTGGGGAAGACTTCAGGAGGGCCTGGGCCACACAGTCCACGGAACTGGCAGAGGCCTTTTTCAAGTTGAATACCGAAGTAAAGGCCGGGATGTCCTACGTGGACCACCCCTGGACGGAGTGGGCGTCAGGAAAGGGATTCCAGGGACACACCATTGGCAATACCTGTATTGTAACGGACGGGGAGCCTGAGATCGTCCATGATTCACCCCTTGAATTGAGGCTCCTATGATGGAAGCAGCACTGGACAGGGAACTGGCAGAAAAGATCAGGAAAATCAAACTGCTTATTCTCGATGTGGACGGTGTCCTGACGGAGGGAAAAATCGTGTACGACTCCGAGGGACGTGACATGAGGTCCTTTGACACCCAGGACGGGATCGGCGTCAGGATGCTGTTTGACGCGGGTATCGAGACAATACTGGTAACCATTCTGGCGTCAGGGGCTATTGAAAGGCGTGCGAAGGACCTGAAAATCGAGCGGGTCTATCAGGGTGTCCTCCCCAAGACCAGGGTCCTGGATGAGATACTCCAGGAAGGGAGTATTTCAAAGGAGGAGATCTGTTGCGTGGGTGACGACCTGGTCGATCTGGGTATGATGAAGGCCGTGGGTTTCCCTGCCGCCCCGGCCAATGCCCGCCAGGAGGTCAAGGATGTGGCGTACTATATTACCCAAAAAAAGGGGGGATGTGGCGCTGTCAGGGAAATTGCGGAACTCATCCTGAAGACGCAGGGGAAATGGAATCATCTCTTGGAAGAGATGATCAGTTAACATGAGGCATCCTCGCCTGTGTATGATCCGCAGGCCCTTTGTGCCCGTTCAGGGCCTCGCGAATTACTCCGGCGATTGTCTTCATAAAATAGGGTTTGCGGACATAGGCCCTGACCCCGAGACGCCTGGCCTCCCGCATGCGATCAGTCTCTGAGAAGCCGCTGGCAATGATGACCCTCTGCTCCGGGTTTGTGGCTATTATCCTCTTGTAGGTCTCCAGGCCGTCAATTCCCGGGTCCATTATCATGTCCAGGATCACAAGATCGGCCTTCTTCCGCTGCAGGCGGACAACAGCGGCCTCGCCGCTTTGAACCGTATCGGCCCTGTAGCCCAGCTCCGTGAGGATATCCTTAGCGATCTTCAGTTGATCCCTATTATCGTCCGCCACAAGGATCGATTCGCCGTTTCCCTTCATGCATTCGAGGGGAACCTCCTTCTCAGGAACGGCCGGCCGCTCCCCCGTAACAGGAAAATAGAGGTCAAACAGGGTGCCCTCTCCCTCGCGGCTGGAGATATCGATAAACCCGTTATAGTCTTTTACCGTTCCCCACACCACGGACATGCCGAGCCCGGTTCCGCTGCGGCCCATGACCTTTTTGGTATAAAAGGGCTCAAAAATATGCTGCAGAGCTTCATTGCCGATCCCTGTTCCCGTGTCGGCCACCGAGAGTTTCACATATTCACCAGGTTGAATCTCTTCATAGCCCTTTACCGCCCTCTCCAGGTTGCGGTTCTCGGTCGCGATTCGAATCTCGCCCCTCTGGAATAGGGCTTCGGCTGCGTTGCTTACCAGATTCATCACCACCTTGCCAAGGTGAACGGGAGATCCCTTGATGTAATCAAGATCGGGCGCCAGGGAAAGAGCGACTGCTGCATCGGGGTGGTACGATTTCAACTTCTCAAATTCGGGGCTCTCCAAATATGAATTGATCACATCGTTCAGGTTGACCGCCTCCTTGACCGAGACCCCGCGCCTCGCCAGGGCTAACAGGTCCTGGACAATGGCCGTGGCCTTTTTTCCGCTCTGAAATATGGTCTCCAGGGGTCCCCGCAGGGGTGTGTCATCCGGGAGCTGGTGCAGCAGCAGTTCAGGATAGCTGACAATACCGGAGAGGATATTGTTCAGATCGTGCGCCACACCGCCGGCCAGGGTGCCTATGGCCTCCATCTTTTCCGCCCGCTGCAGCCTGATTTTAAGCTGCTCGCGCTCCCTTTCGGCCCGCTTTACGGCCGTGACATCGCGAATGGTTGCCAGAATCATCTCCTTTTTGTCAATCACGAGCCGGCTCGAATAGACCTCCACATCCACGGGACTGCCGTCCCTTCGCAGGTCCCTTAGCTGAAACTTCCTCTCGGAGATATGGGGCCATTGCCGGCGTCGCTCGCTCAGGATGTTCCGATCCTCCGGGTGTATGAACTCAATGACATTGCGGCCCGCCACCTCTGCCTTATGATCAAAGCCGTGGAGCTTGAGCCAGGCCGGATTCACATCCTGGATGCGCCCCTTATAGGTGAGGTTCATCGCCTCCTTGGAGTCCTCAAAGAGGGTCCTGTATTTATTTTCGGAATAGGCCAGCTTATTGACCAGCCGGTCCCTCTCGTTGAGCGTGGCCTGGTGTTCGCTGACCATCTCCTTTATATCGGCTTGAACCAGGCGTATTACCAGCCCTTTGATGATTCTCTTGATCCAGCTTGACTTCTCCCAGGTCAGGCGTATCTCGCAACAGGGATCACCGGCCAGCACGCAACGGGTCTCCTCGCCTTTGACCCGGTTCACGCCCACGGCCCTGGCCAGTCCCGTATAGATGCCCAGATTCCAGTTGCAGACATCCTTGCTCACCTTGTAGCCGTCCCTGTAAATCAGTTCCAGGACCACCATGGTTGGTGTGGACCTGGCAAGCCTCACGTCTTTTGTGCGGTTAAAACGGGCGTTGATCCTTGCAGCCTGGCTGGATAAAAAGGCGGGGCCCAGGAGCCTCCCGGCAAGCAATGCGCTCTTGGAGAGATTTTCCCTGACGGCGCCGGCTCCTGCGATCACCAGGGGATTGGCCCCTTCGACAACCCTGTTGACGTTGTTCAATAACGCCATCGAGAATTCATTGGAAACCCAGTAAGCGGAATCGATGACCTGGTCAGGCCGAACAGGCCCTATAAGGGCAGGATCATACTTGTCCTGGATCAGGAACTGCGGGTTGTCAACAAGACCCTCCATGACGGTTTCAACGCCGGCCTTTCCATATTCGCTTTCCAGAAATGCGAATAAGCCCCGGAAATTAATACAATTAATGTCTTTTGACATCAGCATGGCGGCATTGTTATCCTTGGCCCGGAATTTTTCCCTGTGTTTAGGTACTTATCGACGCATCCGGAGCCAAACTTTAATCACTGGATATTAATGCCCGAAAGTGATGTTGCCGATTTGATTTGATGTCCCGATAATGGTATGCAAAAAGGATATTTTTTATCTATTTAAGATGAGTGTGGCGTCAGTTGTCCAATATTAGTGGTCAGTTGTGTGTATGATTTAAGATACCTATATCACAAGAGGTAAGGTATAACGGACGACGGACAACAGACGGCGGACCATATATTAATATATCTTTTTGGAGTGATGAAAAAATTGACTGAACTTTCCTCGAAATTGACCCTCAAGGACATAAAACAGGTGATCTGGAATCTTGCCCTTATCGCAGCAGGCAGCATAATAAGCTGCGTGTCCGTGAACGGAATCCTTATCAAACAGAAATTTTTCGGCGCGGGATTCACGGGCCTTTCCCTGATCCTCCACTATCTGTACCCTTCACTCCAGGTATCAATAATCTATTTTGCCCTCAACATCCCGGTTTTTGCCCTTGGATGGATCTATGTGGGACGCCGATTCTTCCTGTACAGCATTGCCGGTATGCTCTTCTTTTCAGCGGCCCTTGCCTGGACACAGGTGACTATCCCCGTTCATGACAAGATTCTGGCGGCCCTTCTGGCCGGCATTATAATGGGTGTCGGATCAGGGATAATCCTCAGGTCGCTCGGTTCCGCAGGAGGTCTGGATATCCTCTCCGTCATATTTCTTAAAAGGTTTTCCCTTCGTCTGGGAACGACAATTCTCGGGTTTAACGCCACAGTCCTACTCCTGGGCGCCTTTCTTTTTTCCCTGGAGATGGCCCTCTATACCCTGATCTATGTCTATGTGAATTCCGCGGTTGTCAACCTCGTGGTGATAGGTCTGAGTCAAAGGAGGGCTGTATTTATCATCTCACCTGAATGGAACAGGATCTCCGGTGACATTACAGAGAGGATCAACAGGGGTGTCACCATCATTGACGGGCACGGCGGATTTAGCGGCAAAGAGATGAAGATTTTATACACCGTGATCACTTTCCAGGAGGTACCAAGGCTTAAAAAGCTGGTCCGGGATCTTGACCCGGACGCCTTCGTGGTGGTATCCGATACCCTTGAAGTCATGGGCTCACGAATAGGGAACCAGCCCCATTGGTAATATGCCGGAATTCATTCCCGGGTAATAGTGCCATGGGAAAGCGGCTGCCCTGTGAGGGCTCCATCCGGAAATAGGTTGTTTCCTGACGGCCACAGATTAAGTCCTCATGTGCTTGTATTCCAGTTCCCTCCGGACCAGGAATATGGAACATGGCATTTTCCGGACAAGATCGCGGATTTGACGACCCGAGATGAGGTGTTCGATATGCTCCTGCTGGTGGGCGACCATGACCAGGAGATCAATTTTCTCCTTTTCTATGAACCTGTATATTTCATCTTTAGGATCGCCCTCGATAACAGTCTCCTCTATGGACAAACCTGTTGTATCTTCCGATTTAATATAGTTATCAAGGGACTTCTTTGCCTTCCTGGTCATTGTCACGTATTCATCCTCCAGGGTCTTCATTGAAGGGATAGGCAGATTCCACCCTTCCAGCCCGAAAGGATTATGAATGATATGTATGATAAATAGTTTGGCATTATAGTTTTTGGCAAGTGAGATTCCCCATTGTACCGCCTTCAGACAATGTTCCGTGCACATGGACACAACAAGAATGCGCTTGAGATCGATCATTTCAGCTCCTCCTTATTTCTATTTTGGTCAATTATATCACGTTCCATTGTAGAGAATAAATAGGGCTTTTCATGTATTTGGGGAATATAGGCAATGTATTTTGAAGAGATTGGATCTTTTCTTGTAATTGCTGAAACGAAAAGAGGGTTGTTCATAGAGGATGGAACTACACCTGGTTATTACTTGACCGTCACCTGCACATAACCCGTCTGCCCGGTGCGATGGTCAAGGGCAAGGAGGACAATCTGGTCATGCGGTTTTGATGAGTCAAGGAGATCCGTGAATCCCTGCACTGACCGGCCGTTCACCTCCAGGATTATGTCCCCGATTTCAAAGCCGACTTTTCCAAGGGGGCCATCGGGATCCAAATTTATAATGATCAGGCCCTGATCGGGTTCCAGGCCGTATTTCTGGGCTTCTTTGTCATTCACCTGTCTGACTTCGGCTCCAAAACGATCTCTGACAGACTCGGAGACCGATCTTGTTGTCATGTCGAGATTGCCTATGGTTACTGAGAAATCCATTCTTTTACCCTTACGCAGTACAGTAACCTCCACTGTCCTTCCCACGGGCGTGTCAGCCACATCATTTCTCAGGCTTCCTATGTCAATTACATCTTTGCCGTCATAGGCGGTCACCACGTCGCCCCTTTTGATTCCTGCCTTCTCCGCGGGGCTATCCTTGACGATACCGGAAATCAGAGCGCCTTTTGTATTTTCGAGACCAAAGGATTCTGCCAGTTCGGGAGTCAGGGGCTGCATATTGACGCCCAGCCAACCCCGCACCACTTTCCCGTTTGCAATCAGGGCCTTGGCCACATGCAGGGCCATATTACTGGGTATGGCGAAACCGATGCCTTCAAAGCCACCGGACTGGGATACGATCGCCGCATTCACGGCGATCACCTCTCCCTCGAGGTTCAGCAGCGGACCGCCACTGTTGCCCGGATTAATCGCCGCGTCTGTCTGAATAAAATCCTGATAACTGTTGGGGTCTGTTATTCCCCTGCGATGTTTGGCGCTGATGATTCCCTGGGTGACTGTCTGATCCAGTCCCCTGGGATGCCCGATGGCGACTACCCAGTTACCCACGTCCATCTTGTCTGAATCCCCAAATGTCACATGGGGAAGCTGTTCCCTGGAATCAATTTTGATAACTGCAAGGTCTGTCTTGGGGTCTGTCCCGACCAGACTCGCTCTATACATGTTGCCGTTGGAAAGCAGGACCTTGATCTCGGTTGCATTCCCTACCACATGATAGTTTGTAAGAATATGGCCCTGGGAATCCATGATCATCCCGGAACCAAGACCCTTTAATTCACGTTTGAATCTCCTGGGCAGATTCGGTGCGTTAAAAAAAAACCGGAAAAAGGGATCGTTTTCAAAAGGCAGCATGGGATTCGCTATCTCCTGCTCCTGTGAGACCTCGATGTGCGCTACAGCAGGTATATTATCCCTTGCAACCTGTGAAATCGCGATCCTTAAATCGGCCGATGCATTTTCATCATCCCCTGTCTTTGCCGGTGCCGCCGCAGGTAACATCAAGAGGGCTGCAACAAGAGCCAGGGCAGGAAAAAGGCAACCGTATTTCCGGATATTTCTTAAGATAGTCAACATCCCCTGCTTTTTTAGATCATATTGATATCAAGTCTTTTTTCCCTCAAACGGTGAAAGGACCTTATCAATCCCCTGGGGGATCGCTCCTTCCATTAGCAACCTCCTTATCTGAGGAATCATTTTCAGAAAGCGCCTCCAATCGATCTCCAGTCTCTCGAGATCCACGGCATGGACGTATGACTCGTTCAATCCCATCCTCACATTCTTGACATCCTTGAACAGGTTATCAAGCCTTGCGAAGGCCTTGTGCAGGATATCATAGACGTTCCAAGAGCCCTTTTCCCTGAAATTCCGGGGCATGGATGTGATGCAATCGGCCTCCAGTATGCTGACATCCAATTCCAGGACCTTCAGGAATTCGATAACCTCCTCCAGATCCCTCTCCTCTCTCTCCCTGGCCCAGATCTTCTGGTCCTGCTCCAGCATGTCAAGCTGGTTGTGGACCGTTTGAACGTCCTGCACGAACTTGTTTATGTCATCTCTTACTATTAGATCCATGATCTATCCTCCTTTCACTCGCTCGCATAAAACATTGCGCTTGCTTGCCATAGGGATTCACTAAATACTTAATGTATATAGTATTAAGATTTCAGGGGCCTTTCACTGAGATTA
>CAZGIZ010000109.1:0-15907 GCA_964526655.1 uncultured Desulfobacteraceae bacterium | reverse complement strand
GACATAAGTGTCAGCAGGGCATCCACCTTCGCCGCTTTGTATTTCAGAATTTGGGCGGAGAAATCATTGGCGCCGACGTTGAAGGGCTCATCAATGGCAAACTTGATCCCCCTCTCCTTCGCATTTGCCCGAAAACCGCCGCCGAAGCCCTGTCCATCCGGGCTATCCTCGACGAGCAAGGCTGGCCTCTTAGGAACCTGGTCTGCCGGCAGTTTCTCCCAGATCCTGAAGGGGGCCTTTGACGCATCGCCCGTATCGGTGAAGAAATCGGACACCCACTTGTAATGCTCTGCTTCGATAAAATCAAGCCAACTCGTGGCAATCGGATAGTACATCTTGTACTTCTCAGCAACCGTGGCTGCCGCTTGATTGATCGGGGTAATGTTGCTCGACAGAACGAGGTCGACCTTGTTGACCTTAAGCAGTCGCTCCATCGCAGCCGCTCCACCGTCGGGCATGCTCTTGTCATCCGCGAAAATGAGCTTCACGGGAAGCTTCTTGTTCAAATCCTTCACAAAAAGCCCTCCTTTCGCGTTCACGTCGGCGATCGCCTGTTCGTAGGCCCACCTGCACTCTGTGCCCGTCAACACGTTCTCCCCGGTCATGGAGTTCACCGCCCCGATGAGAATCTCTTTCTTCTCGGCCGCAAAGGCCCCGCCGCAGGGCATGAGGAGGATTGCCGCAACAAGGCAGAGCAACCCCATCCACGCAAAAAACAAACCTTTTTTCTTTGACATTTTATCCCTCCTTATTTACTAACAGATTTACGAACGCCGCACCTTCAGGTGTCGGTACTTCCTCGAAATGACGGCCTTGGTTTCCCGACTCACCCTTTCACCTCCTTTCTTATTGTTCCCGATGGCCGTACCTAGTACATTGTTTCAAAAATTCGGTGACATATTTCTGTAGAATAATATTATGGTGTGATTATCTCTGGATTTCTGCTTTCGCAGGAATGACTGATAATTGGATGTCTTTGTCGTTTTCTTACTGCTCCTTTCGCGGAACGAGTCCCATGAGACCGTTCGGCATAAACCGCATTACCAGTATAATGAGTATTCCCGCCATGACCGCGTGCATCTGGACAAAAAAGATGTCTGCTACCGCGAAGACTACAGTCATGAAGATCGAGCCGATAACCGGACCCAGGATCGTCCCTGTCCCCCCTATGACGACCATGAGAATGGGATAGAGGGTCCAGTCGAGTTTCAGCATGGATTCGGGGTTGACGTGAAAGACGTATATGCCGTAGAGGCTGCCTCCGAGGCCGGTAAGGAATGCAGAGATCGCGAGTGCAAGGATCTTGTACCTGAGGACGGCAATCCCGTGGGACGCTGCGGAGGTCTCGTCTTCCCGGACGGCCCGGAGGGCGAGACCTGTTTTCGACCTGATCACAAAATAGACCACGGCAGTGGAGAGAAGGGAGAGGATAAGGCCTGTCCAGTAGTAGGGGCTCATGGATGTGTAAACCCTCGACGGGAGATGAAGCCCGTCGGCGCCGCCGGTAAAGAAGCCTCCTTTGATAAAGAGGATCTTGACGACCTGGCCGACCCCGAGAGAGCCGAGGGCAAAGTAGTCGCCCCGAAGCCTCGATAGCAGAGGAATTCCAATAATGATCGCGAGCACCACGGGAACGAGACCCGAGAGGGCCATGGTCACTGGGTCAAAGTAGTAGCCCGTCTTCGTGAGATCGTAAAGCCAGATGAAGGCGGTGGTATAGGCGCCAAGACCGAAGAAAGCGTGCTGTCCCAGGCTGATCTGCCCCGTGTATCCCGCCACAAGGTTCCACGCCTGGGCAATCACGATGTAGATGAAAGCGAGGAAGAGGAAGTAGACAAGGGAGGACCGTTCCGGATCGACGATGAGCGGCAGGGCCGCAAAGGCCAGTGTAATAAGGACTGCGATGATAAGGGATCTTATATTCTTCATGTTATGCCTTTTTTACCGACCGAACGAGGAGACCTTCCGGCTTGAACATCAACACCAGGAGGAACACCAGGTAGGCTATGGCATCGGACCACCCTGGTAGTAAGAAGGATGACAGGCTCTGAAGGAGGCCTAACATAATGCCTCCCAAGAGGGCGCCAGTCACGCTGCCAATGCCGCCAAGGGCCAATGCAATCAATGCGTTCAACACGAAGGCAAAACCGAAAAAGGGATTAAAGGAGTAGACGGTTGCCACCTCCACCCCCGCCACCCCGGCAAGCCCGATGCCGATGGCAAAGGCAACGCTGTTGACCCGGTGAGGGCTGATGCCCATGAGGGTCGTGGCGACGATATCCTCGGAGGCCGCCTTCACCGCCATGCCGATGAACGTCTTCTTGAGAAACAGCACTACGCCTACCGTCGCGATGATCGACATCACCAATCCAATGAGTTTGGTAAGGGGAAAATCAAGGCCTATTGGCCGGAAGGCGTGGCTCGTATAACTTGTCGAGATTGCCCGTGGCGTACCGCCCCAACCGACCGTCATAAGGGCCTCAACGAGAAACATAAGCCCGACGGCGATCAAAAAACCGATATTCTTGTCTTCCAATATCGCTGCCTCCCTGAATAGCCCTTGGTATATAGCTATGCCGAGGAGGACGCCGATGGGGACTACAATGACGAGAGAAAGGTAGGGATCAACGCCGAGAAGGTAAAAGGCCCAGTAAGAGAGATAGGCGAAAAAGATGATCATGGTCCCCTGGGCAAGAAACATGATACGCATGGTCCCGAAAATGAGGCTGAGTCCGATGGCGGCGATCCCGTACATGGTCCCGAACAGCACGCCGTTTATCAGAAGCTGAATTATCACTCCGAAGCTGAGCCACTCAAGCATTACTGTCTCCTATAGCGTTCCCCGATGTAGGCCTTCTGAATTTCAGGGTCGCCCAGCAGATCCGTGCCTTTGCCGTTCATGAAAACCTTCCCCGTCTTGAGGACATAGGCATTGTCAGCGATCTTCAAGGCCTGGTATATGTTTTGCTCCACAAGGAGGATGGTCATGTTCTGCTTGTGGAGAGCGCTGATTAGATCAAACATGGTTCTTACCAGAATGGGGCTCAAGCCAAGAGAAGGCTCATCGAGCATAAGGATCGTCGGCTGGCTCATCATGGCCCTGCCGATGGCGAGCATCTGCTGTTCTCCTCCTGAGAGAGAACCGGCTTTCTGATCCGAGCGTGTTTTCAATACAGGAAAAAGGTCGTACGCCCGTTCGAGGGATTCATTGAGACGAACACGGGCGCGCTGATGGTAGGCCCCGAGCTTAAGGTTTTCCAGCACTGTGAGATTGGCGAAAAGGTGCCGGCCTTCAGGAACAAGGGAGATGCCTCTATTTACCACCTCCTGTGGCTTCAGACCGGTAATGGATGATCCGGAAAAGAGGATATCGCCCTTTCGTGCACGGTTGAGGCCCACGATCGTTTGGAGGAGTGTCGTCTTGCCGGCGCCGTTGGCCCCCACGAGGGCAACAATGCTTCCCCTCTGTACTTGTAACGAGACGTCCCAGACGGCCTGAACATCGCCATAGAAGACGTCCACACCGTTTACTTCAAGCAGGAGATTCTCCAATGTAGGCCTCTATCACTTTAGGATCGTTTGCAACTTCATCAGGTAAGCCGTCGGCAATCTTTACGCCGTAGTCGAGAACCGCGACGCGTTCACAGAAATCAAGGACCGCATCCACCTTGTGCTCTATCCATAGAACGGCCATCTCTCTTTCGTCCCTGGCCTTCTTGATGACCTGAAGCAGATTTTGGATTTCCAGAGGGTTGAGACCGGCCATGGGCTCGTCGAGGAGCGTGATTACGGGCATAGAAGCCAAGGCCATGGCGATCTCGAGCAGCCGCCGGTCAGACAGGGTTACGTGTGCGGTGAGCCAATCCCTTTTATCGGTCAGCCCTACCATCTCCATGGCCTCCTCGGCCCTTTTCCTGGCACCTTTGCTCTTGTGTCCATACACGGCGCCTACCATGATGTTCTCGAAAACCGTCATCTTGAGGAAGGTCTTTACGAGCTGAAATGTCCGCGCAATGCCGAGACGGCATACCTTGTGCGGCGCGAGACCTGTAATCCTGTGACCTTCCAGGTAGACTTCTCCTTTATCCGGCCGGTAGAAGGATGTCACGACGTTGAAGAGCGTCGACTTTCCGGCCCCGTTAGGGCCGATAAGACCCACGATCTCCTTTTTGCCCACGGTCAAGTCTACGTCAATGAGGACATGGAGGCCGCCGAAACTCTTACAGATTTTATCCAGACTCAAAACGGCCCTATCCATATTCATCGTTGATCCTTCGTTTAAACCTTTAATACTGATATATGAATTTGATGAATCCTTTGGAGTCTCATATATAGGGAGTGCTAAAAAAAGAAGTAACTTATGATACTGTTTAAATTAATTAATGCTTCGCATCTTAAGTGTCAAGATTTTTATTTGATGTTTTTCCCCTGAAATCCCAGCAATGCATGTGGAATAAAATGAAAAATGATGATAATTAATACTTAACTTATACAGTTTACTTTATGAATGAGCACTATCTGGATAAAGACAATGGATATCCCCTATATTCTAGCCCTATAAGGGCGATATTATGGGAATAGAGATAAGACTTCAGACATGTTTCGCGCTTCAGGATCCGGGCTCTGAGATGATGACCTTGCCGGAAGGAATCAATACTGTCGGAGATCTCCTCCGGCATATGGGGGGGCAGACGAATTTTACATTCCTTGACCCGGAGACTGGTGAGCCTGAAGAGGCCCTTGAGATAATCCTGAACGGTAAAGAAATCTGGTTTTACCCGTCCGCCCTGGATACAGCTTTAAAGGACGGGGACAAGGTGGAGATATACCTTCTCCCGCTTGGGGGCGGATAGGTCATTAAATCCTCGGGATTTAGTTGCATAAATCCCAAATATTTGTACACTGTAATACCTTATTCCCCGTGTGAGGCAGAATCTCTGCCCACCATAAGAGCTATTAGTCTTAATAAGTTATACAAATTCCGAGACATTATTATGATTAAGCCTTTAAAGGGACAAAGGGTATTAAAGGTTTTCGGGATCGATAAATCATTCCTGACAAGGATTGTAGAGGATTTTTTCGCAGGGAAAAGCGGCATCAAGTGGGAAATCTCTTCAGGCCCACTTGAGGATTATATCAGCGTCAGGCTGGCGGGGGATGACAGGGGAGGAACGGATACCGGGCCCAGTCAACGGGAAAAAGAGTTGATGGATTTCCTTGGCCCTTTTGTTTATGCCATTCCAGAAAGAGGCACGGAGAAAATAATCGGGGATATGCTGGCTGGCAAGGATCTCACGATCTCGGTGGCCGAATCCTGTACGGGCGGGCTCATAGGAAACCTCCTGACCAATGTGCCCGGGAGTTCCGGCTATTTTTTGGGCGGCGTGATTGTATATAGCAACAGGTCCAAGATTGATCTCCTCAATGTCTCGGTGGGGACCATAAGGGAGTATGGTGCGGTAAGTGACCGGACAGTGCGGGAGATGGCGGAAGGAGCCAAAAAACTTTTCAAGTCCAGCATAGGCCTTGCCGTAACAGGTATTGCGGGCCCTGAGGGCGGAAGCAAGGAGAAACCCGTGGGCACGGTGTTTATCGGGCTTGCCACGGAAAAGGACCTCTTATCGGAAGGATATCTGTTCCACGGTAATAGGGAGCAGATCAAATATAACAGCGCAACAATGGCCCTTGACTGGATCAGGAGGTATCTGAATGGCGATCCGTTCATTCCTGGCCTTTGAACTGCCTCCCGGCATTAAAGATATGGTCACAAGGGTCTCGGAAGAGGTCATGATGTCATCCTTAAATGTAAGGTGGGTTAAGGTGGACAACATACACCTTACAGTGGTATTTATGGGCAACATCAGGTCGGAAGATATCCCGGAAATGGAAGAGGCCATAGAAGAGGTTTGCAGCGGCTTCAGCCCCTTTGAAATCTCATTAAAGGGTTTCGGGGTTTTCCCCAGCGTACAGCGGCCCAGGGTCCTGTGGCTGGGACTTGATGGTGACCTGGAGAGGATGGCATCCCTGAGGGACGGACTACAGGAGATGCTCAGGCCCTTCGGAATAAAGGAAGAAAAGAGGATGTTCAAGCCCCATCTGACCCTGGGGAGATTTCGAACCCCTGGTAAAAGGGCCCCCGGCCTGGAGGATATTATCGCGCGCTATAGGGGGCTTGAAAGCCCCATCTGCATGACGAGTGAACTCGTACTTTTTAAGAGCGAGTTGAAACCTGGAGGAGCGGAATACACAATACTTAAATCCTGGCCACTGCTAAAGGCATGATTGACTGAAAGAACCTTAGAGTCCAAAGTTCTCTATAACTACATGGATTTTGAAGAAATATTCTACTGGTTCTATCGTCATTCCCGCCCCCGCACTTGATGCGGGGCAGGAATGACAGAATCTTAGGCTTTGTAGAAAAAGGTTACATTTTTTGATAACTAACAGAAGACACAGGGGGTGTTGACATGGCAGATCTTATTGACAGGAACAAGGCGGTCGAGCAGGCCATTTCTCAGATAGAGAGGCAATTTGGCCGTGGATCCATCATGAAGATGGGCGAGGACAAGGTCGTGGAAATACCGGCCATCTCGACCGGCTCCCTTGCCCTTGATCTGGCCCTTGGCATCGGCGGGGTGCCCAGGGGAAGAGTGGTTGAGATATTCGGACCGGAATCTTCAGGAAAGACGACACTTGCCCTTCACATAGCGAGTGAGGCCCAAGCCAAGGGCGGCATGGTGGCCTTCATCGACGCGGAACACGCCCTTGATATGGGATATGCGAGGAAACTGGGCGTGGATGTGGACAGCCTCCTGGTCTCTCAGCCGGATACAGGGGAGCAGGCATTGGATATCGCGGAGATCCTGGTCAGGAGCGGCGCCATTGATGTTCTCATAATAGATTCAGTGGCCGCACTCGTGCCCAGGGCCGAGATAGAGGGTGAAATGGGGGATCAGCACATGGGTCTCCAGGCGAGGCTCATGTCGCAGGCCCTCAGGAAACTGACCGCGACCATCAGCAAATCAAGGACCTGCGTGATATTTATCAACCAGATAAGGATGAAGATCGGCGTCATGTTCGGAAGCCCGGAGACCACCACTGGCGGAAATGCCCTGAAATTTTACGCAAGCCAGCGTCTGGACATCCGGAGGATCGGTGCAATCAAGGACGGGACAGAGATAGTGGGCAACAGGACCAAGGTCAAGGTGGTCAAAAATAAGATAGCCCCGCCCTTCAAGGACGCGGAGTTTGACATTATCTACGGGCACGGCATCTCAAAAGAGGGAGATATCCTTGACCTCGGGGTCTCCCTTGAGATCGTCGAAAAGAGCGGGGCCTGGTACACCTTTGAGGGTGAAAGGATAGGGCAGGGAAGAGAGAACGTGAAAAAGTTTCTCACTGAGAACGAAGATATAAAGAACCGCATCGCCGATCTTGTAAGGGAGAAGACGGGAATTAAGAAACAGGACCGGGTTTCCGGAAGCGGGGATTCAAAGGAATCAAAGGATTAATGCATGAATCACAGGGAGATCAGAAGCAAGTTCCTGGAATTTTTCAGGGACAGGGATCACGAGGTGGTCCCCAGTTCATCACTTATCCCGAGGGATGATCCGACCCTCCTCTTTACCAACGCAGGGATGGTTCAGTTCAAGGGCCTCTTTTTGGGAGAGGAGAAGAGGAGTTATACAAGGGCCGCCACTTCCCAGAAATGCGTGAGGGCGGGAGGAAAACACAACGATCTTGAAAACGTGGGCTATACGGCAAGACACCACACATTTTTTGAGATGTTGGGAAATTTTTCATTCGGCGATTACTTTAAGGAACAAGCCATCCTGTGGGCATGGGAGCTTTTAATCGAAGGGTATGGGCTCGATTCGGAAAGGCTGTATGTCTCTATCTATAAGGATGATGAAGAGGCCCACAAAATCTGGGAAAAAGAGGTGGGAATTTCATCGGACAGGATTGTCAGGCTGGGTGAAAAGGATAATTTCTGGGCCATGGGCGAGACAGGTCCCTGCGGGCCATGTTCGGAGATCCTTTTCGATCAGGGAGATTCTCTGAGCTGCGGCAAGCCGGAATGCGCCCCGGGGTGCGACTGCGACAGGTACCTTGAGGTCTGGAATCTGGTGTTTACCCAGTTCGATCGCGATCTTGAGGGGAACCTTACTCCCCTGCCAAGGCCGAATATTGACACTGGCATGGGGCTTGAGAGGATAGCCGCTGTGGTCCAGGGCGTGACTTCCAACTATGATACGGACCTCTTCACCGGGCTCATAGGCAGGATGGAAGACATATGCGGAATAGGCTACGGGGGCGACAGGAGACAGGATCTGTCCTTCAGGGTAATTTCAGATCACGCCCGTGCCGCCGCCTTCCTGATAGGCGACGGGGTGATGCCCTCAAACGAGGGGAGGGGCTATGTGCTGAGGCGGATAATAAGAAGGGCTATCCGGTATGGGCAGGTCCTTGGCATGAAAGAGCCCTTTTTCCATCACGTCGCGGATAAGGTGATAGATATAATGGGTCAAGACTACGGCGAACTGGTGAGGTCGAGGTCCTTTATAGAGGGAGTTGTCATAAACGAGGAAAAGAGATTTGCCGACACCCTCTATTATGGCATGAAGATACTGAAGGAAGAGATAGACGAATTAAGGGATAAGGGGGAGGACACTATTCCGGGCCTCCTGGCCTTTAAACTTTATGACACCTATGGACTATCTTTGGATATAGTTGAGGATGTGGCCCGGGATGAAGATCTGAAGGTCGACCTCAAGGGTTATCAAAAAGCGATGGCCCAGCAGAGGAGCCAGTCACAGGAGTCATGGAAGGGGAGCGGTGAGGATGAGGTCCCGGAGGTTTATCGCAGGATTGGGGCAAGGGGCGTTGCCAGTGAATTTAAGGGGTACCATAGCCTTAACGTAAGATCAAAGGTTGTATCCATAATCAGTGAGGGAAAGGAATTGTCCCTCGCCGGAGAAGGGGACGGCGTGGAGATAATACTGGACAAGACCAGTTTCTATGGTGAAGCGGGCGGCCAAGTTGGAGACAGGGGATGGCTGATCAATGAAGGAATGAGATTTCAGGTGATCGACACGCTGAAATTCGGCGGGGAAATAATCGTCCACAGGGGCAGGGTGGAAAAGGGATCCATCTCAGTGGGAGATGAGGTAGAGGCCAGGGTGGACGAGGACAGGAGAAAGGCCACCGCCCTCAACCATACCACTACCCACCTGCTGCACGCTGCATTGAGGGAGGTCCTCGGCGATCATGTAAAACAGGCGGGTTCTCTTGTATCACCGGAAAGGCTCAGGTTTGACTTCAGTCATTTCACCCAGGTAGGTCAGGAAAAGTTAAATGAGGTGGAGGCCCTTGTCAACCAGCGCATCAGGGAAAACCTGCCTGTCTCCACGGAAGAGATGTCAAGGGCGGAGGCCATGGAAACGGGGGCAATGGCCATATTTGAAGAAAGATATGGTGAAAGAGTCAGGCTGATTACCGTAGGTGGGGGCGTAAGCAAGGAATTATGCGGTGGGACCCACACTGAAAGGACGGGAGACATAGGGCTCTTCCTTATAACAAGCGAAAGCGCGGTTGGGGCCAATGTGCGACGAATAGAGGCCTTGACAGGAAAGAAGGCGTTCGAACAAGTTCAGGAGCAAGAAAATGAGCTAAGGGATTTGGCCTTGATCCTGAAGACCACCAGGGGCCAGCTAAGGGAGAGGGTGGAACTGCTCCTAAAGGATCTGAAACAGAAAGACAAAGAGGTAGAATCGCTCAAGTCAAAACTCCTGTCCGGGCATTCAAGGGACCTGCTTTCAGGGGTGAAAGAGGTTAAAGGGATCAAGGCCCTCGCGACCAAAATCGAGGCGGATTCGCCAAAGGAGTTGCGTGACTACGCCGACCGGATAAAGGAAAGACTCGGATCAGGCATTATTGTCCTTGGAAGTGAGAAGGACGGAAAGGTTATGCTGATATCCATTGTCACAAAGGATCTCACAGATCGATTCAAGGCCGGAGAGATAATAAAACGGCTGTCGGAAATGGTCGGCGGGAAAGGCGGCGGCAGGCCGGACATGGCCCAGGGCGGTGGGAACAGGCCTGAGATGCTGGGAAAGGCCCTTGAGGCCGTGTTTGAGATTATTTAGACTCTTCCTCTTCTTGGGCCAGTTTCTCTTTACACCTGCTTATACGTTCCAGGGCCTCGTGATACTGGCCCATATCAGGGTAGTTATTAATGAGATAGGTATATCTATCCAGGGCGGCCTCGTATTTACCCATCTTGAAGTAGAAGTTGCCCACATATAGTTCATATTCAGCGAGATAGATAAGACATTCCCTTATGTTTTTCCTCGCGTTATTGGCATAATCTTCCCTTGGAAACCTCTTTATAAGCCTCTCAAATTCCTCTTTCGCCTTCAGGGTATGAGACTGGTCCCGATCGATGCTCTTTACCTGCCGAAAGTGGCACATTCCCTTCTGGTAGATGACATAGGGGATGTTTTTATCTCTGGGGTGGAGCTTTTCAAACTCGTCATAGGCGTCGTAGGCTGAATCGAATTCCGATCTGTTATACAGGGAATCGGCCATCTTCAGTTCGGCCGTGATGGCAAAACTGCTGTAAGGGTATCTATCCTTTAAGGCCTGAAAGGCCTCTGTGGCGGCAGTGTAATTACCTTTTTCCAGGCTTTCTATGCCTTCGTTCATCAGCTCTTCAGCGCTCTTGTCTTCTTTTTTTTCCCCGAAAAACCGGTTATAAAGGGCGCATCCATTAAGGAGAAAGATCAGGGTAAAAACTACTATGGCATATCTGATGATCGAATTCGTTCCATTCATAGCCCTTTTCCTTTGTTCCACCATTACATGTGCATGGCATCAGCAAGACGCCATTAGAACCTATATGATTCCAATTGGTTGTTGAAATTCTAAAACGTCAAGTTAATGGGGGATCCTGGAGGATCCCCCATTTCATTGTGGCCGATGACTGGAGAAAACAGGGGCCTATAAAAGCTTTTTTAATTCGTTCTCAATAGAACTTTTGGGCTGGGCGCCGATAATGGTATTGACAACTTCGCCACCCTTGAAAAGGATGAGCGTCGGGATATTTCTTATGCCAAACCTGGCGGGAGTCTGACGATTGTGATCGACATCCATCTTGGCGACCTTTATCTTTCCTTTATATTCCCCGGCCAATTCTTCCACCACTGGACTGACCATCTTACACGGTCCGCACCATTCCGCCCAAAAATCAACCATGGCCGGTAATTCCGAATTTATTATTTCCGAATCAAAAGAATCATCACTCACTTCCATTATGTCTGCCATATTTTGTCTCCTTCTAACTCGATAGCTTTCTGCTTCGATTTTTATAGCGGCGAAGCCGCATTATATAGAATCGCAAAGCGATTTTATTAATGAATTAACATGGGTTTTGACCTTTGTCAACAGGACTATCCCGTACCCTGCAAGAACCTGTCCGCTTCAATTGCTGCCTTACACCCTGTCCCTGCCGCGGCAACAGCCTGGCGGAAATGGGGATCTCTGACGTCTCCTGCGGCAAAGACACCTTCCACGCTGGTTTTTGCCCCATTTCTACAAATTATATATCCGTTTTGATCAAGATCAATCTGTCCTTTAAATAACTCGGTCGCCGGACTGTTGCCTATTCCCATGAAGATACCATCGGCCACCCTTTCCGTAAGCTCACCTGTCTTGACGTTCTTTATTACAATCTTTCCAACGACACCATTTTCAGAACCCTTTAAATCAACGACCACCGAGTCCCAGATGATATTTATCTTAGGGTTGGCAAACAGCTTCTCCTGCATGTATTTTTCAGCACGGAGTTTATCTCTCCTGTGAACTATATTTACCTCCTTACCGAATTTTGTCAGATACAATGCCTCTTCAGCAGCGGTGTCTCCCCCTCCGATGACATATATGATGCTGTCCTTAAAGAAAAACCCGTCACAGGTGGCGCAGGCGGACACCCCCTTGCCCCTAAAGGCATGTATGGAAGGGAGATCAAGGTACCTGGCCTGGGCGCCGGTCGCGATAATCAGGGCCCTGGCCGAAAAATCGGTGTCTTCCGCCTGGATCTTGAAGGGGTAGGTCTTCAGATCAACGGAAGTCGCGTCCTTCATCAGGAATTCAGTCCCGAATTTCTGAGCCTGTTTTCTCATGTTAATTATCAGGTCAGGTCCTGAAATACCCTCAGGGAAGCCGGGAAAGTTCTCCACCTCGGTTGTAGTCAACAGCTGCCCTCCGGCCGGGACGCCCTCGATTATGAGCGGTTTATAACCTGCTCGTCCACAGTATACTGCCGCCGTCAGACCCGCAGGTCCTGAACCGATAATTATTATGTCTCTCTCTTCCAAAATAGTCTCCTTTGATGGCAAAGTTTCTATAACTTAATCCCTATTTAATGATCTTCAACCCTCGAAGGGAATTTCCTGCTTCAAAATCACAAATATCAAACAATATAACATGAAAATTCGGGTTGATAGGATTTACATGATATACATTAATGAAACGAAGGGTGACAATAAAAATCATTCCCAAACCCATGTTGAGCGGTTCACAGTTCACGGTTAACAGGTTAAAGGATAAAGACTCCATATCTGATAGAGGAGTTGCGTAAGCGAAAATAATATTTTAACACGCGATTGATTGACAGTAAGAAATTCAAGTTTCACACCCCATGAACGCTGAACCTTGAACCGGGAACCGCTCTATTTGGGCCAAATTCTGTTGACATTTGGAATCCCTGTTATTATTGTTGATACTAAATTGCAATAGGAGGGCGTAATGGGTGGTGAAATCCAGCTGTTTAGGTCCTTTATTACGAGCAAAGGGCTCAGAAACACCCCTGAAAGGGAAGAGATAATAGAGGAGATTTTCTCAAACCACGACCATTTTGACGTTGATGAGTTGTATCTGCGGCTTCGTCGTAAGGGCAGCAAGATATCCAAGGCCTCAATCTATAGGAATATACCCCTTATCATGGAGTGCGGATTGATCAAAGATGTATGGCTTGAAGACGGGCACATGCACTATGAACACATATACGGTCATGGGCATCACTGCCATCTTCGATGCGTTAAATGTGGTAAAGTTGTTGAATTTGTTGATGAAAGTTTAAGAGACCTGGAGAGGCGTCTCGGTGAAGAAAATGGGTTTGAGATCATTGACCATCGCCTCGATATAACCGGCTATTGCCCTGATTGTAGAGCAGAAAAAAAAGTTAGTGCTCATCCATAAACTATCGTTTTTGGATTCGCGCTATCAGCTATCAGCATTCAGCTATCAACAAAAGACATTAAAAACGAAAGGTTGGCTGACTGCTGATCGCTGACCGCTGAAAGCTCCATCCAGAAACTGACAGTTTCTGGATGGATACAAGTTAAAGGATAACAGAAAGTAATGACAAATAATAACAGCTACGAGAAAAAGAACTTTCGAACCCTGATCGAGAGTGACGGCATTGGGAGGGTTGAAGACAGGCTTAATATTATTGATGCCTTTCTGGACACGGAGGATCATGTAACCCTGGAGGAATTCATTTCCCTTTTAAGGGACAGGGGCTTTGAATACGATTCGGATTTTGTAAAAATGTGTTTGAATAGGTGGGTTAATCAGGGTTTTGCCCAAAAGAAGACCTTTGAAGGGCAACCACCGCGATATGAGCACAGGCATCTCGGCAAGCATCATGACCATATGATCTGCACCAAGTGCGGAAAGATAATTGAATTCAGTGATAATGATCTGGAGATAATGCAGGAAAGGATAGCGGCTGAAAACGGGTTCCATATGCTTCAGCACAAAATGGAGATATATGGCCTCTGTGACCAATGCCTGGAAGAAAGGGACGTATTAACGCCACTTTCCAGGGCAAAAGGGGGGGAAGAGGTAATTATCAGGGAGATGATAGGTGAGAAGCAAGACAAGGCGAGATTAATCTCCATGGGTTTTCGATCAGGAGATCACATAGAGGTCATTAATAATAATGGTGAGGGCAGGATTATCGTAGGGCATGGTCTGATCAGACTGGCCATAGACAGGGATTCGGCTGAGAAAATTCTGGTTGACTTGGCCCCCCGGCGGAGAGCCCGGTATTTTTATCCCGGCCGAAGAAAATTCAGAAATCGCAAACGCTGGCCTTTTAGGAGATTTAGATAGCTGCTACAGGACTCTTATGCGATCTTTTTAAGGAGATCCCTGGCCCTATCCCTTAAGGCCCTTATATGTCTCTCGGCATTTGAGCGATTATGGTATTGAAATTTCTCTTCAGGGCTTACGCACTCCGGGCAATATTTGAGCCTGATTTTTATAACAGCGTCTATGTCATCCCGGGTAAATCTTCGGTATATGAGATGGAAAGGGAAGAACCTGAACTCCCTTTCGGATATTGAGGAGGACCAGTCCACTATATAAGGCCTTCCATCATTCCCCAGGATGATGTTTGGGGCCCTCTTAAGATCGCAGTGGGCCAGGCCTCGCCCGTGGATCCTTTCAATTAGGGCGGTCAGGTCCATAAAAAAGTGGGCGGGCAGTTGTTTCAGGTCTTTGATGGATTCCAGGTTTTTGCCTGGAATTTCTTCAATAACCAGGGCAAGACCGTTGATAGTCCGGTAAAGGGCGGGGATGCCTTCGAGGCCTTTCAGTCTACGGTAGGCCTTTCTTTCTCTCCAGATCAGAAACCTGCCAATAATGTTTCGATAGAGTAATCTGTTCAGGGAAAAATCCTTAACAACAGCCCTTACCCCTTTTTCCTCTATTATCCAGGTGACGGCCCTTGTGCTGGACGGCTTTCTCAATATTCTTTTATGTTTTTTATGGATGTCGGCTAACGTTATGGATTCAAACATATTTCGGCCGCAACTAAAATAGTAGAACGGGTAACCATACCCGCCGGATCCAGAAATATTAGATGCGATATCCATCACTTGTCAATATTTAACGAGGAAATATGTATATGATACATTAAAAGGGCATTGATTTCCAAATCCCCAATCTGATATATTAACAGAAATGCAAAGGAAAAATAACTTGACAGATGCCATCAAATTAGCTTAGTAAGATAAATTTTGATTTTTTAGATTCAGGATATATTGAAAATGAAGACATTTGTTGCAAAAGAACATGAAATTGAAAAAAAGTGGTATCTGGTTGATGCCACGGACAGGATTTTAGGCAGGCTGGCGAGCCAGATTGCAATACGGCTGCGAGGAAAGCATAAACCGATCTTTACTCCCCATGCCGACACAGGAGACTTTATAGTAGTTGTTAACGCCGACAAGGTCGCCCTGACAGGCTCCAAATGGGACAATAAGATATATTACAGGCATACAGGTTATGTAGGAGGATTGAAGCAGATTTCCGCCAAAAAATTGCTTGAAAAGAGGCCGGATGAGGTTTTACGCCTGGCAGTCAAGCGAATGCTGCCGAAAAACAGTCTTGGACGCAGGCAATTGAAAAAGCTAAAGATATACGCCGGTTCCGATCACCCTCACCAGGCCCAAGGGCCCGAAAAACTGGAGATTTAGGAGGATTGAATGGCTGAAGAGACATACCACGCTGTTGGCAAGAGAAAGACTGCCATTGCTCGTGTCTGGATGAAACCGGGTAAGGGTTCCATATTAATAAATAATAGACAAGTGGAAGACTATATGACCAGGGTATCGGGAAGGGAGCTAATCAAACAGCCGCTTGAACTGACCGATACCATTGGGAAATATGATATTACTATTAACGTAAAGGGCGGAGGCATATCCGGCCAGGCCGGCGCCATAAGGCACGGTATCAGCCGCGCCCTGGTGAATATCAATCCCGAGTTTCGTATCCCATTGAAAAAAGCGGATTTGATGACGAGAGATCCCAGGATGAAGGAGAGAAAGAAATACGGCCAGCC